>JBOFQV010000276.1:0-77441 GCA_051650705.1 Clostridium sp.
AAAATATAGAATGGTCAATGGTGTTAATGAATATGTGTGTTTTGAACACGTAAAAATAAATTATTACGAGGTGAGTATTAATGTCAGATAAGAAAAAGATACTTATACTTGGAGCTGGATATGGTGGCGTTCATGTTGCTAAAAAATTAGCTAAGAAGTATAAGAAGAATGACGATATTGAGATTACATTAATTGACAAGAATTCATTCCATACGCTAATGACTGAACTTCACGAAGTTGCAGGTGGAAGAGTTCACCCAGAATCAGTACAAGTTGAATTAGCAAAGATATTTGGAAAGACTAAAGTTAATGTAGTTAAAGATTACATAGAAAATGTAGATACAGATAAGAAAGTTGTAAAGACAACTAATGGAGAATTTGCATATGACTACTTAGTAGTTGGAACAGGTAGTGAACCTGCATTCTTTGGTGTTCCAGGAGTTAAAGAAAATGGATTTACTTTATGGTCATTTGAAGATGCAATGAGAATAAGAAAGCATATCCAAAATATGTTTGAATTAGCTGCATTTGAAAGAAGTGAAGCTAAGAGAAGAGAAATGTTAACATTTGTTGTTGCGGGATCAGGATTCACAGGAATCGAAATGGCTGGTGAGTTATTAGAGTGGAAAACTAAGCTTGCAAAAGAATACAATGTTGATGAAAAAGAAGTTAGATTACTTGTTGTTGAAGCAATGGGAACAATTCTTAACATGTTAGATAGAAAACAAGCTGATAAGGCTGAAAAATACATGGCTAAGAAGGGTGTTACTGTATTAAAGAATTCACCAATCGTAGAAGTAACTGAAAATAAGGTTATATTAAAGAGTGGAGAAGAAATAGAGTCAAATACTCTAATTTGGACATGCGGTATTCAAGCTAATCAAGAAGTTAAAGAATATGGACTTCAAACAGGAAGAGCTGGAAGACTTGAAGCTAACGAATTTATGCAAGCAAAAGGAAAAGAAGATGTATTCGTAGTTGGAGACTTAAACTACTTCGAAGAAGAAGAAGGTAAGGGAACTCCTCAAATAGTTGAAGCTGCTCTTCAAACAGGGGATACTATAGTTAAGAATATAGTAGCTTTAATTGAGAAGAAAGATGAGCTTACTAAGTTTAAATCAGCATACCACGGATTCATGGTTTCAATTGGTGGAAGATACTGTGTTGCTAACTTAATGGGTGTTAAATTATCAGGCTTTATAGCAATGGTAATGAAGCACTTAGTTAACTTACACTACTTATGGGGGGTTAACGATATAAATGCATGTTACCACTACTTACAACATGAATTCTTCAGAATTGAAGATAGAAGATCAATAATGAGAGGACATTTATCTTCTCTTGGAAATAGATTATGGCAAGTACCTTTAAGAATTTACATAGGATGTCTATGGTTAATAGAAGGTATTAAGAAGTTACTTGGTGAAGCTTCTTGGGAAAATATGTGGGGAGCAAACTCAATTGAAGGATTCTTCAATGCTATTAAGATTGGTTCTGATAGCTGGGTTGTTGATGGAAATGTTAAAATGCCATTTGAATGGTTACAAACAGCTACATCAGGTGCATCAGATGCATTACAATCTGGAGATGCAGTTGCAAATTGGCCAACTCCAATTATTAAAGAAGTTCCTGGTTTCTATGAAGCAATCATGAAGGTATTCATGCCAACTCCAGAAATTGCAGTATGGATGCAAAGAATAGTTGTAGTTGCTGAAATTGGATTAGGATTATGCTTAATCGTTGGATTATTCACATTCTTATCAGCAGGTGCTTCAGCTGCTATGGTTGTAAACTTCATACTTTGCGCTATGGCTGGTTGGGAAATTCTTTGGTTCTTCTTTGGATCAATCGCTCTAATGAATGGTTCAGGTAGAACATTTGGACTTGACTATTATGTCATGCCGTGGATTAATAAATGGGCCGGAGATTTCTGGATGGGAAAAAAGACTCCTGCTTACAAGAAAAACATTGATGGATTAAAGTAATTTAAAGTAAGTTTAAATTAAAGATATAGAAGGCTATCCCAAATAATTTTGGGATGCCTTTTTTAAAATGATAAAGTGTAAAGCAAAACTCATAAAAATGTGAGCTTTGCTTTATACTTTAATCAAATAAATTTATTAAAGGAGGGCAAACTAATGAAGAAAATAAAATTTGGAGGAAATTTGATGATTAAAAAGTGGGATATAATAATTATAATATTCTTACTAGTAATTTCATTTACTCCAGAAATAGTGTTAGGAGCAAAGTTGAAATCACAGTATAATAATACTTATGCACAAATAACTATAGCAGGAAATCTATATAAAAATATACCTTTATCAGCCCATAAAGGAGAAGATATTTTTGAAGTGAATAGCAAGTACGGGAAAAATATAGTTATAGTAAAAGATGATCAAATTGCAATGATAGAAGCTACATGTCCAGACTACGTATGTTTAGAGCCAGGTTTTATAAAAAAACCAGGAAAAAGTATAGTTTGTTTGCCTAATAGAGTAATGATAGAGATTAAAGGTGACTCTGAAGAAGAAATAATTTTATCATATTAAGGAGACTCAAATGAATAAAACAAGAAAAACAGTTTATATTGGTTTGTTAGTGGCTCAAGCTTTAGTATTACATATATTTGAAAGCATGATTCCATTACCATTTGTAACTCCAGGTGCTAAATTGGGATTAGCAAATTTAGTTACAGTTTTGGCATTATATACTTTAGAAAGCAAAAAGGAAGCTTTTTTAGTATTATTTTTAAGATTATCATTAGGAGCTATTTTTGGAGGGAGTTTATCTTCATTTATGTATAGTGCAGCTGGTGGTATTCTAAGTTTCACATTTATGGTATTAGTTAAAGAGGTATTTAAAGAGAAGGTATCGATAATTGGGGTTAGTACAACGGGAGCAATTTTTCATAATATAGGTCAAATATTAGTGTCAGCAGCAATAGTACAAAATATTGCAGTAACATTATATCTGCCTGTTTTATCAATAGTTGGGTTAGTAACAGGAATTTTTATAGGAATTACAGCAAATTTATTAATATCTCATATGGCTAAAATTCCTTACTTTAGAAATGTGATAAGGAGCTGATTTCAATGGATAAAATGTGGGATAGATATGAAGATATAAAGGAAGAATTAAAGGGTATAAATGATATAATGCTTACCAATACAAAATGTAAGGATAAGATTATACAAAATTCTATTCATGACTTAATTAACACAGGTGGAAAAATGGTAAGGCCTGCCTTTGTTGTAATTGGAGCTAAGTTTGGAGAGTATAATGAAGAAAAAGCTAGAAGCTTAGGTGCGGTTATTGAGATGCTTCATATGGCAACTTTAGTTCATGATGATGTAATTGATGATGCTAAGTTAAGAAGAGGAAATGAAACAATTCAATCAAAATATGGAAAGGAATATGCTGTATATATTGGAGATTTTCTTTTCTGTGTATGTTTTAAAATATTAGCTTCAAATGCATCATTACAGAGTATAAAAATAGATTCAAAATCTATGTCTAGAATTTGCTTAGGAGAAATAGAGCAACTAAATTCTAGATTTTCTAAAAAGTTATCTGTAAAGAAGTATTTGAGTAGGATTTCAGGAAAGACTGCTGAATTATTTTCACTTTCATTATACATAGGTGCTGCTGAGAGTGGTTGTAGCACTAAGGTTAGTAAAGAATTAAGTAAAATTGGACATAATATAGGAATGGCGTTTCAAATAATTGATGATATTCTTGATTACGTTGGAAGTGATGAATCAATTAAAAAGAGTGCTGCAAATGATTTGAAACAAGGTATATATACTCTACCATTTATCTATGCATTTAATAATAAGCCAAGCAGTTTTGAAAATTATCTTGAAAAGAAAGAGTTAAATGATGACGAAATAATGAAAATAGTTCATTTAGTAAAAGAAAATGACGGAGTAGAAAAAGCAATAGAGCTTGCACAAAAATATACAGATAAAGCCTTTATTGGTATTGATAAATTACCAGATAATCCATATAAGGATGTTTTAAGAGAGATTGCTAGAAAATTGATAGTTAGAGAATATTAAAATGTAAAGTTAATTAGCTTCATAATTTATATGAAGCTAATTTTTTAATTAAGTGATAATTTATTAAGTATACTTTTTTTAAGAGCAGAAATAAATCTTTTTTCAGTTTTAATTAAAGATTCATTAAATGTTATGTATACTGAAAGTGGAATAGAAAAATCATCAATTTGTATTTGTTTAAACCCTAAATCTTTATAGTGAATAATAAAGGTGCTTTTTGGAACAAATAAATAATATTTTGAATTTGCAAGAGAAAAAATAGCGGGTGAATAGCTTTCAGTTGTTAAAACTATGTTTAATTTTTTACTAGATGATAGTAATTCATTAACCTTATTCTGTACAAGTTTGTGAGCTGAAATTAAATCTTCAACAGCTATTATAGGAATTGATGGCAAGTCTTTTATTAGAATATTTTCTTTATCTTGTGATGACTTTGAAATTAGTATAAGTTCATCATCAAATAGCTTTTCACACATAACTTCAGAAGTATTTCCTTTTTCTATATAAGAAAAAACAATTTCATCAGCCACATTTGTATCCAATTCATCTACATTGTGTTGAGAATTAAATAGATTTATTGTTAATTTAGAATACCTTTTTCTAATATCCATTAAGGCTGAAGAGATAAGGGTTGAATTTAGAACTTCAGGTGATTTTATAGTAATTACTTCTTTATTTTTCTTTAAAGAATCTAATTCTTGAAAAAGTAATTCTGAAGATCTAAATATACTTTTACAATGCTTTAGAACAACCTCACCTTCTTTAGTTAAGGTTACTCCTTTATTACTTCTATTAAATAACTTTACATCTAATTTTTCTTCAAGTTTAAATAATTGTTGAGATAATGCAGATTGTGAAATATGATTTTGTTTTGCTACAACAGAAATGCTATTGGCTTCAGCAACGTTATAAAAAAGTTTAAGTGTGTCAATATTCATCTAATTCCTCCTTTGTTAAATAATTTTATTTTATATTATACGTCAATATTAAATAAAGGAAAAGAAAAAATGAATTGGTTTTAAATTATTAAAAGGTTATAATGTAGATAATATTATTAATTGGGGGTATGAAATGAAAAAATATAAATTTTCAATATTTACAGTTATTATAGTATGTATTTTAGTGATAGGAGCAATAATTTCACTTTTTTATGGTAACGATAAAGAGGTTAAAGGAGAAATAAATATTTTAGCATCAGCTGAAAGTTATGAATACTTGGTGGAAAGTGCTAATTTATTTATGGAAAAAAATAAAAAATCTAAAATTAATGTGAATAAGGCTTATGACAATGAATATGCTAGTAAAGCAAAAGAAGCTATTACTTCAGATATGGATATTGTACAACTTGATAGCGTATTAATGTATAAGTTAAATTCATTAGAAGAAAATTTTAGTGATAATAAAGAAATAATTGAAACATATAAAAATAATTTTACATTAGGAAGAATAAAAGAAGTAATATTTAGTGATGAGGTTAAGGGAGTTCCTCTAACATCAAGACCATTAGTTCTTTACATAAGAGAGGATATGATTAAAGAGTATGGATATAGTTATGTAGATTTGAATACATGGAATGATGTAATTAGAATTGGAGAAGATATTCATTTAAAGAGCAATGGTAAAGTTAAGTTAATTAATGCAACAGGAAGGGATATGGAGGATTTATATTCATTACTAATAATGCAGGAACTTGAAAAAGGTGAAAAAGATATAGAGAAAATTGTTTCTGAAGTATCTAACTTTATTTTAATGTTGAATGAAAAAAATATAATTAATTTAGTTGATGGAGGAGAATTTGCTGTGAGAATATCTTCTGCAAATGGTATGAGAGAACTTGCAGCTATTAAAGAAAAATGTGAATGGGTTGCAACATATCCACCATCAAAGATTCAAGGCAGTAATAAATTTTATGTAGCTGAAGGAAGTAATTTAGTTATAGTTACAGTTGATAAGGAAAAAGATGAGTTAGTTGAAGCTTTTTTATCATATTTAACAACAAATACAGAAGTAGCTATAAAGTATGCTAAAAAGGGCGAGTTTTTCCCTAGTTATTTATATACTTATAAAGATAAATCGATTGAAGATAATATTAATAACTTTATTGTTAGGAGCCCATTGATAATAATGGATAACATTATACAAAAGGCTCCAGAAATAAAGGATTATGAGATATATAGAGAAGCAAAATCAAAATTTACAAATAACTAAATATTTTTTCATATGCATCTAAGGTGTTTTTAGCAGTTTGCCTCCATGAAAATTGGAGGCTTCTTTTATAGCCTTCTTCTTGGAGTGACATTTTAAGCAATGGATTTTCAAGAACATCAAAAATTTTAGAGGCTAGCTCATTAGTATTTGAAGGATTTATTAAAATAGCTCCATCTTTTCCTGTAACCTCAGGAATTGAAGTTAGATTAGAGGTAATAACAGCCGTTTTACAGCTCATTGCTTCTAAAGGTGGCAATCCAAAGCCTTCATACATAGAAGGATAAACAAATAACTCACAGGCATTATAAAATAAAGGTAAATCATTATCATCAATAAAGCCTGGAAATAATACATAATCTTCAAGGCTACGATTAATGACCTCGCTTTTGATTTTTTCTCCCTCATCTCTTAAGGAGCCTAATAAAAGTAGTGTGTGTGGTGTTTTTAAATTTTTATGCACCATTTCAAATGCATCGAGCAAGCCCATAACATTTTTTCTAGAGCTAAAACCACCCACATATAAGATAAATGGTTTTTGAATATTGTATTTACTTTTTAAAATTTCCCTGCAATTATTCTTAGGAAGGGGAGTATAGTTATCATTAGTTGCTAGAGGAGTTACAAAAATCTTGTTTTCATCATAGTTTGGAAAGAATCTTAAAATATCACTCTTTGAATACTCTGAAACAGTTAAAATTCCTTTTGAATTAGAAATAATATTAGGCATATCTCTTAAGAAACGTTCAAGATACCCTTTCCCGACAGTTTCAGGCATTATATAAGGAATTAAATCATGAATAGTTACAACGGTATTTAAATTATAATCAAAAGGAAATCCAAGTCCGTTTTGAGGTATATGATATAAATTGTAATTTTCTTTTATTAAAAATTCTGGAATATAATATTTTTCAAAAAAGCCTCCATGTCTACCAGAGCTTAATAAGTAATTAAAATTATTTGATATTAAATCATTATGCTTTTTACCAGTCCATATTAATTTGTAGTTATTTTTATCATCAATTAAAACAAGTTCTTTTAAAAGATTTTTAGTATAAGTACCAATTCCAGTTCCACTATAAAGATTTGCACCTCTTGCATCAATAGCAATTTTCATAGATAACTCCTTAAAAATTTTATAATAATAAAATATTATGAATAATAAATTTTGTGAATAAAAAATCACAATAATTATTAAAGCACATATATTAATATAAAAGTACTTCGTAGGAGAAGCTTATGACAAATAAGGATTTAAGGGAAAAGATTCAAGAAAACTACTCCCTAAATATAACTAAAATAGAAAAGGTCAAAAGTGCCTTTAAAATCACAGCAAAGGAAGGGAGATACTGTTTAAAATGTATTAAATATCAGTATCCCCATTTTTGTTTTATACAGGAAGTTATGAAACATTTAATAAGCAATGGATTCACAAATGTACCTAATATGCTTCAAACATATGATGAAAAAAGTTATATATCATTAGATGATGGGTTTGGATATATAACAGAGTGGATTAATTCAAGAGAAAGCAATTATGATAATCCATTAGAGTTAGCTAAGGTCAGTAAAAAGCTAGCGGAACTCCATATTGCAAGTGAAAATTTTACATTAACTAGGGAGATGAATCCTAGAATTGGATGGTTTAGTTGGATAAAAGTTTTTTCTACTAGAAATGAAGAAATATTAGATTTTAAGAAAAGAATAAGTCAAAAAGCTGTTTTAGATGAATTTGATAATATATATTTAAGTGCTATGGAGAAGGAATTAAAGCGAGGAGAGAAATCTATTGAGGGATTAAAGAAAAGTAAGTATGTTGATTTAATGAAAAAAGAAGTAATGAAGAGGGGCGTTTGTCATCATGATATTGCTAATCACAATGTGTTAATTGACAAGGAGAATGGGATTCATATTATAGATTTTGATTATTGTATATTAGATTCTCATTTGCATGATTTAAGTTCATTAATTATTAGAGCACTAAAAAATGGTAAGTGGGATAATGGCAAATGTGATTTGATAATAAATAATTATAACGACTTTAATTTGGTATTAGATGAAGAAAAGGATGTAATGAAAGAGTTTATAAGATATCCTCAAGCTTTTTGGCAATTGGGTATACAAAGATACTGGGAACAACAACCTTGGCCAATGGAAAAGTTTATGAGTAGATTAAAAAGTTATATAGAGGATTGTGATGAGAGGGAAGAGTTTTTAGAATCATATTTTAATGGAGGTGATTACTATTAAAGATATGACAATTCAAGATTACTTAAGAGATAAAGAGATATACGTAATTGGAAATACCTTTAGAAATGATAATAGGGAGGATGTATATATGCAAGTGCAGGTTATTGCATATATACACA
This sequence comes from Clostridium sp., assembly GCA_051650705.1. GTDB lineage: Bacteria > Bacillota > Clostridia > Clostridiales > Clostridiaceae > Clostridium. Next base: position 8,633 of record JBOFQV010000276.1, read on the forward strand.
GACTTCTAATGAGTTATCCAGATTCAGGAGGTAGCAATATATTAAGTGTATTGGGAAAAAGGGTAGAGGATTATAAGGTTTTATCTAAAAAATTTAAAAGATATTTGAAAGAGTTAAATAATGATAATGAAACAAATGATTTTATTCTAAGGGTTGGAGAAAAGGTTTTAAAAAGGGCTGAAGATGTATTAAATTCCATAGATTATAAAAATTATTTTTCAATGATAAATAGAAGTATGGTTAGAAATGAATTGGTTCTTGGACGAGTAGATTCAAGTAATTTGAGAGTGCTTGAAAGTGTTGAGATTGGGGATTTGAAAAAAATATCTTATAACTTAGTTGAGGATGATTTAATTGAATATATTCTTAAATTAAGAAAAAAGGGATATGTATTTAGTGAAGATATTATTATAAATAAATTTATTATTGCTTCAAGACTTGATGATAGCAGTGGAGAATATATAAGAAACTTAATAGAGTTTCCTATAGATACTTTAAAAGTAATTGAAAAGTATAGATTAAATAAAAAGGGGTTAAGTGATAGTGAGTATTTAAAAATAATTAAAAATGAATACAATTGGGAGTTTAAGGGAGATGATTAGGTGAATAAGGTAAGATATATAGAAAAGAAGTATTTGTGTAAGTATGATTTAAGTGAAGAGTTTTTTAAAAATATAAATTTAGAAGCGTTAGATATAACACCATTGAGAAAGTTATATATATTGGATACTACGAGTGGAAAGAAAATATTAAAAAGAGTTGAGTATGAGGAAGAGCGAATTAACTTTATCTGCTTAGCATTAGATTATATAAACAGAAATTTTACTAATACAATTAAATTTGATGTTTTATGTAATAACAAAAAGTGTGTAGAGTGGAATGGAGATAAGTATATTTTAATGGATGTGATAAAGGGCAGAGAAGTTACATTTACAAATCAAATAGAGGTTGAATTATGTGCACAAACAATAGCTAAATATCATGAAAGTGGTAAGGGAATAAAGGATTATATAGAAATAATCATGGGGAAAAAAATAATTTTAAAAGATATTCCAAATATGTATAAAGAAACATTGAAGAATATTGATGAAATATATTCAAGAGTTAAAGGCTTTACTTTTTTAGATGATTTTGATAGAAAATTTATAGAAAAATATAATGAGATAAAAGAGGATATTAATAAAGCTATTGAGTGGAGTGAAAACAAATTTGAATATAATAACCTTATTAATAAACAAGATTTAATTACACTTTGTCATAATGATTTAGCTCACCATAATTTTATAATTGATGAAGGAATAGTATCTTTATTAGACTTTGATTATTGCTCCATAGGGTTAAGGGTAATAGATTTAGGAGATTTTATAATTAAATCTATAAAGAATGCTGCTTATGATATTGAAAAGGGAATAAATGCTTTAAAGGCTTATAATGAAGTGACACAACTTGATAAAGAAGAGCTTAATCTACTATACTCAATATTAATTTTCCCAAAAGAAATATGTACAATAATTAAAGATTATTATTATAAAAGAAAAGATTGGGAAGAAGAGGCATTTATATCAAAGTTTGATTTCAAGTTGCTAAATGAAGATTTTAGAAAGGAATTTTGTGAAGAATATAAAAAGATATTTTTATAAATAGTAAAGAGCCGATGTCTTTAAAACATCGACTCTTTACTATTTATTATTAATAATTTTTCTATAAGCATCTAAAGTAAGTGAGGCAGTATTTTCCCAAGAAAACAGATTACTACGCATTAGAGATTTTTTAACCATAGTAAGCATTAAAAAGCTATCATTAAGTACACGAGAAATTGTATAACTTAAGGCTTCTGTATTATAAGGATTAACTAAGAGAGCAGAATCATAACAAACTTCTGGAAGAGAGGTTACGTTTGATGCTATAACAGGTGTGCCACATGCCATTGCTTCAATTGGAGGTAAGCCAAAGCCCTCATAGTAAGATGGATACACTAAAACTTCAGCAGCGTTATAAAATATTGGCATATCTTCAAGAGGAATAAACCCTGTAAATATTACTTCGTTGGATATACCTAAATCCTCAGTTCGTTTTTGATACTTGGGATAAGATATTCCTTTATTTCCTACAATAACTAGCTTGGTATTAAGACGCTCTTCTTTAGGGATTAATGAGAAAGCTTCTATTAAACCTATTATATTTTTTCTTGGACTAAATCCCCCAACATAAAGGACAAATTTATCATCAATATCATATTTATTTGAAATTATATTTTTACATTGACATTTGCTTAAAGGTTTATATATTTTTTCAGCAGCTAAGTGTGTAACGAATATTTTATCTAGTGGATAATTAAACTCTTTTGATATATCTAATTTTGAAAACTCTGAAACGGTAATTATTCCATCAATATCGTTAATTATTTTGGGTAAATCCTCATTGAAAATTTTTAGATATCGTTGACTTACTGTTTCTGGCATTCTTAAGGGTATTATATCATGCAATGTTATTACTTTTGGGCAATTAATTGAGGGAGAAAGCCCCACACCGTTTTGAGGAACATGATACAGATCAATATCATTATTATTTAAAATATTAGGAACTCTAATTTCATCCCAAAAATTATTATTTGGATTAGTGTCCACAATTTCTATATGAAAGTTATCATTTAAATTTTCAAGAGAAGAGTCTTCAGGAAGAAAGAGAAGGTATTGGTCCTCGCAATTAATTTTATTTAAATAAGTAATTAATTGATGTGTGTAGGTTCCAATTCCAGTTCCTCTATACCATTTTGCGGCTCTACCATCAATACAAATATTCATGAGTTAACCCCTTTCTTTTACTTTTACTTTATTATATTAAAACAAATCAAAAAGTGTTAATAAAAGAAATTTAACATACATATAAATATATAGGAGGTGAGGAAGATGATGAGGGAATTCGAAATAGAAAGACAGTTTGACATCAAAATAGAAACCATTAAAGCAAATAAAGGTGTATATCATTTAAAGACTAACAAAGGGGAAAGATGCCTAAAGAAAATAAATTATGGGCCACAGAAACTATTATTTGTTTATGGAGCAAAAGAGCACCTAGTTAACAATGGATTCAATAAAGTAGATAATTACTTTTTAAACATAGAAGGGGAACCATATGCATTAGTTAATGAGGACTTATACACCCTTTCAGAATGGTTAGAAGGAAGAGAGTGTGACTTCCATAACATAGAAGAAGTAAAAATGGCAAGTGAAACCTTAGCAAAAATGCATGAGGCATCAAAAGGATATGATCCACCAGAAAATTCTAAGTTGAAAAGTGATTTAGGAAGATGGCCAAGCCTTATGAATAAGCGTATTAAAGCTTTAGATAAAATGAGAGATATGGTAAGAAAAAAATCGGCTAAGTCTGATTTTGATCTTGTATATTTAAAGTCCATTGATTTTTATAAAGAAATGGGTAAAGAAGCTTTAAAAACAATGGAAGAATCAGAGTACTATGAATTATGTATGATTGCAGAAAAAGATAAGGGTTTTTGCCATCATGATTTTACCTATCATAATATAATATTGACTGAGAATGAAGGGACATATGTAATTGATTTTGATTACTGCAAAAGGGAGATAAGAGCCTTTGATATTTCTAATTTTATGATAAAGGTTTTAAAGAGGGTTGATTGGAATGTTGAGTTTGCAAGAGCTATAATAGAATCTTATAGTAATGTAAGTGAAATTAAAGCAGAAGAGTATAAAGTATTATATTCATTCTTACAATTTCCACAAAGGTACTGGAGATTAGCTAATAGATATTATTATAATGAGGTTAATTGGGGACAATCAACATTTACCAATAAAATAGAATCAATTATAAATGAAAAAGAAAACCATCTTGAATTCTTAAAGAAATTTAAAGAAGAGTTTCTTAAATAAAAAAGCATGGATAACCATGCTTTTTTTTTGTAACAAAAAAAGAACTTTTGAATACAATAAATGAAGAATACTATTTTAAAGAGGTAAATATGGTAGTTGGAGACATAGTAGTAAGAAAATCATACGATAAGGACATCACCTTTAAAATTATCGATATTAAAGAAGAAAAAGGGGAAGTTATATATATATTAAAAGGGATTAATATAAGAATTATAGCAGATTCAGTAAGAGATGACTTAGAAGTAGTTGATGAGAATTATTTAGCAAAGACAGATAAAATATTAAATGCTAGAGTATCTAAGGCTATTAAAAATGTTATGGCTACCAGAACAACAATGCCCAGTAGTAGCAGAGGAGCAGCAAAATCACCAAAAATAACTACAAATAAGGAGTTGCTTTTTGGAAGAGCTGGAAAGGTGCTTCATATTGATGGCGATAGTGAGTATATGGAAACATGCTTGAAAGTATATAAACAGTTAGGAATAGATGCTGTTGGGAAGCACATAAGAGAAATAGATCAACCTAAGATGGTAATTGAGCTTGTTAAGGGAATTAAGCCAGATATAGTTGTATTAACAGGGCATGATGGTATATTAAAAGATACAAAAGACTTTTTAAATATAAATAATTATAGAAATTCAATATACTATATTGAAGCTGTAAAAGAACTTAGAAATTACAATTCAAGTTATGATGAATTGGTGATTTTTGCAGGGGCATGCCAAAGTTGTTATGAAGAACTGTTAAAGGTTGGGGCAAATTTTGCTTCATCACCTAATAGAGTTTTAATACATTGTTTAGATCCTGTTTTTGTATGTGAAAAAATAGCATATACAAGAATCGACAAATTTGTAGCAATAACAGAGGTGATTGAGAATACAATAACAGGCATAAAAGGAATAGGTGGATTACAAACAAGAGGAAAATATAGAGAAGGATATCCAAAGTCACCTTATGCCTAAATATTATTTTTTTCATAATATAAACACAATTAGTGAATAAAAAATTAGAAATTACTAAGAATATATTACGTAAATAAAAGTTTTTGTTGACAAAGCCAGTTTAAAAGTGATAAAATTATGGTTTTTATTGACAAAATGGAAAAAATATGTATAATATATATTGAAAGAGGGTGTTTGAAAATGGAAAAAATTAAAACCATTGCAACAATTAAGAGGGACATAGAAAAACATGTTGGCCAAAATGTTACATTGAAAGCTAACGGTGGAAGAAAGAAAGTTCTAATTAATGATGGTGTAATTGAAAGTGTTTACCCAAGTATTTTCGTAATTAGATTAAATTGCGACACCCAAAGGACAGTGACATATAGTTATTCAGATGTATTAACTAAAACAGTGCAATTAGTATTCTCAGCATAAAAACTTCGATTTTCGAAGTTTTTTTTTGTTTAAAAAAGTACAGTCAAAAATAATTTATGCTCTTTTAAAATAACTTTAAGAATATTAGAACATATTTAACATAGAATATAATAGTCTTAAAATAAAAAAAAAAGAAAGATGGTGGGTTTCCATCTTTCAACTATGGTATAAAAGGGTATTGAGAATTTATGAGAGGTTATATGGTCAATAACCAAGATTAATATTACGACAAATTAAGACTATTGTCAACAGTTTTTTTGAAAAAAATTATTTAATTATAAAAAATAAGAGTTAAAAACCTAAATGATGGATGTTTTAATGAGTCGTGTCAAAAAATGTAGAAAATATTTTATTAAAAATTGGTATCAGAATTATTTAAGAACTATATAAATAGTAGTAGGTATTTTATAGGAGGGATATAATGTCCAGAATAGATGTAATTAAAGAAAATGGTCAATTTGAACAATTACTAAGAGTGACAAATTCAAATTCACTATTAAAAGATGAGTATCTTATTCCAGATACACATCCAGATGTACAAGAGATATTGTTTATTGATGCTAAACCTATGATAGTGAGCAAAGAGCTAGTTGGAGAAAAATACTTATTAGAAGGTAGAGTAGACTATACAGTTTTATATTTAGCAAGAGAAGAAGATAACCTTGTTAATGCTGTTAACTACTCACAAAAATTTACCAATTACTTAGACCTTGCTGAAGGAGAACATAGAGTAGAGTGTGAAGCTGAATGTAAAATAGAACATATCGACTCAAAAATAATGAATGAGAGAAAAATTTCTGTTGAAAGTGTTATAAGTATTGATTGGGAATTATACAAGAACACTGAGTTTGAATTTGTTAAAGATATAGAAGGTTCAGACGGTATAGAAGTATTAAAAAAGAGTGAGTCAATAAATAGATTAGCAGCAAATCAAGCGTTAGACCTTAATGGTAAGTCTATGATTAGAGTAGGAATGGACAAACCTCAAATTGGAAAAGTTTTAAGCTGCGCAGCAAATCTTCACAAAAAGGAAATGAAAGTATTAGAAGACAAAGTTTATGTTTCATGTTATTGCAAAGTAAGCATATTATATTCAGCATCCGATAGTAATGATGTTATATGCTTAAGCGATGATATTTACTTATCAAGGGAAGAAGAGGTTTCAGGAGTTTCAGGGGATATGATACCAAATGTTACTTTTGAGATATCTAATAAAGAATTAAGCTTAGGAGAAGATGATTTAGGAGAAGTTAGAATAGTAAATGTTGATGCAGGGGTAAAAGTAAATATTAAAATTTTCTCTAAGGAAAATATTGATGTTATAAATGATGCATATTCTCCAAAGATATTAATGGATTTAAGAAAAGATAAATATGAAATTGGTGGAATACAAGGGAATCAATCATCAGAAGTAATAGTAAAAGAAACGTTATCTCCTCAAAGTGAAGAGATAAAACCAGAACAAGTTTTAACATCTACAGTTACTCCTATGATAGTTAATACTCAAGTTTTAGATGACAAAGTAGTTTCAGATGGAATTGTTAAGATTGATGTTCTATATAAAACATCTGATGAGAATAAAATGGTAGCACATATACAAGAAGAACTTCCATTTAATTCAGTAGTAGAAATTCCAGGTGTAAAGCCAGGAATGAAACCATTAGTAAAAAGTAATGTTGAAAATATAGATACAGCAATAGAAGGCAATAACATAGCTGTTAAAGTTAACTTAAATATAGTTGCAAAAGCTTTCTTTGAAGTTTCTAAGGAATTCATTTCAGATGTACAAGAAGTTGAAGGGGAAATTCCTAAGAAAAAAGCAAGTATAACTATTTATATAGTTGATAAGGGTGATTCTTTATGGGGATTAGCTAAAAAGTATAATACAACTACTGCAGAAATTAAGAAGCTTAATGGAATGGATGATGATCAAGACATTAATAATGGAGATAAACTTCTAATTCCAGGTAGAGCAATATTCTAAGATTTAAAGAATAAAGAATAAAGTAGATACTTAGTGTGTAATATATTTCACATAAAGTATCTACTTTTTTATTTTATTGATAAATTATATAAATATTAAGCAAATAAAAGAGATTTTATTACAAATATGAATATAAGATATATTTTTTGGAAACAATAGAAAATGCACGATTTGAGGTGATAATAATGAAAAACATACCCAAAGGCAATCTAATAATAATAGGTGGAGCAGAAGATAAAGAAGGTAGAAAAATTATTTTAGATAGGGCGTGTAGTCATATCAATAGGGAAAATGATGTGCTCTTAGTAGCAACAATTGCAACGGAGTACCCTGAAGAAGCAGCCCAAAAATACAGAAAAGCTTTTTCGGAATTAAATGTAAAAAAAATAAAAATTTTAAATATAACTGATAGGAAGGATGCTTACGAGGAGAAAAATATAGATTTAGTAAAGGAAGCGACGTTAATATTCTTTACTGGAGGAGACCAATTAAGAATTACAAGCTTAATTGGAGGTACACCTGTATATGATGCATTAATGGATTTTCATAAGCAAGGAAAATATATTGTTGGAACTTCAGCAGGGGCATCAGTAATGAGTGATACAATGATAATCGGAGGAGAAGAGGAAGATTCACCGAAGAAGAGTAATTTAAGTATGTCTCCAGGTCTAGGAATGATAAAAAATGTTATAATAGATCAACATTTTGATCAAAGAGGTAGAATTGGAAGGCTTTTATCTGGGGTTGCACAAAATCCAGAGGTATTAGGAATAGGAATTGATGAAAATACAGCTATATTTGTTAATTCACAAGGATATATAGAGGTAGTTGGTGAAGGGGTAGTATATTTTATAGATGGAAGTCAAATCACATATACAAATGTATCAGAACAACATACAGATGAGGTGCTTTCTATGTACAATGTAAAGCTACATGTACTTAAAGATGGAAATAAATTTTCACTTTTAAATAGAACGCCTTATGAGGAGGAAACAATAAAAGATGAAGATTATAAGAGAAAAAATATATGAAGGAAGAAATATATATTCTCATAAAAAATGTATAAGATTAGATGTTGACTTAGAAGGGTATTGTGAAACCCCAAGTAAGGATATTGAGAATTTTAATAATGGTTTAGTTGAATTATTGCCAGAGTTATATAGTCATAGATGTGGTGTAGATGAAGAGGGCGGATTTGTAAAGAGATTACATGAAGGTACTTATTTAGCTCATATTTGTGAACATATAATTATATGCTTACAAAATAAAGTTGGTATTGAAGTGTGTTATGGTAAGGCAAGAGAAATAACAGGCGATTTTTATTATATAATTTATCAATATGAATATGAACGAGTTGGATTAGAATGTGGGAGATTAGCAGTTGAAATAATAAACTCATTAATAAAGGGAGAAGTTATAGCCAATTTTAACCAAAGGGTAAAATTATTAGAGGAAATATTTGAAAAGGAAATAGTAGGTCCAAGTACAAGAGCAATTATAGAATCAGCTAAAAAAGAAGAATTCCCAATAATTAAATTGGGTGATAGTGGTTTCTATCAAATTGGATATGGAAAGCAAGGTAGAGTATTTGAAGCTACTATAGGAAGTAATACTGCATGTGTAGCTGCTGATATTTCATGTGATAAATTATTAACTAAAGAGCTATTATCAATTCAAAATATACCTGTTGCATATGGTACAAAGGTATATAATATAATAAACCTTCTAAAAGAGGGGGAAGCTATAGGGTATCCTTTAGTTTTAAAACCTCAATATGGCAATAAGGGAAATGGAGTAATAGTTAATATAAAAAATGAAAAGGAATTAGTTAAAGCCTATAATCAAATAGGTAAAAATTACAAAGATATAATTCTAGAAGAATATGTAGTAGGAAAAGACTATAGGGTTTGTGTTGTAGATTATAAGGTTGTAGCTGTTGCGTTAAGAGTCCCACCATTTATTATTGGAGATGGTGTTAAAAGTATAAAATCATTAATTTTTGAACTGAATAATGATCCTTTAAGAGGAAAAGATCATGAGAAGCCATTAACTAAAATAAAGATAGATGAGAATTTATTAAATATTTTAGAGGAAAATGGATATAATATAACATCTATTCTTGAAAAAGATAAGAAAATATATTTAAGAAAGAATGCAAATATATCTACTGGTGGTTTATCAATCGATTGTACGGATGAAATATGTGAGGAAAACATAGATATATGCATAAGAGCTGCAAAGGCTATTGGATTAGATGTATGTGGAATTGATATATGTACAGAAGATATTTCTATACCATTAAATAATAATGGTGTGATTATGGAAGTAAATGCAGCACCGGGCATAAGAATGCATGAATATCCTTCTAGTGGTGAAAAAAGAAATGTAGGAGAAAGTATATTCAATATGCTATATAAAAATGGCAAAAAGAATATACCAATAATATCAGTTACAGGTACTAATGGAAAAACCACTACTACAAGATTAATTTCACATGTTTTATCTCTTATGGGATACACTGTTGGGATGACTTCAACTGAAGGTATATTTATTAATGGGAAGTGTATTGATAAAGGTGATGATACTGGATATTATAGTGCAAAAGCTATTTTATTAAATAAGGAAGTTGAAATTGGAGTATTAGAAACAGCAAGAGGTGGATTAATTAGAAATGGGTTAGCATATGATATGTCAGATGTTGCAGTCATAACTAATATTACTGAAGATCATTTAGGTATTGATGAAGTTGATACTATGGAAGATTTAAGTAAGGTTAAGGCTTTAGTTGTTGAGGCTGTAAAGAAAGATGGATATGCAGTTATAAATGCTGATGATTATTGGAGTCGGGATATAATAAATAGGATAAATGCTAATATAATCTATTTCTCAAAGGATAAAAATAATGAGCTGATTAAAAAGGCTATTAGACAAGGAGAAATATGTGTTTTTACAGATGATAATTATATTAAAGTTATAAGTAATAAAAAGGAATATAGAGTTGTAGCTATAAAAGATATACCAATAACTTTAAATGGTCATTTAACATTCAATATAGAAAATGCATTAGCATCTTGTTCAGCTTTAGTTGGGCTTGGTATTGATTATTGTATGATTGCAAAAGGGTTGATGTCTTTTGCTTTAAATGATCAACATAATCCGGGAAGATTTAATATTTATGATGTGTGTGGAAGAAAAGTTATTTTAGATTATGGTCATAATATTGAAGGGTATAAAGCGGTTTTAAAAGGACTTTCTAAAATAGAATGTAGTTCAAAAATTGGAGTAATTGGAGTTCCTGGAGATAGAAGTGAAGAAATGACTATGAAAATAGGTGAAATTTGTGGGGAATATCTCGATAGAATAATAATTAAAGAAGACGTTGATAGAAGAGGAAAGAAAGTGGGAGAAGTTGCAGAGCTATTAGAGTATGGTGTGAAAAATAAAAATATAAACTATACAATTGAGTTAGATGAACGAATAGCTTTTAGAGATGCTTTTAATAATAGTGATATTGGAGACTTGATAATAGTATTTTATGAAAAAAGAGCACCTTTAATTGAAGAAATAAATAATATGATAAATAATGATGAAGGTAAAGTAATAAATAATGTATAGTAAGCGATACTATGTAATATCAACTCACTAAGAAGATTCTTAGTGAGTTGATTTAGTTTAATAGCAAATAGACATAATAAAAGTGCTATGATAGAATTATGAATAATAAAAGAATAAAGGAAGGATATTAATATGAAATGTAAGGCTTATGCAAAAGTTAACATAGCATTAGATATAGTGGATAAGAGAGAAGATGGATATCATTTATTAAAAATGATAATGCAAGCAATAGATTTATATGATGAAGTTGAGGTTGTAAAGGCAAAGAAGGGAATTGTATTAGGATGTAATAAACCTTATTTACCTACTGATAATAGAAATTTGGCCTATAGAGCTGCTGAAAAATTTATGGAGAAGTATAACATTCAAGAGGGTGTAAAAATATTTATTAAGAAGAATATTCCTGTAGCAGCTGGTATGGCTGGAGGTAGTACTGATTGTGCAGCTGTTCTTAAGCTTATGAATAAGGTTTTTGAAGTAGGTGCCTCAGAAGAAGAACTAATGGAATTAGGATTAACATTGGGAGCGGACGTTCCTTACTGTATTGTTGGAGGGACAGCTTTATGTGAAGGGATTGGAGAAAAGGTTAAAAGACTAAAACCTTTCAAGGATAAAATAATGGTTATTGTAAAGCCTAGTTTTGGTGTATCAACCAAAGAGGTTTATGGTAACTTTGATTTATCTAAGGTTATTAAACATCCAAAAGTAGATGAGTTAATTGAAGCAATGAATAGAGATGATATTTATTATGTTGCAGATAATATGAAAAATCTTTTAGAAAATGTTACGCTAAGAAAGCATAGTAAAATTATTAGAATTAAAAGCGATATGAATAAATATGGAGCATTAAATTCTATGATGAGTGGAAGTGGACCAACTGTATTTGGAATATTTGAGGATATGATGAAGGCTCAAGCTTGTTATGAAGAAATGAAAAAGAACTATAAAGAGGTATTTATAACAAGAACTATATAAAATTTTATATTTTTAATGAATAGAAAGCCTCCTAGTGGACATACTTAAAGCTACAGGGAGGTTTTATGATGAAGAAAATTGTTAAGGTTATTTTATTATTATGTATGGTATCAAATTTATTTATAGGGTGTACAAGCATTGAGGAAAAGGGAAATGATTTAGTTACATATAAATATGAGGAAGTTAAGGATATTCTAATAAGGTTTCATGTAATTGCAAATAGTGATAGTAAGGAAGATCAAGAATTAAAACTAAAGGTTAGGGATGAAATAATTAATTATTTAACTCCGTTATTAAAGGATTCAAAATCTATAGATAATTCTAGAGAAATAATAAAAAAGGAAGATGAGAAGCTTAAAAAAATTGCAGAGAAAGTTATTAAGAAAAATGGGTATAATTATAGTGTTAAGAGTACGTTAGGAAAAGAGAATTTTCCTAATAAAACCTATGGAAATATTGAATTGCCTCAAGGGGAGTATGAAGCATATAGAATAATTATTGGAGAAGGAAAAGGCCAAAATTGGTGGTGTGTAATGTTCCCGCCGTTGTGTTTTGTTGATGTTACAAAGGGGAAAGTTGCTTATGAAGAGACAGAGAAGGAAATGAACAGTTATGTTGAGGAAGCTAATAATGGAGAAGAAATAGTTTATAAGTCAAAGATTTGGGAAGTTATAAAAGAAATTTTCTCTTAAATTTGCATTTATCCTTGAATTAAGGAAGAAAGAAATTTAAACTATACTTTGTAGTTAAATTTACAGAAGGATTAGGAGGACGAAATTATGACTAGAGCTTTAGCAATGATTTCAGGTGGATTAGATAGTATACTTGCAGCTAAGTTAATAAAGGATCAAGGAATTGAAGTGATAGGAATATGTTTTAAATCATATTTCTTTAATGAAGATAATGCTAAAAGAATGGTTAAGCAAATAGACATACCATTAGAGGTTGTGGATTTTTCAGAAGAGCATTTTACAATGGTTAAAAATCCAAAGCATGGATGGGGAAAAAATATTAATCCATGTATAGATTGTCATGCAATGATGATGAGACATTCAGGAGAATTATTAAAGAAGTTTGATGCTGATTTTATAATTACTGGAGAAGTTTTAAATCAAAGACCTATGTCTCAGAACAGACAAGCTTTAAACATAGTTAAAAGAGAATCTGGATTTTCAGATAAAATATTAAGACCATTATGTGCTTTAAATTTAGAGGCAACTGAAATGGAAAAGCAAGGATTAGTTGATAGAGAAAAATTATTGGATATATCAGGAAGAAGTAGAAAAAGACAAATGGAATTAGCTGATGTGTGGGGAATAAAGGAATATCCATCTCCAGCAGGAGGGTGTAAATTAACTGAGCCTAATTATGCAATAAGATTAAAAGAAGTTATTGATAGACAGGGTGATGCAACGCCAAAAGATATATCTTTATTAAGATATGGAAGACATTTTATTACTCCAAATGGTGTTAAAATTGTTGTTGCAAGAACTGGAGATGAGGCAACTGCTATTAAAGAAATGATTAATGGAGAGGAAACTGTATTTTATCCATCAAGCCATATGGGTGCAATGGCAATTATTTCAGGAGAATGCAAAAAAGAAGATGAGGAAATTGCATGTAGAATAGCGGCGAGATACAGTAAGGCAACAGCAGGAGAAGAAGTTGAAGTTAAATATGGTAAGTTTAAAACTCCATTTAATAATAGTTTGAAAGTTGTTGCATTAGAAGAAGAAAAACTAAATGAATTTTTAGTTAAATCATCATAGGAGGAATAATAAATGGAGAGAAAAGCAGTTATTAAGGTTCAAAGTAATGCTTCAGTTGAAGGTGATGAATTAATTGAGATTGTTAGTCCTGGAACCTTTAGAAAAGAAGAAGATAAGTTTATTTTAGAATATGATGAAACAGAAATATCTGGTATGGAAGGAACTCATACAATTATTACGATAAATGAGGATACTGTTCTTTTAGAGAGAGTGGGAAATGTAATAACTAAGATGAAGTTTGATGTAAAAGAGGATGACATATCGTTATATAATACTCCTTATGGAATATTAGAGTTGGATATAGATACAAAAGAACTTGATATTAACGTTAATGATAATGGTGGGGAAGTTTTTATAAAGTATGAAATGTGTGTTGGAGATCAACAACCTTTAAACACATCATTAAAAATTGATATTAGTGTTAAATAGCTTAAATAACCTAAGTTTGAAAAAACTTGGGTTATTTCTTTTTATTTGTGGCAAAGATATAAATAAGGAGTGGTTTTATGAATGAAAGATATAAGTTTATAGTTAGTTTAATTTTAAAGCAATTAAGTATCAATGAAATTTCTATATTAAATGAGAATACTAATAAGGAAAAATTATATATGATTTTATTATTACTAGATAAGTATGGAATTTTATTAGATGAAGACTTTAAAAGTACAGAATTATTAGGGGATGTTAAAAATATGAGAATAAAGCTTAGGAAAGCTGAAGAGAAATTGTTAATTAATAGAGAATTTAGAAAGAAATACTTTGAAATTCAAGGTTTAATTGAGAATATTATATAAATAAAATTAAAAAAGTATAAAAAGCACAAAAAAACACTAGTATTAAAAAAAGAACTGTGTTAGTATAAACTCTATATTGTTTAAGCGCAAATAACCCACAATTATTTTTGTGGGGTAATTTCTATTATAAGTATAATGTTAGAGTTTGTCAACAATAAAATAAAAATTTTTTGTGGTTTTTAGGAGGAATAATAATGAACACTAAATATGTATTTGTTACAGGAGGGGTTGTATCCTCATTAGGAAAGGGAATAACAGCAGCGTCTTTAGGAAGGTTGTTAAAAAATAGAGGGTTAAAGGTATCAATTCAAAAGTTTGATCCATATTTAAATGTTGATCCTGGAACAATGAGCCCGTATCAACATGGAGAGGTTTTTGTTACTGATGATGGAGCTGAAACTGATTTGGATTTAGGTCATTATGAAAGATTTATAGATGAAAATTTAACTCAAAATTCTAATGTTACAACTGGGAAGATTTATTGGTCGGTTATATCAAAGGAAAGAAGAGGAGAATATTTAGGGGGGACTGTTCAGGTTATACCTCATATCACTAATGCAATTAAGGAAAGAGTTTATAGAGTAGCGAAGGAAAAGGATATTGATGTAGTAATTACTGAAATTGGTGGTACTGTTGGAGATATAGAGTCACAGCCATTTTTAGAAGCGATTAGACAAATAAGAAGTGAGGTTGGAGGAGAAAATGTATGCTTTATACATGTAACTTTAGTTCCGTTCTTAGGTAAAGCAGGAGAGTTAAAAACAAAGCCAACTCAACATTCAGTTAAAGAATTAAGAAGTATTGGTATTCAACCAGATATAATTGTTTGTAGATCAGAAAAAGCTTTATCAAATGATATAAAAAATAAGATAGGATTATTTTGTAATATAGATGGAAAATCAGTAATACAAAATTTAGATGCGGAAAATTTATATGAAGTTCCACTTTTACTTCATGAAGAAGGGTTAGACAATTTGGTGTGTGAAAAATTACATTTAGGTTGTAGAGATATTGATAATACAGAGTGGATATCAATGGTTGATAAAATAAAAAAATTAGAGGAAGAGGTTACAATAGCTTTAGTTGGTAAGTATGTTGAACTTCATGATGCTTATATTTCAGTTGTAGAAGCACTAAATCATGGAGGACTTGATAACAATGTTAATGTAAATATAAAATGGATTAATTCTGTTGATATTGAAAAAGGTGATGTTAATGAAATTTTAAATGGTGTGAGTGGAGTTCTTGTTCCAGGAGGTTTTGGTGATAGAGGTGTTGAGGGTAAAATTCTTGCAATACAATGGGCTAGAGAAAATAAAGTTCCTTTCTTAGGGATTTGTCTTGGAATGCAATGTGCAGTTATTGAATTTGCAAGAAATGTTCTAGGATATAAGGATGCAAATAGTTCTGAAATAGATGAGAATACAACACATGCAGTAATAGATTTAATGCCAGAACAAAAGGATATTGAAGATTTAGGTGGAACAATGAGGCTTGGACTTTATCCATGTAAGCTTGAAGAGGTAAGTAAGGCGTTTGAAGAGTATAATGATGAATTAATATATGAAAGACATAGACATAGATATGAATTTAATAATGAATTTAGAAAGGCGATAATTGAAAGTGGAATGGACATAACAGGAACAAGTCCAGATGGGAGATTAGTTGAAATTGTTGAAGTGTTTGATCATCCATGGTATGTTGCAGCTCAATTTCATCCAGAATTAAAATCAAGGCCAAATAGACCACATCCATTATTTAAAGGGTTTATTAAGGCAGCAATAAATGAAAAAAATAATTAATTTTTTATTTAGGAAGCGCCTAGAGCGCTTCTTATTTATAAATAAAGTAAAAATACCCCTTGAATTTACAGTGTTATTGGAGGATAATATTCTAAGGAGATTATTTACATATCTTTATTAACAACTTGTAGCTATTCTAAATGCAGTTTCGCAGAATTTCACAATAGATAATAAAAAAGATGATTAAAAATCGGAGGTGTAAGCTTGACTAAAGAAGCTTTAGAAAATATGACATTAGTAGCCTTAAAGGAAGAGGCGAAAAAAGCTGGTGTTAAAAATATATCAAAATTTAAAAAGAGTGAATTGGTAGATGAGATATTAAAATTAACTCAAAATTCAATTGAAAAAAATGGAGTTGTTTTAAGAGAAAAGATTTCTCCTAAAAAAGAAGAACAACCAATTGTTGAGAATAGACAAAGAAATGAAGAAGTTAGAAGAGTTGTTAGTGAAAATAGAGAAAATAGAGAAAATGGAGAAGTGAAGGCTGAGAGATTAAAGTCAATGATTAATGAGTCTGAAAGTGCTCTTGGTGTACTAGAAATTCAAGAAACAAATAATTTTGGATTTTTAAGATGTAAGAATTACCTAACTAGCCCAGATGATGTTTATGTATCACCATCACAAATAAGAAGATTCAACTTAAAAACTGGAGATCAGATTCAAGGGAAAGTAAGAGAATCTAAAGAAGGTGAAAAGTTTAAAGCTTTATTATTTGTTGAGAAGGTAAATGGAGAAAATCCAGAAAAGGCTGTTGGAAGAAAAGGTTTTGAAACATTAACTCCAATATATCCAAAAGATAGAATTAAACTTGAGATAAAATCAGAAGGGGATTTAACTACTAGATTAATGGATGTTATATGTCCTATTGGAAAAGGGCAAAGAGGAATGATAGTAGCTCCACCAAAGGCAGGGAAAACAACTTTATTAAAAAAGGTTGCACAAAATATATCTAAAAATTATCCTGATGTTAAGTTAATAGTTTTACTTATAGATGAAAGACCGGAAGAAGTTACAGATATGCAAAGATCAATTAATGGTGAAGTGATTTACTCAACATTTGATGAGGAACCACAAAACCATGCAAAGGTTTGTCAAATGGTTTTAGAAAGAGCAAAAAGAATGGTAGAGCAACGTCAAGATGTTGTTATTTTAATGGATAGTTTAACAAGACTTTCAAGAGCTTACAATTTAACTGTTACACCATCAGGAAGAACATTATCAGGTGGACTTGACCCAGCGGCTTTAATAATGCCAAAGAAATTCTTTGGAGCTGCTAGAAATATTGAAGAAGGTGGAAGTTTAACTATTTTAGCAACTGCATTAGTTGATACAGGGTCTAGAATGGATGACATGATATTTGAAGAATTTAAAGGTACAGGGAATATGGAAGTTCATTTAGATAGAAAGCTTCAAGAAAGAAGAATATTCCCAGCTATTGATATTTATAAATCAGGTACAAGAAAAGAAGATTTAATATTAAATGATGAAGAAAAAGAAGTGGCATATACTTTAAGAAAAGCAATGTACAAAGATGGTTCTGGTGATACGGTTACTGAGAAAGTAATTAATATGATGAATAAGACTAAAGATAATGATGAATTCTTAAAATTATTTCAAAAGGCAGAACTAAATTAATAAGAAAGAGCTTATAAAATATTATGAATTTATAAGCTCTTTTGTAATTTCTACAATTTTATTTATATTATAAGTTGAAGATAAGTCAACTAAGTTTTTTCTCATTTTTGTTAATTCATTTGGATTTGAAATTAAGTTGTTTATTATATTATTTAGATTTTTTAGTTTAGGTACATTTATTGCATATCCATTATTACAAAGAAATTCAGTGTTTTCTTTTTCTTGTCCAGGAATTGCAAATGGTATAATTATTGGTAGGTTTTTTGCAATCGATTCTGAAACAGTTAATCCACCAGGTTTGGAAATTATTACATCTGACTTGTCCATAAGTTCGGGAATGTTTTTGGTAAAGCCTAGTATTTCAACTTTTATATTTGCATAAGCATCATAATTTTTTTCTGAAAGTGAACTCTTAAGATGAAGATTATTGCCACAAATAACGGTTATATTTAAGTTGTTTTTATTTACAAGTAATTGGTCTAAAACCTTTGAAATTTTATTAAGTCCCATACTTCCACCCATTAACAATATATTAAAATAATTATTATTTAACTGTGAAGTTGAAGGGGTTTTCTTGAAAAAGATTTCCTTAATTGGGATTCCTGCAGGATAAATAACATTACTACTTATTCCTTTTTCAATAAGTGAGTTTTTAGTATACTCGCTTCCTGTTATATAGGCATTAATTAATGGACTGATATAGGTATAGTGAGCCTTAAAATCAGTTACAATTGAAATGCAGGGAGTTTTTAGTCCGTTACATTTAAATCTATGAAGCATATTAACACCTAAAGGGTGGGTAGAGATTATTATATCCGGTTTTTCTTTATTGATAAAATCCCATAATCTTTTTTCAGCATTTTTAAATGGAATTTTTAATAATGAATTTATTAAAGGAAGATTAGTTAGTTTATAAAAACACCCATAGAAATGAGGGAATATAGAAGCTCCTAATTCGTATCCTTTTACAACGGTTTTGTTTAATACAACACTATTTATTGCTAAAAAATCACTTTTTATTGCTTTAAACCCTTCATGCTCAAAAACCTCACATAAAGTTGAGGCTGCTTGATTATGCCCTTGACCTGTTGAAGTGGTTAGGATTATAACTTTTTTCATAAAATCCTCTCTCTTTATATGTATTTTAAATTACATAAATTATTATAAAATAAGGTTATAATTAACTTATATTACACAATATAGTTTAACACTATTTGTATATAAATAAAACTAAAGAAATTATTAATTTACTTTAGTATATGTATTAATATTAAAAAATATCTTAAAAAAAAGAAAATGGGAAAGACTAAGTCTTTCCCTAAATTCTTACTTGTTAAGATTGAATCTCTTGTTGAACTTTTCGATTCTACCGCCAACGTCATTGATTTTTTGTTTACCAGTGAAGAATGGGTGGCACTTTGAACATATTTCTACTTTAAGCTCACTTTTAACTGAACCAGTTGTAAAAGTGTTTCCACATGCGCACTTAACCATAGCGTCGTTATGGTATTCTGGGTGTATGCCTTGTCTCATTATTTTCACCTCTTTTTATTTTAAAATTTGTTGTAAATTTAAACATAAACAACTACTAGAGTATATCATAATGGATAAAACACGTCAATAATAATAAGTGGCAAAAAAGTCTTTTTATAGGGGGGCTAAAATGCTATAATCAATAGGATGACATCATAAAAAGGAGAATTACAAATGAGTAAGTTATATTTTAGATATGGGGCAATGAACTCAGGAAAATCAACGAATTTAATGCAGGTAGCACATAATTATGAAGAAAGAGGAATGAGAGTAGTTTTATTGAAGCCTGGAACTGATAAAAAAGGTGGAGATATGCTAGTATCTAGATTAGGAGTAACTAGAAAAGTTGATATCGTTGTTAATAATAATGACAATGTATTTCAATTAATAGATGAACGTTTAAAGAGGGAGAAAATACATTGCATTTTAGTTGACGAAGTGCAATTTTTAAAGAAAAACCAAATAGATAATCTTTTTGAAATAGCAGTTAAGCTAGACATACCAGTAATTTGCTATGGTCTTAGAACAGATTTTAAAATGGAAGGCTTCGAAGGTAGTGAAAGACTTCTTTTAATAGCACATTCACTAGAAGAGATGAAAACTATTTGTAAGTGTGGAAATAAGGCTGTTGTAAATGGAAGAAAAGTTAATGGTAAATTTGTATTTAGTGGAGAGCAAGTAGCTATAGACAATATGGATGAGGTTACTTATGAGTCTCTTTGTGGTAAGTGTTATTACAAGTATTTAGAAAGTAATAAATAGAAAAGAGTGTGAAATATGAAAAAATGTGATGTTGGAGGGCAAGCTGTCATTGAAGGTGTAATGATGAGAGGCACCAAGGGATTAGCTACTGCAGTAAGAACACCAGAAGGCAACATTGAAATAAATATGGAGAATGTAGCTCCAATCACTAAAAGAAAGAAAATTTTAAATATACCTTTTTTAAGAGGAATATTTGTGCTAGTTGATTCTTTAATAATTGGAATGAAAGCATTAAATTATTCCGCAGAATTTTTTGAGGATACAGAGCCTTCAAGGTTTGAGGATTGGCTTAGAGGGAAGTTTGGAGAGAAAACTAATGATATTATAATGGGGATTACCTTAGCTTTTTCTATGCTTTTAGCAGTAGGATTATTTCTTGGTATTCCAACAGCAATTGCATCTATTTTTAAAGGGTTTGGAATTTCAAGTATTGCTTTAAATATGATTGAAGCAGCTATAAGAGTTATAATTTTGGTTGGGTATATTTATGGAATTAGTATGCTTGATGATATTTTTAGAGTGTTTCAGTATCATGGAGCTGAGCATAAAACTATTTTTTGCTACGAGAATGAAGAGCCATTAACTGTGGATAATGTTAAAAAATATTCAAGGTTTCATCCAAGATGTGGAACAAATTTCTTATTTTTAATAATGTTTGTTAGTATTTTAGTGTTTTCATTTACAGGTTGGGGAGGATTTCTTCAAAGGCTTGCAATGAGAATATTGTTATTACCTGTAGTAACAGGGATAACATACGAATTAATAAAATGGCTTGGTAAAAGTGATAGTAAGCTTGCGAAAATAGTTGCTTATCCTGGAATGAAGCTTCAAGAATTAACAACAAGAGAACCAGATGATGATCAAATAGAGGTGGCAATAGAAGCATTGATGGCGGCAGAAGGATTAGAAAAAACAATTGGAGAACTTTTAGTTTGGGGAACAGATAAATTAGCTAAGGTAGAAATTGATACAGCAAGATTGGATGCAACTCTTTTACTTTGTAAGGTTTTAAATAAAGATAAATTATATTTAATGATTAATAAAGATGAAAAGGTCAATAATATAATTAGAAAAGAGTTTGAGAAGTTAATCTTAGAAAGAGAAAAGAAAAAACCAATTATGTATATCTTAGGAGAAGTTGAGTTTTATGGATTAGACTTTAACATAAAAGAAGGGGTTTTAATTCCAAGAGGAGATACAGAAATTTTGGTTGAGGAAGTGCTTAAAAATATTTCTTTAGATGATGAAGTTGCAGTGTGTGATTTATGTACAGGAAGTGGTGCAATTGGTATTACATTAGCAAGTGAAAGAGAAAATATTAATGTGGATTTAATTGATTATTATGAAACACCGGAGGAAGTTGCAAAGAAGAATATTGAAAAGCATAATCTTTCATCAAGAGTTAGTTTTATAAAGAGTGATTTATTAAAAGAAGCAATAAATCAAGAAAAGAGATATGAAATTCTAGTTTCAAATCCACCATATATAAGGGATGAAGTTATTCCAACATTAATGGAGGATGTAAAGGACTATGAACCAGTTACAGCACTTTCAGGTGGGTCTGATGGATTAATATTCTACAGAAGAATTGTAGAAGAAAGTAAGAGTGTTTTAAAAGAAAATGGATTATTAGCATTTGAGATTGGTCATGACCAAGGGATGGATGTAAGTAACCTAATGCAGGAAAATGGTTATGAAGAAGTAAAGGTAATAAAAGACTTAGCAGGATTAGATAGAGTAGTTATTGGAATTTTAAAGCCTTGATTTAAATAAATTTATTATGTTATAATGATTAAATGTAAAAAAAACGTACGGAGTGATAAGATGTTATTAGATAAATTAGCTTTCATAGAAAATAAATATGATGAATTATCAGTTAAAATAAGTGATCCATCAATAATGGCAAACCAAAATGAATGGAGAAAGCTTTGTAAAGAGCATGCAGACTTAGAAATTATAGTTACTGCATACAAAGAGTATAAAAAAGTTGTTGAAGATTTAGCAGCAAACAAAGAAATGCTTCAAGAAGAGTCAGATAGAGAAATGAGAGAAATGCTTCAAGAAGAAATTTCAGAACTATCAAAAAGAGATGAAGAGTTAGAAAAAGAAATACAAATTCTATTATTACCTAAAGACCCTAACGATGATAAAAACGTATTTGTTGAAATCAGAGGAGGAGCAGGTGGTGACGAAGCCGCACTATTTGCATCTGTTTTATTTAGACTTTATACAAGATATGCAGAAAATCAAAGATGGTCTGTAGAATTAATGAGTGCAAATGAAACAGACATCGGTGGATTCAAAGAAGTTGTATTTATGATAAAGGGAAATGGAGCTTACTCAAAGCTTAAGTATGAGAGTGGAGTTCACAGAGTTCAAAGAGTTCCAGATACTGAATCAAGTGGGAGAATTCATACTTCAACTGCTACAGTTGCGGTTTTACCAGAAGTTGATGATGTAGAAATTGAAATCCATGATAAGGATCTTAGAATAGATGTTTATAGATCATCAGGTAATGGAGGACAATGTGTTAATACTACTGACTCAGCTGTTAGAATTACTCATATTCCAACAGGGGTTGTAGTTGCTTGTCAGGATGAAAAATCACAGCTTAAGAATAAGGAAAAGGCTATGAAGGTCTTAAGAGCAAGATTATTTGAAGCTGCTGAAGCTGAAAGAGCTGCAGGTATTGCTGAAGATAGAAAGAGCCAAGTTGGAACAGGGGATAGAAGTGAAAGAATTAGAACTTACAACTATCCACAAGGAAGAGTAACAGACCATAGAATTGGATTAACTCTTTATAAGTTAGATCAATTTACAAATGGTGAGTTAGATGAAATGATTAATGCATTAATCACAGCAGATCAAGCAGAAAAAATGAAACAAATGGGAAATACAGAATTCTAATACACTAAAAGCCTTGCATATTACATGTAGGGCTTTTCAAATAATTGGAGGGGAGTATGGATATATACAAAGCGTTAAAGTGGGAAAAGAAAATGCTAAAGAGATTTTTTGTGGCGATGATTATAATAGCAATATTTCTTCCTATAGCAATGATGCTTGCAGGTGTAAATGACTTTTTTTATGTATCGTATCTTTTAATAATAGAACTTTTAATAATACTTGCAATTTTATTAAAGAGCAATTATCACTTTATAAAATATTCATGTATAAATAACAAGTTAAAAGTTAAAAGTGGTTTATTTGGGAGAGATAATTTATTTTTATGTGATAAGGTTGCAATTGTACATACTCATAAAATGGAAGATGAGATGGACATTATTTTAGTTACAACAATAAATTTTAGAAATAAAAAAATGAAGTTGGTTGGAAAGAATATTTTAAAAAGGTATCCATCATTAGCAGAAGAATACATAGCACAAAAGGAGCTAGAGCCAGAGAAAATATTTTATTATTACATAATTAGAAAAGGTGGGCTTAAAAAATATTTATTATTAGACCAAATATATAAAAACTGTGTTAAGGCTGTATATACTGAGGAAGCTATACAAAATATAAAAATTGCTAGAGGGCAAACTCTAGTATAAAGGAGAGAAGAACCCTTGGAAACAAAAATATTTATATTAAATAATCAAAATGAAATAGAATACATACAAGAAGCTGCTAATATTATTAAACAAGGGGGAGTTGTAGCTTTTCCTACTGAAACAGTATATGGATTAGGTGCAAATGCTTTAAATGAAAATGGAGTGAAAAAAATATTTGAAGCAAAGGGAAGACCACAAGATAACCCTTTAATTGTACATGTTGCTGATAAGAATATAGAACACTTAGTTATGGAAATACCTGAAGTAGCAAAGGAATTAATTGCAAAATTTTGGCCGGGTCCATTGACTTTGATTTTAAAGAAGAAGGATTTAATTCCACATGTAACAAGTGCAAATCTTGAAACAATAGGAATAAGAATGCCAAATAATGAAATTGCATTAAAACTTATAGAGCTTTCAGGACTTCCAATTGCAGCACCATCAGCTAATATTAGCGGAAGACCAAGTCCAACTGATGTCCACAGATGTGTTGAAGATTTAAATGGGAGAGTTGATTGCATAATAGGTGGAGTAAATAGTGATGTTGGATTGGAATCAACAATAGTTGATTGTACTGTTGTACCTCCAGTGGTGTTAAGGCCGGGTGGGGTTACATTAGAAATGCTTAAAGAGGTTAACGAAGAGATTTATATTGATAAGGGACTAATGAGCAAACCTACAGAAGATTTTAAGCCAAAGGCACCAGGAATGAAATATCGACATTATGCTCCAAATGCAAAGCTTAAAATAATATGTGGAGAAAGCAAAAAAACTATTGAAAAAATTAATGAAATGGTACACAATTATATAGATAAAGGAATGAAGGTAGGAGTTTTAACAACTAAAGAAAATTCAAATTGCTATACTTCATGTGAAAAAATTGTTTTAGGAAGCAATAAAGATCTTGTAGAAATAGGGAAAAATTTATTTGAATCATTAAGAAAATTTGATGATATGAAGGTTGATATAATATTAGCAGAAGGCATTGAAGAAAAAGGTGTTGGAATTGCTATTATGAACAGGCTTAAAAAGGCGGCAGGCTATGACATTATAAATGTTTAAATTTGGGGAGGAGAGAAAATGAATATTCTCTTTGTTTGTACTGGAAATACATCTAGAAGTATTATGGCAGAATATATATTTAACAATATAAATAATATCAAAGGCTTAAGTTGTAAATCAGCAGGTATATCAATTGTTGCAGGAAGTGTTGCAACAAAAAACTCAGTTAATATAATTAGAAAAGAGTTAAGAGAAAATATTGATAATAGAGAAGCTGTTCAATTAAAGGATGGCCTATTAAAGGATGCTGATTTGGTATTGACAATGACTGCTTATGGGAGAGAATATATAAAAGAATATTTCTCAAAATATGGGCACAAAGTATATACATTAGCTGAATATGTTGGAGAAGATATGGATGTAACAGATCCATATGGGGGTTCTTTAGGTGTTTATGAGAAAACTTATAAAGAAATTAAGGGACTTATAGACAGACTAGTACATGTGGTTAAAAAGGAAGAAAGTGTTTAGACTTTACTTTCTTTTTTTATAAATAGACAAATGATAGGAGGGTACAATATGAAAATAGCATTAGGTGCTGACCATGGAGGATACGTACTTAAAAATGAAATTAGTAAGTTCTTAAAAGAACAAGGGTATGAAGTTGTTGACTTTGGAACAAATAGTGAGGAAAGCTGTGATTATGCAGATTATTCATTAAAGGTTGCGGAGAGTGTTAAAAGTAAAGAGTGTACTTACGGTATACTAGTGTGTGGAACTGGTATTGGAATAAGCATAGCTGCAAATAAAGTTCCAGGAATAAGAGCTGCATTATGTTCAGATACATTTAGTGCACATGCAACAAGAGAACACAATGATGCAAATATATTAGCTTTAGGAGCTAGAGTTGTTGGAGCAGGACTTGCATTAGATATAGTTAAGACCTTTTTAAATGCAGAGTTTGAAGGGGATAGACACGTTAAGAGAATAGAAAAAATTACTGCTATTGAGCAGAAATATAATAAATAAGTATAAGTTTTTGGAGGTTTTAAGAAATGAGCAGAGTAATTGAAATCAATCATCCTTTAATACTACATAAGTTAGCATTTATAAGAGACAAGAATACTGGTTCAAAGGATTTCAGAGAATTAGTTGAAGAAGTTTCAATGTTATTAGCTTATGAAGTTACTAGAGAACTAAGTATGGAAGAGGTTGAAATTGAGACTCCAATATGCAAGACTAAGTGCAAAATGCTATCAGGTAAAAAGATGGCTATAGTTCCAATTTTAAGAGCTGGTCTTGGAATGGTTGATGGTATGTTGAAGCTAATACCAGCAGCAAAGGTAGGACACATTGGTTTATATAGAGATGAAGAAACACTTCAACCAGTAGAATATTTCTGCAAATTACCACAAGATATTGCAGATAGAGATGTAATAGTAGTTGATCCAATGCTTGCAACAGGTGGTTCAGCAGCAGATGCTATAACTTTATTAAAGCAAAGAGGAGCAGTAAACTTAAAGCTAGTTTGCTTAATATCTTCACCAGAAGGAATTAAGTTGGTTAAGAATGCTCATCCAGATGTTGATATATATGTAGCATCAATAGATGAGAAATTAAATGAAAAAGGATATATTGTACCAGGTCTTGGAGATGCTGGAGATAGATTATTTGGTACTAAATAGATAAAAGAGGTTGGGGTTTCCCAATCTTTTTTCGTAAGTGAAAATTT
Organism: Clostridium sp.; assembly: GCA_051650705.1. Classification (GTDB taxonomy): domain Bacteria; phylum Bacillota; class Clostridia; order Clostridiales; family Clostridiaceae; genus Clostridium. Next base: position 35,074 of record JBOFQV010000276.1, read on the forward strand.
TGATAAAAACTTAAAAAGTGAAAAAGCTATTCTAGCCATTGATATGTAAGGCTTAGAAGTGGTTTGTCTATGTAACATATGTTACCAATTGAGTAGTAGTTTCATAAGAAAAATAGAACTCAGATTGAAACTTAACTATGGTTTACATTATTTATCCATTAATATATAATCTTAATATAAGTTAATTTATATTAATGAATTAAATTTTTGAATGGAGATAAAATAATGGATAGAAGAGATAAGGAAAATTATTATTTAGATATCGCTGAAACTGTTCTAGGTAGAGGAACTTGTCTTAGAAGAAACTATGGCTCCATAATTGTTAAAAATGATGAAATTATATCGACAGGATATACTGGAGCTCCAAGAGGGAGAAAAAACTGCATAGATCTTAATACTTGTATAAGAGATGAGTTAAATGTACCAAGGGGAACTAGATATGAAATTTGTAGAAGTGTACATAGTGAGGCCAATGCTATTATAAGTGCTTCAAGAAGAGATATGCTAGGGGCGACATTATATTTAGTAGGTAAAGATGCAAAAACAGACGAGTATGTTGAAAATGCAAATTCTTGCTCAATGTGTAAGAGATTAATAATAAATTCAGGAATTGAAAAAGTGGTTATAAGAGACACTAAAGAGAAATTTAGAGTTATAAATGCAGAGGAGTGGGTACATGTAGATGACTCCTTACAAATGCAAAAGGAATTAGGTTATTAATAAATTTTAGGAGGAATCTTAATTGAAAAAGATTATAACGATTTTTGGAACAAGACCAGAAGCAATTAAAATGGCACCATTAGTTAAGGAATTAGAAAAAAGAGAAGGAATAGAATCTAAGGTTTGTGTTACAGCACAACATAGAGAAATGTTGGATCAGGTTTTAGAATACTTTGATATTAAGCCAGATTTTGATTTAAATATAATGAAAAGTAAGCAAACTCTTACTGGAATTACAAATAAGGTTTTAGAAGGATTAGAAGAAGTTTTTAAAGTAGAAAAGCCAGACATGATATTAGTTCATGGAGATACAACTACAACATTTGGTGGAGCTCTTGCAGCATTTTATCAACAGATAAAGGTAGGGCATGTAGAAGCGGGTTTAAGAACATTTGATAAGTACTTCCCATTTCCAGAGGAAATGAATAGAAAGCTAACAGGCTCTTTAGCAGATCTTCATTTTGCACCAACAAAAGGGTCAAAAGAAAACCTGTTAAGAGAAGGAGTAAAAGAAGAGGATATATATATAACTGGAAATACTGTTATTGATGCAATGGCACATACAGTAAAAGAAAATTATGTATTTGAAAATGAGGATTTAAATAAAATTGATTTTGAAAATAAGAAAGTTATTATGATTACTGCCCATAGAAGAGAAAATTGGGGTGAAGGTATTGATAATATTTGTGCTGCCTTAAATAGAATAGTAAAAGAAAATCAAGATGTTGAATTAGTATATCTAGTTCATTTAAATCCAGTTGTTAAGGATGTTGTATTTAGAGAGCTTGGAAATAAGGAAAGAGTTCATTTGTTACCTCCATTAGATACCAATGAAACTCATAATTTAATGAATAAGGCATTTATGGTTATGACAGATTCAGGTGGACTACAAGAAGAGGCACCTCAACTAGGTAAACCAGTGTTGGTTTTAAGAGATGTTACAGAAAGACCAGAAGCGGTAGCATATGGAACAGTAAAGCTTGTTGGAACAGATGTTGAAGTTGTTGTTAAAGAAGCTAATGAATTAATAAATAATACGGAAGCATATACGAAGATGAGTAAGGCTGTAAATCCATATGGAGATGGATTTGCATCTCAAAGAATAGCAGATGCTATAGAGTTATATTTTGGATTAAGTGATAAAAAAGTTGAAGAATTTATAAGATAAATAAGGGCAATGAACCAATTGGTTCATTGCTTTTTTATTTTATGTTTTTGGGGAATAGATTGTTTAAACTTTAACAAATCCTACTTGATAATTTAGGTAAAAATGGATATAATATTATATGTTAATACTTTAACGAAATAAATTTCTATAAAAGGAAAATTTGGGAGGTTAAGTAATGAGAGAAGTAGTAATAGTTAGTGCTGTAAGAACTGCAATTGGTTCTTTCGGTGGAAGTTTAAAAGATGTATCTGCAGCTGATTTAGGAGCAACTGTTATAAAGGAAGCTGTTAACAGAGCAGGAATAAAGGGTGAATTAGTAGACGAAGTTTTAATGGGTAACGTAATATCAGCAGGGTTAGGCCAAAATGTTGCAAGACAAGCGGCTGTAAAAGCTGGGTTACCATTAGAAGTTTCAGCTATGACATTAAACAAGGTTTGTGGTTCAGGTTTAAGAGCTGTAAGCTTAGCTGCACAATTAATTAAAGCTGGAGATGCAGATTGCATTATAGCTGGTGGTATGGAAAACATGTCACAAGCACCATATGTACTTAATAACGCAAGATGGGGTCAAAGAATGGGAGATGGAAAGATGGTTGATGCTATGATTAATGATGCATTAACAGATGCTTTCAATCACTACCATATGGGAATTACTGCTGAAAACATAGCAGAACAATGGGAAATAACTAGAGAAGAGCAAGACAACTTTGCAGCAGCATCACAACAAAAGGCAGAAGCTGCAATTAAAGAAGGAAGATTTAAGGATGAAATAGTTCCAGTTGTTATTCCACAAAGAAAGGGAGAACCAAAAGTATTTGATACTGATGAATTCCCAAGATTTGGAGTAACTGCAGAAGGTTTAGCTAAGTTAAAGCCAGCATTTAAAAGAGATGGTGGAACTGTAACGGCTGCAAATGCATCAGGAATTAATGATGGAGCAGCTGCGTTTGTAGTTATGAGTGCAGAAAAGGCAGCAGAACTTGGAATTAAGCCATTAGCTAAAATCTTATCATATGGTTCAAAGGGATTAGATCCATCAATAATGGGATATGGACCATTCCATGCAACAAAGAAAGCATTAGAAAATGCAAATATTACAGTTGAAGATTTAGACTTAATAGAATCAAATGAAGCTTTTGCAGCTCAAAGTATTGCAGTAGCAAAAGACTTAAATTTTGATATGAGCAAGGTAAATGTAAATGGAGGAGCAATAGCTTTAGGACACCCAGTAGGGGCTTCAGGAGCTAGAATTCTTTGTACATTACTTCATGAAATGGAAAAGAGAGATGCAAAGAAAGGTTTAGCTACTTTATGTATTGGTGGTGGACTTGGAACTGCATTAATTGTAGAAAGAGTATAATTTAAAAAAAGTGCGAGAAATCGCACTTTTTATTTATTTTACAATGTTAACAAATAAGAAAAAATAGTTTGTTTAGTTTTATTTCTTATAATTATATAATTATAAGCATTATATGAATTTATATATATAAAACAATTCATATATATAAATAAATATGTGTATAATGAGGGATAATACGTTGAAAAGGTGAATATTTATTTAAAAATATTAAGAAAAATGCAAGTTTATAAAATTAAAATTTCATTTTATTAATAAGAAGCAAAGTTTTAAAAAAGCAATAACCAAAAAATAGAAAAATTTTAATGAAATAGTTAATTAAAGGTATGGAAAATTAAGAAAAAAGCAAATAAAATCGTTATCATAAAAAGGAAATTCAAAGGAAAATTATTAGAAAATTCAAAATAAAGAATAGGTAGTTTACATTTTATTTACATAAGTAGAGAAATGGAAGTTTAAGGACGATACGTGAGAGATTAACGTACTTTATTAATAAAATGAGGATATTTGGGGTAAAAATAACCAAAATGAGTTAAAATCAAGTTTTCTAATAATATCGGTTAGAAGTATAATAACAACATTGAACTGAGAGGTGGACAAAATGAGTAAAGTAATGAATGAACTTAATAAGAAAGTCATAAGATATGATTTAAAGGTAGGATTATTTATTTCTATATTCATTGGAGTTCTACTATCTTTCAAAATAGCAATAATTTATTACCTGGGATTAGTGATCTCAATAGTTAACTTTAAGGTAAGTAGTTATTTAATTGAAAAATTTAATAGCAAATTAATATTAATGTTTTCAAGTTTTTTGCGAATACTAATAGTAGTAATTTTATCATTACCATTTATTTATGAAATGGAGACAATATTAAGTTATCTTTTGGGTTATTCATCACATTTCATTTTTTTAATGATTTATTGCTTGACTAATAAAGAAGGGAAGTGATTAAAGTGGTATCAGATGTTGTACTATATTCTTTTGACCTCTTTGGGTTTCCAGTTTTGATAACAAGGGATATAGTAGTGCAATGGGTTGTAATAGCTGTATTAGGAATAATTGCGTACTTATTAACTCGGAACTTAAAAAGAGTTCCAGGTAAAAAGCAAGTAGCGTTAGAGTATGTATATACAACTGTTAAAAACTTAGTGGTAAGCAACATGGGAGAGAATTACTTAAGTTATATACCTTATATAGGAAGCTTAGTAATTTACTTGTTGGTATTAAATTTACTCGGTCTTGTAGGAGTAATACCACCAACCCAAAATATAAATGTAACAATAGCATTAGCTTTAAGTTCATTTATAGTTATCCAATATACAGCAATACGTAGAAATGGTCCACTGGGATATGTAAAAGGAATCGGAGAACCATATTTACTTATGGCACCACTAAATATTATGGAGAGATTTATATTACCAGTTTCACTTGCACTGAGACTTTTTGGTAATATGTTAGCTGCCACAATATTACTTGAATTACTATATGAGGCATTAGGTAGCATAGGGCCAATAGCACAACTAGGGTTACCAATAATCGCTCATGGATATTTTGATGTATTTGATGGAAGTATCCAAATGTTAGTATTTACAATGCTCACAATGATTAATATAAAATTAACAGCAGAGCATCATTAAAGATCATATATTTTAAGGAGGAAATTACAATGGATTTATCAATTTTAGCAGCAGCAATAGCTGTATTAGCAGGTATAGGAGCAGGAATAGGAATAGGAATAGCTACAGGAAAGGCAACAGAGGCTATAGCAAGACAACCAGAAGCGTCAGGGAAAATTCAAAGTGTTCTTATTATAGGGGCAGGACTTGCAGAAGCAACTGCTATTTATGGATTAATAGTATCAATAATTATTTTATTTGTTAAGTAATTAATTTAAATATAGAGTTAATTTAGTTGACTCCGAAGGGAGGAAAGAAAAAATAATGGATATACATTTATCGACTATTATTATGACCTTGATTAACTTTGTTATATTGATATTAATTCTTAAGCATTTTCTTTGGGATAAAATTAAAAATGTTATTGAGGAGAGAGAAGGATATATCGAAGATCAGTTAATTAAGGTAGATGATGAACTTGAAAAAGCAAGAATGTATTTATTAGAAAATGAAAGAATTTTAAAATCAGCTAAAGACGAAGGTAAGAAAATTACTGAAAGGCAAAAAGCTAAAGCTGATAAGATATATAAAGAAATAGTTGAGGAAGCAAATAAAGAAGCTAAACTTATTGAAGAAAGAGCTAGACTTGAAATCGAGAGAGAAAAAGAAAAAGCTCAATACCAAATAAAGAAGCAAGCTGTAGAATTAGCAATTAACCTTTCATATAAAGCACTTGAGGACAGTATTACTGATAATAATCAAAGAGAGTTAATTAGTGATTTTATTACTAAGGTAGGTAATTAAATATGTATGAATATTTAGACAGGAGATATGCCTTAGCATTATATCAAGTAGCAGAAACTAAAGGTAAGGTAGAAGAGTATTTACAAGACCTAAGAGAGATATGTAATTTAGTTGATAATAATACAGAATTTTATGAAGTAATAAAGCACCCTCAAATAAGTACTAAAAAGAAAAAGAAAACTTTTATAAACATTTTTAAGGGGAAAGTAGATGAGGAATTATTATCATTTTTATTAATATTAATAGAAAAAGATAGAATTCTTTATCTAAGAGAGAAGCTTGATGAAATGGAAAAAATTCATCTTGAAAAACAAAATAAGATGAAGGCAGTAGTTAAATCAGCAGTTCCTCTTAAGGATGAAGAGTTAAGAGAATTAAGAAATAAACTTGAAGCTAAATATAATAAGACGTTAATTATAGAAACAGAAATAGATAAGTCTTTACTTGGAGGCTTATTTGTAAGAGTTGGAAATGATGTTATAGACGGGACAGTAAAGTCTAAATTAGAAGAAATGAAGAGCATAATGCTTAAGAGAGAATAGAGGTGAGACCATGAATATAAAACCAGAAGAAATTACTTCAATTATTAAAAAAGAAATTGAAAAGTATGAAAAGCAAATCAAAACAGTTGATTCTGGGACTATAATTCAAGTTGGAGATGGTATCGCAAGAGTTTATGGATTAGATGAATGTATGGAAGGAGAACTTTTAGAGTTCCCAAACAATGTTTATGGAATGGCATTAAACTTAGAGCAAGACAATGTTGGTTGCGTTCTTTTAGGTTCAGAAGAAGGGATCAAAGAAGGCGATATAGTAAAGAGAACTGATAGAATTGTTGAAGTACCAGTAGGAAATGAAATGATAGGAAGAGTAGTAAACTCATTAGGTATGCCAATTGATGGAAAAGGGCCTATAAAAACTACTCATACTAGAGCAATGGAAATTGCAGCACCTAGTATTATAGATAGATCATCTGTAAATCAACCATTACAAACAGGGATTAAAGCAATAGACTCAATGATTCCAATTGGTAAGGGGCAAAGAGAACTTATTATAGGTGATAGACAAACAGGAAAAACTGCACTTGCAATAGATGCTATATTAAATCAAAAAGGTAAGGATGTAATTTGTATTTATGTTGCTATTGGACAAAAGCAATCTACAGTAGCCCACATAGTTAATACTTTAACTGAAATGGGAGCTATGGATTATTCAATAGTAGTAAGTTCATCTGCATCAGAAAGTGCTCCATTACAATATCTTGCACCATATGCAGGATGTAGTATAGGTGAGTTCTTTATGCATGAAGGTAAAGATGTATTAATCATATATGATGATTTATCTAAACATGCAGTTGCATATAGAACAATGTCACTATTACTTAGAAGACCACCAGGAAGAGAAGCTTATCCAGGAGATGTTTTCTATATTCATTCAAGATTACTTGAAAGAGCGGCAAAGCTATCTAAGGAAAATGGAAGTGGGTCTTTAACAGCATTACCAATTATAGAAACACTAGCTGGAGACGTTACAGCATATATACCAACAAATGTAATTTCAATTACAGATGGTCAAATATTCTTAGAATCAGATCTTTTCCACTCAGGACAAAGACCAGCAGTTAATGCAGGGATTTCAGTTTCAAGAGTTGGTGGAAATGCTCAAACAAAGGCTATGAAGCAAGTTTCAGGTACATTAAGACTAGAACTTGCACAATATAGAGAATTAGCAGCATTTGCTCAATTTGGTTCAGACTTAGATAGAGATGCTAAGAAGAGGCTTGAAAAAGGTAAGAGATTAGTGGAAGTATTAAAGCAAGAGCAATATAAACCAATGCCAGTAGAGAATCAAATAATGATACTTTATGCTGCAGTAAATGACTTCTTATCAGATATAAAGGTTCAAGATGTTAAGAAGTTTGAAAGAGATTTCTTAGATTATATGGACACATATCATAGAGAAGTTCCTAAAGCAATTGCTACTGAGAATGTATTAAATGATGAAATAAAGAAGAATTTAGAAGAATGTATAGTAGAATTTAAGAAGATATTTTTAAAAGAAGCATAGCCTTTAAAGGGCTATGATTTCTTTAGGAGGTGGAAATATGGGTGCAGCAGGACTGATTCAAATAAAGAGAAGAATTAAATCAGTACAAAGTACCAAAAAGATAACAAATGCCATGGGGCTTGTTGCCACTTCTAAGCTTAGAAAATGCAGAAAAGAACTATCTCTCAATGAAGGTTATTTTAAGCAAACTGAAGAAATAATGAATGAGTTGATGGGTTTAGCCACAGAGAAGTCAGAGAGCTTGTTTATTAAAGGCAATAACAGTAATAATAAGCTTTATATTGTAGTGACTTCTGATTCTGGGCTTTGCGGAGGCTATAATGGTAATATAGTATCTTATTTAGGTGAGAGTTTGCAGGAACAAAAAGAGAATGCAAAGATAATAACAGTTGGAAGCAAGGGGTTAGCATATACACGTAGACTTAATATTGAAACAGTTGCAGAATATATTGATATTCCAGATGTACCAACAGTTAAAGAAGTTAAAAAGGTTTTATTAAAAGCATTAAATCTTTATAAAGAAGGAGATGTTTCAGAGGTAAATGTAGTATATAGTGAATTCTTTTCCCCTGTAAAACAAGTTCCAAGAATAGAAAGATTATTGCCTATTGAGGTTAATGGAAATGAAATTTCAGAACCTGTAATAGAGCCAAATATAGATATTGTTTTTAATAATGCAGTAGAGTGTTATTTAAAAGGTAAATTAAGAAATGCTATTTTAAGTGCAAAATGTAGTGAACAAAGTGCTAGAATGACAGCAATGGATGGAGCTACACAAAATGCTAATGATATTTTATCAGATTTAAATCTTAGATATAATAGAATAAGACAAAGTATGATAACACAAGAAATATCAGAAATAGTAGGTGGAGCAGAAGCACAAAAATAGTGAGGAGGTAAGAATATGTCTGAGAATATAGGTAAAGTTGTTCAAGTAATCGGACCTGTTGTTGATGTAAAGTTTAACTCAGAATGTCTCCCAAACTTATATAATAGTATTCATATAAAAGCAGGAGAACATATTGTTGTTGCAGAAGTAGAACAACATATAGGTGATGATATAGTTAGAACTATTGCTATGGAAGCAACAGAAGGTTTAAGAAGAGGTATGGAAGCTGTAGATACTGGTAGTCCAATTAAAGTGCCAGTAGGAGAAAAAGTACTAGGAAGACTATTTAACGTATTAGGAAAGCCAATGGATAGACAGGGTGACGTTGAAATAGAAGAAGAATATGCAATTCATAGACCAGCTCCAACATTTAAGGAACAATCAGTAGAGCCTGAAATGTTTGAAACAGGAATAAAGGTAATAGATTTATTAGCACCTTACCAAAGAGGGGGGAAGATAGGTCTATTTGGAGGAGCAGGAGTTGGTAAGACTGTTTTAATTCAAGAACTTATCAACAATATAGCTAAGGAACACGGTGGACTTTCTGTATTTACAGGAGTTGGAGAAAGATCAAGAGAAGGAAATGATCTTTATCATGAAATGAAAGATTCAGGAGTTATAAATAAGACTGCGTTAGTATTTGGTCAAATGAATGAACCACCTGGAGCAAGAATGAGAGTTGCATTAACAGGACTAACAATGGCTGAATATTTCAGAGATAAAGGGCAAGATGTACTATTATTTATAGATAATATATTTAGATTTACACAAGCTGGATCAGAAGTTTCAGCGTTATTAGGAAGAATACCATCAGCTGTTGGATACCAACCAACACTAGCAACAGAAATGGGTGCTCTTCAAGAAAGAATAACATCTACTACAAATGGATCAATTACATCAGTTCAAGCAGTATATGTTCCTGCGGATGATTTAACTGACCCAGCACCAGCAACAACATTCTCTCACCTTGATGCTACAACAGTATTATCAAGAAGTATTGCAGAGCTTGGAATTTACCCAGCTGTTGATCCACTAGAATCAACTTCTAGAATTCTTGATCCAAGAGTTACTGGTAAAGAACATTATCAAGTTGCTACAGATGTTAAAAATATTCTTGAAAGATATAAAGAGCTACAAGATATAATTGCTATACTTGGAGTAGATGAATTATCAGATGAAGATAAGGCGGTAGTATCAAGAGCAAGAAAGATTCAAAGATTCCTATCACAACCATTTACAGTTGCAGAGCAATTTACAGGAATGGTTGGTAAGTATGTTCCAGTAGCAGAAACTGTAAGAGGATTTAAGGAAATCTTAGAAGGAAAACATGATGCAATTCCAGAATCAGCATTCCTATTTGTGGGAACTATTGAAGAAGCTTTAGAAAAAGCTAAAACTCTTGAATAGGGGATGATTTAATGGCAAATACATTTATGTTAAGAATTATAACGCCTGATAGAGAAGTTTTTAAAGGTGAGGTAGTCAGCTTCAATGCTGAAACTATAGAGGGAAGACATGAATTTTTAGCGCATCATGCTACATCAATAATTAGTGTTAAGCCAACAGTATCAGTGTATAAAGTAAGTGAAGGTGATGAAACAAAGATTTTCACATCTACAGGAATAATTAAATTCAAAAATAATGAACTGGTTTTATGTTGCGATGCAGCTGAAACACCTGAAGAGATTGATTTCAATAGAGCGGAAGCGGCTAAGGAAAGAGCGGAGCTGAGATTGATAGAATCAGATAAAAATGATGTTGAGAGAGCAAAAGCAGCATTGGCTAGAGCTTTAACAAGATTAGAAATGAAGAGTTTTAATTAAAAGGCACTTGGTGCCTTTTTTTAACGCTTAGGAAAATAGAAAATTTAAAGCAAGTTTTGGAACACTACTGTATTGGTTAAAAAGTGGCTTCTTCGCTAAATCGTGGAGAAGCCACTTTTTAATTTTGTAATAAATTGATGAAATTAATCATAATTAATCACAAAAAATGCATAAGTAAATATATTGATATTAAGGAAATCTGAATAAAATAGAAAACTCTTGTCCATAATGAAAAGGAAAAGGTGGGATGTGAAATGAATTTTAAATCATTTGCATGCTGGTTAACCCTATTTTCTTTTTTTGCTATTGGCTGGAGTGGAAACAGTAATGATTATTACAAAGTTGAAAATCACTTTTCAAAAAAAAGTAAATTTATTGAAAATGGTGTTAAGCTTCAGTATTGCACAATAAATAAGGAAAATGAATTTAAAAGAGTAGTAGATATTATTGAAAAAGAATATGATGAAAAACAATTAAATATTTCGGAAGATAGTATAGAGGTTTATACAGAGGAAGTTCAATTTATTATTAATTTTTGGCAAGAAGAAGATAAAATATTTGTTGAAGCAACTTTAATTAATAAAAACCCTTCAAAAACTACCCAAAAAATAAAGAAAGAAATAGAAAAATTACAAAAAGAACACTTAAAGAATGTAAGATATTTTGAGTACTATAAGGGAAAAATAAATACAATAGATGAAGGCTTAAGTGAATTAAAGTTATGTTCAAATATAGAGAAATATGAGCTTCTAAAAATTGAAAATGGATTTACCTGTACTGCTGAAACAGATAATGGAGCAAAGCTTAATTTTGCTTTAAATCAATATGATACAGGGGTTTACTTGATAATTGGAACACCTACAATATTTGCAACATACTAAGAATTCATTATGGAGGATATTATGGAAAAAATAAGAATAAAAGGTGTAGATAAACTTCAAGGAGAAGTAGACGTAAGTTCCGCAAAAAATTCTGTATTACCAATTATAGCTGCAACTATATTATGTTCTGAAGAGGTACGAATAAACAATGCCCCAATGTTAGATGATGTCCAAGTACTGTGTAATCTTTTGAGAGACTCTAATTGTGAAGTAAATTATAAAATAATAGATAGATCTTTAGTAATAAATACAAGTAATATTACCCCAATAGATGAAACTAGTGAACTTATGAGAAAGATGAGGGCATCATTTTTGATTATGGGACCTATGTTAGCACGTTTTGGAAAATGTAAACTATCATTACCAGGAGGATGCAACATTGGGTTAAGACCAATAGATTTACATTTAAAAGGATTTAAGGCACTGGGAGCTGAAATTGTTCAAGGAAATGGTTATGTTGAAGCAACTGCTAAAACTTTGATTGGAAATAGAATATATTTAGACTTCCCATCAGTTGGAGCTACAGAAAATATTATGATAGCAGCTGTTTTAGCACAAGGAACTACAATAATAGAAAATGCTGCAGAAGAGCCAGAAATTTGGGATTTAGCTAACTTTTTGAATTCTATGGGTGCAAAAATAAGTGGAGCAGGTTTAGGTAAAATAACAATAGAAGGAGTTGATAGTTTAAATGGAACTAAATACACTCCGATTTATGATAGAATTGAAGCCGGTACATTTATGGTAGCAGCTGCAATTACTAATAGCATTATTAAGGTTAATGGAGTTAATGAAGAACATTCAAGACCATTAATTGAAAAACTTAAAGAATGTGGAGTTAAATTTAACTATGAAGGTGATTCAATTATTGTAGATGGCAGAGGAGATAAAAGTAAAGTAGATATTAAAACCCTTCCTCATCCAGGATTTCCTACAGACATGCAATCACAAATGATGAGTTTATTAAGTATTACAAATGGATTAAGTATTATAACAGAGACTGTTTTTGAAAACAGGTTTATGCATGTTGCTGAATTAAACAGAATGGGTGCAAATATAAAAATAGATGGAAGAATTGCAATGATTGAAGGAGTAAATCAATTAACTGGTTGTGAAGTTAGGGCAACGGATTTGAGAGCAGGAGCAGCAATGATTTTGTCAGGATTAGTTGCTAAAGGAGAAACAATAGTAAGTGATATATTCCATATTGATAGAGGATATGTAAATATTGAAGATAAATTTAGAATGCTAGGTGCAAATATTGAAAGAATAGAAGTATAACAATCAATTTTTTACTATATATTGATGTGGTAGGAAAAAATTAAGACTAAGTAATTATGCTTAGTCTTAATTTTTTTGTTGATAACTATAAAAAATATATTCATAAATATTTTTACATAACATATATTATAATGTAAGTAATAAGGAGGGGTAAATTTGAATAGAAAACTAAAATTAAATATAGAAGCGATATTTAGGCAATACAAAGGTATTGTTTTTACAACAATAGCAATAATTTTATTTACTATAATTGCACCAATTTTTATATTAGGTTCACCATTGATTAAGTTTAACCCATTTGATTTAAATAGTAATAATATTAATTCATCAAGTACAATAAATATAAAAGGAAATGATATGGTAAAGGTATATATAACTAATGATAAAAAAGTTATTGAGGTAAGTGTAGAGGATTATATAATTGGAGTTTTAGGTAGTGAAATGCCTGTTAGCTTTGATGAAGAGGCACTTAAAGCACAAGCTATAGCAGCCAGAACATTTTATTATTCAAGAAGAATATCTCCATGTCCTAAAGCAAATGGTGGGGAAATATGTGATACTGTACATTGTCAAGTATATATGAACAAGGAAGAACGATTGAGTAAGTGGAGTGCATCAACAGCTAATCAAAACTATAAGAAGCTTGAGGAAGCAGTTAAAAGTACAGAAGGGTTAGTGCTTTCATATAAAGGTGAGTTAGTTAGGAGTCCTCAATTTTTTTCAACTAGTTCTGGGAAAACTGAAGATGCTAAAGATGTTTTTGGTAGTGAAGTGCCTTATTTAAAATCTATTGAAAGTCCTGGGGAAGAAATTTCAACTAAGTTTGAGGAGACAAAAACTTTTAAAAAATCTGAGCTTGTAAATAAAATTAATTCATCATATGAAAAATCAAAACTTAATATTAAAGATATACAATCACAAATTTCAATAGAGGAAAGAAGTGAGGCGGGGATGGTAACTAAGCTCAAACTAGGTAATGAAGTTATTAAGGGAACAGAGTTTAGGAGTATGCTAGGATTGAATTCAGCCAATTTTACTATTGAGTATAAAGGCGAAGATGTAATAATTACTTGTAAGGGGTATGGTCATGGAGTTGGTATGAGTCAATGGGGCGCAAATGTGATGGGCAAGAACGGAAAAACCTATGATGAGATATTAACTCATTATTACACTGGTATTGAAATAAGGAAAGTTGAATATAAGAACTAAGAAGCGTAGCATTTTGCTATGCTTCTTTTTGTATAAAATGTAGAAATTTGTTTGAAATAAATTTGGAATAATAATGTATTAAATGCTTGTATATGGAAATAATACAAAAAGGAGGTGTTTAAATGGACAAAAATTTTAAACAAAAAACAAAAGATTTCTTTAAGAAGGAGGGTTTCTTTGTAGTCCTATTCTTATGTTTATGTGTTGTTACTATGGTTGCAGCTGTTACCATAAAAAAGGCTAAGGTACAAGAAGCACCTGAAGTAGCAAATGATAAACCAAATCAAGAAATCGCAATGAAACAGGATGATGAACCTAAAAATGTAACGGTTCCACAGGGAGCTGAACAGGTTAATAAAAATAAGAAGCCTGAAAGTGAAAATAAAACTGTTGTAAGTACAACAGTAAAATTCACAAATCCTGTTGAGGGAGCAATATCACGTGGTTATACAGTAAACCCAATAAAAATGTCAGACAACGAATGGAGAACTGTAAATGGAATAAATGTTGAATCCAAGGTTGGAACAGATGTAAAGGCTGCTGCTGATGGTATTGTTGAGTTTGTTGGAGATACCGGTGTTGAATACGGTATTGTTGTAGAAGTTAAGCACAGCAATGGAATAACAACAAAATATTGCAACCTTGATAAGAATGTAAAAGTTAAAAAGGGAGATAAGGTAACGTCTTCTACAATCATTGGAAAAGTTGGAACTACAGCAAAAGTATTTGATTCAAAGCAATTTGGAGAATATTTAAATATTCAAGTTTGGAATGGAAAAGATCAAGTAGATCCAACAAAATATTTTACAACATATAAAACAAAGAAATAGTAAAAGGGTGTACATTGAGAATTTTGGGTGAATCATTTATGCATTTATGTTTTAGAGCATATGATTCATCCTAAATGTACATGAAAACTTTAAAGAAAGGGACGGTATAAAGTTGAAGGATTATATTGAAGAAAGAGTGCTTGAAGTTGCTCAATATATAATTGAGTCACAAGCTACTATAAGAAAAACTGCAAAAGAGTTTGGAGTTAGCAAAAGCACGATTCATAAAGATATGACAGAGAGATTGCCAAAGATTAATCCAGCAATTGCAGAACAAGCACAGAATATTTTAGAGCTTAATAAATCAGAAAGACATATTAGAGGTGGAAAAGCTACTAAGTTGAAATATAAAGCTATTGAATAAATACCACATTATATATTATAATATTGAATTAAGGTAGAATTTTGTAAATTTAGAATGTTTAATGATAAATTTTAATGAAATGATGAATGAAAATATTTAATTAGAGGTGAATTAAGAATGTGGTTTTGGAGAACAGGAACTGACTTAGGAATAGACCTTGGAACGGCAACTGTATTAGTTTATGTAAAAGGAAAGGGTGTAATACTAAAGGAACCATCAGTAGTAGCAATAAATAAAAATAATAATAAAGTATTAGCTGTTGGTGAAGAAGCAAGAAAAATGATTGGTAGAACACCAGGGAATATTGTTGCAGTTAGACCTTTAAGAGATGGAGTAATTTCAGATTATGATATTACAGAAAAGATGTTAAAGGCATTTATACGTAAGGCATGTGGTAATAGAAAAATTACCGCACCTAAAGTTATGGTGTGTGTTCCATCACAAGCAACTGAAGTTGAGAAGAGAGCTGTAATGGATGCAGCAAGAAATTCAGGAGCTAAGAGAGTTCACCTAATTGAAGAACCATTAGCAGCTGCAATTGGTTCAGGATTAGATATAACAAAACCAAATGGATGTATGGTTGTTGATATTGGAGGAGGAACTTGTGATATTGCAGTAATATCTTTAGGAGGAGTTGTTGTAAGACAATCAATAAAGGTTGCAGGAGACAAGTTTGATGATTCAATAATTAGACATGTAAGAAATAAATACAAGATAATGATAGGGGAAAAGACAGCCGAAGAATTAAAGATAAAGGTTGGTTCTGCTTTAAAAGGAGAAAGAAATGAATTTACTACAATGAAGGGAAGAAATTTAGTTACTGGATTACCAGATGAACTAGAAATTGGAACAGATGAAATAGTAGATGCTTTAAATGAAGCTGTTACATCTATTGTTTGGAATGTTAAAGCTGTATTAGAAAGAACTCCACCAGAGCTTTCAGCTGATATAATAGAAAGAGGAATCTTGATGACAGGTGGTGGAGCACTATTACATGGGTTAGACAAGCTGATAGAAAGAGAAACAGGGGTAAGTGTAACTGTTGCTAGTAATGCAATAGAAGCTGTTGCAGAGGGAACAGGAGAAGTGTTGAATTACTTTGATAAATTAGATAGTTCACTTAATAATCAAGAAGTAACATTAATTGAATAACAATAAAAAGACAAACCAGGTGGTTTGTCTTTTTATTTGGATGAAATAAAATTTAAACTATAAAGGTAATGCTCTACGATTGAGATGATATGCATGAATTAGTGCTTTTGATATAACTCTTGCCATACTTAAAATGAGAGATAACCTAATTGAGCGAGTAGAAAAAAATTCTGAATTGTCGTTTGAGTCAACAATACCTATAATCGATGCAGAACCCACATCAGGCAAGGTTTTACCAACACCTTTTCCAGGATGAATAGGATAGTCTCGCGTGTGTATCTCTCCAATGGCTTTAGTATCACCTAAGCATGCATCTATACCTATTATTAGTGAATTTGGATGATTTTTTTTAATTTCTTTTAATTTCTTATCAATATTTAAAGCATGAATTGGATTTGAAATTGTTCCGTATATAGGATATGGAAATAAGTTTTCCTCTAAAAGAGTACCAACTAATGGACCTAAGCAATCGCCAATACATTTATCAGTACCAATACATACTATAACGGTGCTTTCCTTTAAATAAGGTCTAATTCCTTCTGCAATCTCATAATAAGCAAGTGGTGATTCATAGTGAACCTTTATTTTTACCAAATATACTCACCCCCGTATAAATATATGAGAACAATGAAAAAATATTTCTAAAAAAGAATAAAAATATTAATAAGTGGTAATAAATGTTAAAAGGAGGTGTTGTATGAGAAAAGTATTAATAAGTTTTATTATGATAACAACAACATTATGTACGGTTTATACCGTAGTCTTTTGGCAACCAAGCTTAATAACTGAAAATATTAATAAGTCAAATGTTACAAAAATAGAAAATAATCAGGAGAGTATGGAAAAAAAGAGTTTTGAAAATATACAACCAGGTAAATCAAATATAAAAGAAAAAGTTGATTCAAGTAAAAATAGCAATAATAAGAGTGCTATTTCAAGCAATATAGTTTTATTAAAAATGAGTAAAGAAGAAATTTTAGACTCTCTATCTATTACTGATAAATTCAAATTAGGGAAGTATGCATATAAATTACAGGAGATTGATAGGAATAGAATTATAGAGTGGATGACTAGTGGGAATGAAATTGAAGGTGCACAAAAGTCATACAAACTTATTAAGAGTAGATTATCAACAGAAGATTTTACTGAGTTACAACGAATAATAACTCCTTATGTTAATATGGAATTATTAAAACAGGAAATTTAGTAGCTAAAGTAGAAAATAATGAATTACATATTAATATAAAGTAATATAGAGAAAAATAGAATTAAATTAAGATAATCAATCTAAATGGGTGAATTTAAGGGTTGAAAATATGAGCCTTTGAATATATACTAACTATTGTCGGTTCGCAAGAAACGAAGAAAATTATTTGGAAGATTTCCCGAGCGGCCAAAGGGGGCAGACTGTAAATCTGTTGCGATAGCTTCGATGGTTCGAATCCATCATCTTCCACCATTGTTTTAGGGCGCATAGCTCAGCTGGGAGAGCATCTGCCTTACAAGCAGAGGGTCACAGGTTCGATCCCTGTTGTGCCCACCATTAAAACAAAAAAATAATTTTCAATAATATGCTTCCATGGCTCAATGGCAGAGCAGCTGACTTGTAATCAGCAGGTTGTTGGTTCGACTCCGACTGGAAGCTCCATTAAAATACGGAAGATTTCCCGAGCGGCCAAAGGGGGCAGACTGTAAATCTGTTGCGATAGCTTCGATGGTTCGAATCCATCATCTTCCACCATTTTAAGGGCGCATAGCTCAGCTGGGAGAGCATCTGCCTTACAAGCAGAGGGTCACAGGTTCGATCCCTGTTGTGCCCACCATTAAAACAAAAATAAAGTTCAATAAGTTATGCTGATATGGCTCAATGGCAGAGCAGCTGACTTGTAATTAGCAGGTTGTAGGTTAGACTCCTATTGCCAGTTACAATATAATATGGAAGATTTCCCGAGCGGCCAAAGGGGGCAGACTGTAAATCTGTTGCGATAGCTTCGATGGTTCGAATCCATCATCTTCCACCATTAAGCAAGAAGTAATTCTTGCTTTTTTTACGTCTATGTGGTGAAAAGTTTTGAAAAATAATGTTGACACCAAAAAAAGGATATGATAGAATAAATTAAAAATTAAATAAGATAATAGATTTTACTCTTATCAAGAGAGGTGGAGGGATAGGGCCCTATGAAACCCGGCAACCTGTATAAAGTACAAGGTGCCAATTCCTGTAGAAGTTATTCTACGAGATGAGAGAGATTACTACAGAAACGTATTGTATCTCTTCTTATCGAAGAGTTTTTTTTATTAAAAAAACAAATTTGAAAGGAGAATGGAAGAAATGAGAAGACTATTTACATCAGAATCAGTAACGGAGGGGCATCCAGATAAAATTTGCGATCAAATATCAGACGCAGTTTTAGATGCAATATTAGAAAAGGATCCATTAGCAAGAGTAGCATGTGAAACATGTGCAACTACAGGAATGGTTATGGTTATGGGAGAAATAACTACTAACTGTTATGTTGATATTCCAAAGGTTGTTAGAGAAACAGTAAGAGAAATTGGATATGATAGAGCAAAGTTTGGATTTGATTGTGATACATGTTCAGTATTAACTTCAATTGATGAGCAATCAGCTGATATCGCTATGGGAGTAAATGAAGCTTTAGAGTCAAGAAAAGGTGAAAAGGATGAGGTTGAAGCTGTAGGAGCTGGGGACCAAGGAATGATGTTTGGATATGCTACAAACGAAACACCTGAGTATATGCCATTACCAGTAGCTATGGCTCATAGATTATCAAGAAGATTAACAGAAGTTAGAAAGAATGGTACATTAGATTACTTAAGACCAGATGGAAAAACTCAAGTAACTGTAGAATATGTTGATAATAAGCCAGTTAGAATTGATGCAATTGTTATTTCAACTCAACATGGTGAAGAAGTAACTTTAGAACAAATAGAAAAAGATTTAATAGAATATGTAATAAAGGCTGTTATTCCAGCAGAATTATTAGATGAAAATACTAAATATTATATAAATCCAACAGGTAGATTCGTTGTGGGAGGACCTCAAGGAGATACTGGATTAACAGGAAGAAAGATAATTGTTGATACTTATGGAGGAATGGGAAGACACGGTGGTGGAGCATTCTCAGGTAAAGATCCAACAAAGGTTGATAGATCAGCTGCATATGCTGCAAGATGGGTTGCTAAAAACTTAGTTGCTGCAGGAGTTGCAGATAAAGCTGAAATTCAATTAGCTTATGCTATTGGAGTTGCTAAGCCAGTTTCAATAGAGGTTGAAACATTTGGAACTTCTAAATTAGGGGAAGAAGAAATAATTGCAATTATAGAAAAGTGCTTTGATTTAAGACCAGGAGCAATTATCAGAGACTTAGATTTAAGAAGACCAATCTACAAGCAAACAGCTGCTTATGGACATTTTGGAAGATTAGATTTAAACCTTCCATGGGAAGAATTAAACAAGGTTGAAGAAATAAAGAAATATTTATAATATAAAAATTGGGACCATTTATATGGTCCTAATTTTGTTTGTAAAAAAGGCAAGTATTTGAAATACTTGCCTTTAAAATTATGCTGAATAAACAACTTTACCCTTAACTATAGTTGTAGATACTTTTATATCTTCATCAAAAAGAATTAAATCAGCATCAAAGCCTTCTTTAATTATACCTTTTCTATCTCCAACCTTACAGAATTTAGCTCCGTTTGTTGAAGCCATCTTAACAACTTCATATAAAGGTAGATCTGAATTCTTATAAACATTATTTACAGCTCTATCAAGAGTTAGTATTGAACCAGCTAAAACTCCATTTAAAAGTCTAGCAGCCCCATTTTTAACAACAACATCTTGGCCACCAAGGGAATACATACCGTCAGCCATACCACATGCCATCATTGCATCAGATATTAACATAACCTTATCAGTTCCTTTTTGCTTGTATGCAGTTCTTAAAGCAGGATAAGAAATATGAATACCATCTGAAATAGTTTCTGTTGATATATCACTATCAAATGTTGCTCCAACAACGCCTGGCTCTCTATGAGTAAATGGTGTCATAGCATTGAAAAGGTGAGTTGAATGACAGCATCCACATTGAATTCCATGCATTGCTTGATCGTAAGTTGCTTTAGTATGTCCTATTGAACAAGCTACACCTTCAGCAGTTAAATATTTAATTAATTCATCTGCACCAGGAACTTCTGGAGCAATAGTAATTGAAGTAACAGCATCAGCTGCATCTCCAACCATTGCCTTATATGTTTCAATTGAAGGAGCTTGAAGGAAGTTTGGATTTTGTGCTCCAATTGCATTAGGGCTAATAAATGGACCTTCAAGGTGAGCACCTAAAACATTAGCACCATCAGTTCCTTCTAATTTTGCTGTTTTGATAACTCCCATTGCTTTTTTTATATCTTCAACAGCAACAGTCATTGTAGTTGGAGTAAATGATGTAGTTCCAAATTTACAAATTGTTGAAGCAATTGTATTTATAGCTTCAAAAGTTCCATCCATAGTATCGAAACCACCAGCACCATGAATGTGAATATCAATAAATCCAGGTGATAGATATTGTCCCTTAGCATCTATTACTTCTCCATCATATGAAGATGGGTTGATTTCTTTAATCTTACCATTTTCAACTAGAACTGAACCTTCCTCAATTCTATCTTCAAAAATGATTTTACAATTCTTAATTAACATAAAACACCTCCGAGTGATTAATTAAAAGGTAATAAAATTCAATTTATTCTTTCAATTTATTTCTTTATGATATAATTATAATACATAAAGGCAAAAATAAAAATAATAAAAAAGATTTGGAGAGATAATATGGAAATACTAAATGGCTTTGTAGAAGATATAGTTTTTAAAAGTGAAGATACAGGCTATGTAGTTGCAAAAATTAATATAGATAAACAAATAATTTCAGCAGTTGGAAATGTTCCTTTTTTAAAGGAAGGACAACATATAAAAATTACTGGAGAATGGACAATTCATAAAAGCTTTGGTAAGCAATTTAAGATGAATACTGTTGAGGAAATTATGCCAACATCAATTGATGCCATTGAAAAGTATTTAGGAGCAGGAATAATAAATGGAATTGGACCAATAACTGCTAAAAAGATAGTTCAACATTTTGGAGAAGCTACTTTAGATATATTAGATAATAATATAGAAAGATTAAAAGAAATTGAAGGTATTGGGGAAAAGAAGTTTACTGTAATATATGAATCTTATATTACTCAAAGAGAACTTAAGGATATAGTTCTATTTTTTAGAGTGCATGGGGTAACAAATAATCAATGTATTAAAATATATAATAGGTTTGGAACAAGTGCAATAGATATAATAAAAGAAAATCCATATATTTTATGTAAAGAAATATCAGGAATAGGGTTTAAAACAGCAGATAAGATAGCATTGCATTTAGGGATAGATAAAATTTCTCCATTTAGAATAGAGAGTGGTGTAGAGCACGTAATTAATGGTTATTGTGCTCAAGGGAACACATATATGCCAAAGGATAGACTTATTAAAGAGGGGGCAGAAACACTTGGTGTAGAGTGTGATTTGGTTGAGCAAAGTATATATAATGCATCACTAGATGGAAGAATAATAATTGAAAAGGTTAGAGATGTAGAAGGTGTATTTACATTACCATATTATTATTGTGAACTTGGAATAACTAATAAGATAATAACATTAGGGATTGAAAATTTTACGACTATAAATTCAGATATAGAGTGGGAAATAGAGCAATATGAGAAAAAATATAATATTACTTTAGCAAAATCTCAAGTGGAAGCTATTAAAGGGGCTTTTAGTGAGGGAATTGAGATAATAACAGGTGGTCCTGGAACAGGAAAAACTACAATTATTAAATGTATTATTGAAATATATGAAAATGCTGGTATGAAGGTGTTATTAGCAGCACCGACAGGAAGAGCAGCTAAAAGAATGAGTGAATCTACTGGGAAAGAAGCAAAAACAATACATAGATTGTTGGAAATGGGTGTTGGAGAAGACGATAATAAGAGTATGTTTGGAAAAGGAGAATCTTCGCCACTTGAAGCTGATGTAATTATTATAGATGAGGCTTCTATGATCGATATTATGTTAATGCAATCACTTTTAAAGGCAATAAAGCTTGGAACAAGAATGATAATTGTAGGAGATGTTGATCAGTTACCATCTGTAGGACCAGGAAATGTGTTAAATGATTTAATTCAAAGTGGTTTTATAAGAGTAGTAAAATTAAAAGAGATTTTTAGACAGGGAGCTGAAAGTTTAATAGTAGTAAATGCCCATAGAATAAATGAAGGTGAAATGCCGTTTTTAAATCAAAAAGGGAAAGATTTTTATTTCCTTCAACAAGAACATTTAGAGGGGATTTTAAATACAGTAATAGAGCTTATAAATACAAGATTACCTAAATTTAATTCAACGTGGGACAAATTAAAGGATATTCAGGTTTTAACTCCAATGAAAAAAGGGGAGCTTGGAGTTTTAAATTTAAATGAAAAGCTACAACAAATTTTAAATCCAAAAGCTCCACACAAAAATGAAAAGGAAATGAAAAATGGGGTATTTAGAGAAGGCGATAAGGTTATGCAAACCAAAAATAACTATTCTCTAAAATGGAAAAGAATAAAAGGTGTTGGAGATGAAGAGGGTGTTGGAGTATTTAATGGGGATACTGGATTTATTCAAAGTATAAATGAAGAGGAAAAAAACTTCACAGTAATATTTGATGAGGAAAGAAAAGTAGTTTATGACTATTTAACAATAGATGAGTTGGATTTAGCTTATGCAATTACAATTCATAAAAGTCAAGGAAGTGAATTTAAGGTAGTAATTATGCCGGCATTTATGGGATCACCATTTTTAATGAATAGAAATCTATTATATACAGGTATAACTAGAGGAAAGGAACTTGTTGTAGTCGTAGGAATGCCAAGAGCTCTTAAATACATGGTAGATAATACAACGAGTATGGAAAGGTACTCATCATTAGAATATAGAATAAAAGAAATAATTAGTGAGAATATGGTAGTTTAAAAATATGATAGATGAAATAGAGGGGGAAATATGAGGAAAAAGGAAAAAATAATTATCGATGAACTTAAGTATGCAATTACAAAAATAAATAATTGGTATAAGGCCGATATAAAAACATTGACAGTAATATCCTCTCCATATAATTCAACCTTTATTTTTGGTCAAATAATGCATTGCTATCTAAAAGAAGGAAAAAAGGTTTTATATATTTGGGGAAAATATAGAGAAGATAGAGATCTTATAAGTAGATTAAGAGAGTTAAATAAATTTTTTACTTATTCATATATATCAAGTGGAGTGGGAGAAAGTAATCTTAACTTCATTAATATTGATAATATGCATAAGGTTGAGGGGGAATATGATTTAGTAATTTTTGATGATATATCATCATATTCAAAAGTTACTAAGGAAAAGTTAAAGGAAAGTAGTGAATTACTTCATACAATAGGAAAAAGAGTTATTTATTATTTATTAGACTCAATAACTCCTCTAGGAGAAAAAATAGAGGTTAGCTCAATTGTTCGTAAAAAACCTTTTGTAGAGCCTAGAGTATTAACTACAAGAATTAATTTAAATGAGGATATACCAAGTATTCTTTATGAATATTTAAAGTGGTTTGAAAAGGAAAATAAGAAGGTAATAATATATGTTCCAACAGAAGAGGCTTTAGAAAGTAGCTATGATTATTATAAAAATAAATTAAAGCTTAAAGGGGTAAAAATACTTAAATACTCTAAAAAAGAAAGTAATAAATCCCTTAGTAATGTATTAAAGTATAAAGATAAGTCAATATTTATAATAACAAATGCTATAAATGAATCATTAGAAGAGACAGGAATAAATCATGTGGTTATTTTATCAGCAGAAGATAGCTATTATTCATATAAAAGATTAATTTATTTATGTGGAGAGCTTGGAAAGGAAAATGAAACCTTGCCAGAATTTCTATTAGTTTGTAATGAAGAAAATGAAACTATAGAGAGTGTGAAAAATAGAGCAAGGGAATTTAATAAAAAAGTATGGGAGAAAAGGCTTGGCAGCTTATAGAAATATTAATTTTATCATTAACAGAAATAATTTATCCTAAAAATGAGAAATGTATAATTTGTGATGGCGAATACGTTGATGGTATTTGTAGTAATTGTAAGGGTAAAATTTTAAGGTGCAATGATAAAGAAAGCTATGGATATTATTCAGGAGTATTAAAGGAACTAATTTTAAAATTTAAATTCCATAAAGATTTTCAGTGTGGAGAGATTTTAGGGGAGTTCTTATCAGAAATAAATATAGGTGAGGACATAAATGATTATATAGTAACATGGATACCTATAACTAAGAGAGTTAAAAAGAATAGAGGATTTAATCAAAGTGAGTATTTAGCAAAAATATTTGCAAGGGAAAGAAATTTAAAATATAAAAAAACTCTAATAAAGATAAAAGATACAGATTCTCAAAAAGAAATAGGGAGAGAGGCACGGCTTAAAAACCTAAAGGGGTCATTTACAGCTATAGAAAATAAAGTTAAGGGTAAAAAAATAATACTTATAGATGATGTAAAAACAACAGGCGCAACACTTTCAGAAGGAAAGTTAGCATTAAAAAATGCAGGGGCTAGGGAAATTAGGGTATTGACAGTTTCTAAAAGTGCTATATAATATAATATTGTGATGCTAGGTCTGTGGTTGAAAGTCGATGCCAGTCGCAGGCAAAACGATCCACGTAAGCTAAACAAAGCTTTAGTGAGCATGGTGCGGTATAGAAGTAAGTCCTGCCAGATTTTAATCTGAGAGTGTTAGTAGTGAGAGGTTAATTCCGGGTAGCAAAAGCTCCAGCAGGCGAGTGTGGGGGCAAAAACCAGGTCAGCTAGTAATCACATCTATAGCTAAATAGTAAGGTAGAAAGTTTAAACTTTCTACCTTTTTTGCATTTAAAAAGGAGATATAGAATAAAGTAGACAACTTCCCCTGGTGAAGCATAGGCTAAATTTCTACAAGAAATAAAGATAAAGTGAGTTTGGGGGAGGTAAACCTTTTAAATATTCAGTAAATTCAGAAAATTAACGTTGAACATATTTTCCAATAGGTTTAAAATAAAAACATAAAATAAATCAAAAAAACATATATCTAAATTATAAACTTAGATACGAGAGGGGCTGGGCTTTATGAAAGTGACAGTAATGGCAAAAAACATTGAACTAACACCTGCATTGAAGGAGATGGTTGAAAAGAAAATTTCTAAATTAGAAAGATATTTTGAACCAAGAGTAGAAGCTAGAGCAATGTTAAGCGTACAGAAGAATAGACAAATCGTAGAAGTCACTATTCCGTTTAATGGAGTTATCTTAAGAGTTGAAGAGGCTACTGAAGATATGTACAAGTCCATCGATTTAGTTGAAGATAAGATAGAAAGACAAATAAGAAAACAAAGAACTAAATTATCAAGAAAAAAACATCATGGATTGAAAATGGAAGCTCTTGAAGGAATAGCTTATAAAGAGCACGAGAATATAGATGACGGTAAAGTTGTTAAAACAAAGACGTTTAGTGTGAAACCTATGTCAGTAGATGAGGCGATTTTACAACTAGAGTTACTAGGACATAATTTCTTTGTATATCAAGATGCAGATACAAATAATGTTAGTGTAATGTATAAAAGAAAAGATGGCGATTATGGATTACTAGAACCTGAATACAGATAAATATTTAAGATAAGGATAGCACAATAACAGTGCTATCCTTAAATATTAATTAAAATACATATTAGAAAAATTACTTCATAAACTATATAAATAAACGTTGTAGAAAGGTATGGGGTAAGTTATGAAGCTATTTATAGATACTGCAATTGTAGAAGAAATAAAAAGAGCAAATGAAATGGGAATAATCTGTGGCGTAACAACTAATCCAAGTTTAATTGCTAAATCAGGGAGAATATTTAAAGAGGTTATAAAAGAAATTTCTGAAATAGTAAATGGGCCAATAAGTGCAGAAGTAATGGGTGAAAAATCAGATGAGATGATAGTTGAGGCAGAGGAATTATGCAGAATTAACAATAATATAACAATTAAAATTCCAATGACAGAAGAGGGATTAAAAGCAACAAAAGCATTAAGTGAAAAAGGCGTAAGGGTAAATGTAACCTTAATATTTTCATCAGCTCAAGCTCTATTAGCAGCAAGAGCGGGAGCAACATTTGTAAGCCCTTTTATAGGAAGATATGATGATATTGGGATAGATGGTATGGGATTAATAGAAGAAATAGCAAGAATTTTTAATATTCATGGTATAAAAACAGAGATAATTGCTGCAAGTATTAGAAATCCAATACATGTTACAAGAGCGGCTTTAAATGGGGCACATATTGCAACCGTGCCATTGAATGTGCTTGAACAAATGATAAAACATCCTCTAACAGATGCAGGAATAGAAAAATTTAAAGAAGATTTTAAAAAGTCTATATAAAAATAGGGGGAACTCCCTAAGTTTAGGGAGTTCCCTTTGACTTTAGCCATTGAAAAGGTTAATATATAAATGGTATAATTTATAAAAGTAACTTTTGGAGTTAAAGTTTCTTAATAAAAGTTATATAAACAAAAAATGTTTGAGAGGATGACATTATGGGAATATTAAGTTCAATATTTGGAACATATAGCGAAAGAGAAGTAAAAAGAATAAAACCAATCGTTGATAAGGTTGATGCATTAGAAGAAAGTTATAAGAATTTATCAGATGATGAATTAAAAAATAAAACAATTGAATTTAAAGAAAGATTAGCAAATGGAGAAACATTAAATGATATTTTACCAGAAGCATTTGCAACAGTTAGAGAAGCTTCAGGTAGAGTTCTTGGAATGAGACATTATAGAGAGCAGTTAATTGGAGGGGTTGTACTTCATCAAGGAAGAATTGCTGAAATGAAAACTGGGGAAGGGAAAACATTAGTTGGAACTTTACCTGTTTATTTAAATGCGCTTTCAGGTGATGGTGTTCATGTAGTTACAGTAAATGATTACCTAGCTTCTAGAGATAGAGAGTGGATGGGGCAAATATATGAATTCCTTGGATTAACAACAGGTGTTATACTTCATGACTTAACAAAGGAAGAAAGAAGAGCAGCTTATGCAGCTGACATAACATATGGAACAAACAATGAATTTGGATTTGACTACTTAAGAGATAACATGGTTATCTATAAAGAAGAAAAGGTTCAAAGAGTATTAAACTTTGCTGTTGTGGACGAAGTTGACTCAATTTTAATTGATGAAGCTAGAACACCACTTATTATTTCAGGGCAAGGGGAAAAGTCAACAGAATTCTATAAGGTTGCTGATTACTTTGTAAAAACATTAGTTAAGGATAAGGACTTCACAGTTGATGAAAAGGCTTCAGCTGTAATGTTAACAGAAGATGGTATTCATAAGGCTGAAAAAGCATTTAAGATTGAAAACTATGCAGATGCAGATAATATATCACTTCAACACTATGTAACTCAAGCATTAAAGGCTAACTATTCTATGAGAATAGATAAGGACTACATGGTTAAAGATGGAGAAGTTATAATAGTAGATGAATTTACAGGAAGACTTATGGAAGGTAGAAGATATTCTGATGGTCTTCATCAAGCAATTGAAGCTAAAGAAGGAGTTAAGATTGAAAGAGAATCAAAAACTCTAGCAACAATTACATTCCAAAACTACTTTAGAATGTACAAGAAATTATCAGGTATGACAGGTACTGCTTTAACTGAAGAAAATGAATTTAGAGAAATATATGGATTAGACGTTGTAGTTGTTCCAACTCATAGACCAGTTGCAAGAATGGATAATCCAGATATTATATTCAAGTCAGTAGCAGGGAAATATAAGGCGATAATTGAAGATATAGAAGAATGTAACAAGAAAGGGCAACCAGTTCTTGTAGGTACAGTTAGTATTGAAAAGTCAGAAGAACTTTCAAAGGCATTAAAGAAAAAAGGAATACCTCATCAAGTACTTAATGCTAAGTACCATGAACAAGAAGCAGAAATTATTACACATGCTGGTGAATTTGGAATGGTTACAATAGCAACTAATATGGCAGGTAGAGGAACAGATATTAAGCTTGGAGAAGGTGTTGTTGAAGTTGGTGGTTTAAAAATCATTGGTACTGAAAGACATGAATCAAGAAGAATAGATAATCAGCTTAGAGGACGTTCAGGTAGACAGGGAGATCCAGGAGAATCAACATTCTATTTATCATTAGAAGATGATTTAATGAGAATATTCGGTTCGGAAAGAATTCAAGGTGTGTATGAGAAACTTGGAATAGAAGAAGATGATGCAATAGATAGTAAAATTATATCAAAGAGTATTGAAGGTGCTCAAAAGAAGGTTGAAGGAAACAACTTTGACATCAGAAAGAGCTTACTTGGATATGATGATGTTATGAATCAACAAAGAGAAATCATCTATAAGCAAAGAGCAGAAGTTCTAGAAGGAGTTAATTTAAAGGAACAAATAGAAGCAATGGTTGAGGACATCATTAAGAACGCTGTAAATGTTCATGTTACAGGTGATGATGATAACTATGAGGAAGAGTTAAAGAGCTTAATAGTTTATTTAGATGATATTTGCATTCCTTCAAATAGAGTTACAGCTGAAGAGCTTATTAACCTATCAAATGAAGAAATGGCAGCTAAATTAACAAAAATAGCTAAAGAAATATATGAAGGAAAAGAATTAGAATTTGGTGAAGAAAGAATAAGAGAAATTGAAAGAGTTGTTCTTTTAAGAAATGTTGACCAAAAATGGATGGATCATATAGATAATATGGATCACTTAAAACAAGGTATTGGGCTTAGAGCATTTAAGCAACAAGATCCAGTTCAAGCATACCAAATGGAAGGTAGTGCAATGTTTGAAGAAATGATCGAAAATATTAAGCAAGATACGATAAAGGTATTGTTCCATGTTCAAATGGAAAAGGCTCCTGAAAGAGAAAGAGTAGCTCAAGAAACTTCAGCAAGTCATGGTGGAGATTCAGAAGCAGCTACAACAAAAAAGGAGCCAGCTAAAAAGAAAGTAACAGCAGGTAGAAATGATACATGTCCTTGTGGCAGTGGTAAGAAGTATAAAAATTGTTGTGGAAGAGAAGTTTAATAAATAGAGAATTTTTAATACTTTTTCACAGTTAACTAAAAGATATGTTGATAACTTTGGAATTATATTCTAAAGTTGTGGATAAAATTAGAAAAGTAATGATTTAATGTGTATTGGGTAATGGGTAGTTGGTAGTTTTAAATAGTATTTTTATTACCAAAATCATTACCCTAAATTTTTCTTAAGAAGGTGATTTAAATGATGCTTGAATTAGAAAGAGAAATATCAAAACTTCCAGCATTAAAGGAAACAATTAAAGAAATGGGGAACTCTCTTTGACAAGGCTGGCTTAGAAAAATCTTTAAAAGAACTTGAACTTCAAATGCAGGAAAAGGGTTTTTGGGAAGATATAAAAAGAGCAGAGGAAGTAACAAAAGAAAGTAAAACAATAAAGGATAAAATTTTAAGATTTGAAACATTAGAAAATAAAATTGAAGATGTTGAAGTTTTAAAAGAAATGTTTGAAGAGGGGGATGAAGAAACCCTAAATGAAATAATTTCAGAAATTAAATTTGTTGAAAAAGAATTAGAACAATATAGATTAGAGTTATTATTATCAGGAGAGTATGATAGTAATGATGCAATTCTTAATTTACATGCAGGAGTCGGTGGAAGTGATGCCAATGATTGGACTGAAATGTTATTAAGAATGTATACAAGATGGTGTGAGAAAAAAGGATATAAAGTTGAAACACTTGATTTGCTTGAGGGGGATGAAGCAGGAATTAAAAGTGTAACATTAAAGGTTACAGGAACTAATGCTTATGGATACTTAAAGGCAGAAAAAGGAGTTCATAGATTAGTTAGAATATCTCCTTTTAATGCAAATGGTAAAAGACAAACATCATTTGCTTCAATCGAAGTATTGCCACAGCTTACAAAGGATCAAGATATTGAAATAAGATCTGATGATTTAAAAGTTGACACATTTAGAGCAGGTGGAGCAGGTGGACAGCACGTTAATAAAACTGAATCAGCTGTTAGAATTACTCATATACCAACAGGAATAGTTGTTCAGTGTCAAAATGAAAGAAGTCAGTTTTCAAATAGAGATTCAGCAATGGCAATGTTAAAGTCAAAGCTTATAGAATTGAAGGAAAGAGCTCATAAAGAGAAGATTGAAGACTTAACTGGAGAGTTAAAGGATATGGGTTGGGGAAGTCAAATACGTTCATATGTATTCCATCCATATAATATGGTTAAAGATCATAGAACTGGGGAAGAAACTTCTAACTTAAATGCTGTAATGAATGGGGAAATTGATAATTTTATTACTGCTTATTTAATGGGTGATAAAAAAGAATAGTGAATGTTAGGTAGATAAAAAAATATCTACCTTTTTTATTACACTGTATTGACAAATAATGGAAATAATATCATTATTAAAATATGAGAAAACCTTTTCTCATAGTAAGGTTTAGGGGGAAGCTTAATATGGTTAGAAAGTCATTTTGCAAAAGATTAAAGACAATAGTTGCATTTTCAGCTATTACAACATTACTAATGACATCAGCAGTACCCATATCAGCAATAAGTACAAGCGATGAAAAGGATAATATAACAACTCAAGAGGCAAAACAATATAGAAATGTAATGTATTATGGAGATTGGTCAATTTGGGGAGGGCAAAAGCAGTTCTATCCAAAGGATATACCAGCAGATCAGTTAACGCACTTAAATTTTTCATTTGTAGATTTTGATGAGAACGGAGAACTTCAATTTACAGATACAGATGCAGCTGTAAATCATTATTTAGGTAGTGATGAAATTCAATCAAATAGTGCAAATTCAGGTATACTAAATGCATTTAAAGTATTAAAACAAGAAAATCCAAACTTAAAAATTGGAGTATCTCTTGGAGGCTGGTCAAAATCAGGAGATTTTTCAGTAGTTGCAGCAGATAAAACTAAAAGAGCAAACTTTGTTAAGAATGTATTAGCATTTATAAGATATACTAATATGGATTTTGTTGATATTGACTGGGAATATCCGGCGGCAGTGAGAGATCCAGATTTATGTGATAATTCAAGAGATGAGGGAACTAAATATAGTACAGATGCAGATAAAGATAATTTTATTTTACTATTACAAGATTTTAGAGAAGCATTAGATAAACAGGGAGCTGAGCTAGGTAAAAAGTATGAGCTTACTGTAGCATTACCTGCTCCAATTGAAAAAGTTAAAAAAGGAATTGATGTTAAAAAACTTTTTGAACAAGTTGACTTTGCTAACATAATGACATATGACATGAGAGGAGCATGGGATCAATTAAGTGGTCACCAAGCGGGATTATATACAAATCCAAAGGATCCATTAAAGGGCAAAGGACTTTCAATTGATGAAAGTGTTAAGTATTATATAAGTCAAGGAGCACCATCTGATAAAATAGTAATAGGTGCAGCTTATTATACTAGAGGATGGGAAAAAGTAAAAAATGAAAATATTGATCCAAGTAATCCAGGATTATTTGGAACAGCAGAAGTTTGCACAAAAGATGCAGATGGAACACCAACAACAGGAGCAAATCCTGAAATTCCTATTAAGGATGGTGAAGGTGGACGTATGACAGGAGTTTGGTCATACAATGCATTAGAAGATTTAAAGAAAAAATATACAGGACTTAAGGAATATTGGGATGATGTTGCAAAGGCACCATATCTTTATAATGAACAAACAGGAGCATTTTTCACTTATGATAATGCAAGATCAATTCAAGAAAAGGCTAAGTATGTAAAAGATAATAACTTAGGTGGTATTATTGCATGGATGGCATCTATGGACAAGAAGACAACGTCAACTAAGCGTGATGAACTTACAAAAGCAACTAAGAACGCTTTATATGGAACAGATGCATTACCAAAATATGAAGTTAAAACTGAAAAATATCCAGTTTCAGCTTCAGTGCAAATGAGTAAACCAACATTAAATCAAAAGTGTGGTGCATTTAAATTAACAGTAAAAAATGATGCTACACTAGTTGAGAAATCAGATGTATTAAAGGCTGTAGAAAGTAGTGCAAAAACAATCAAGAATGCTAAACTTTATATAGAGGCATCAGGTGTTAAAATAATTGGTGCTGAATATCCATTAAGTGATAGTGATATAAAATTAGAGAATGGATATTATGTTATTGATTTAGCTAATACATTCACTGATAAGATGATAAAACCAGGAGAAAGTAAATCATATAATATTTTAGTTGAAGGTGAACTTGAAGACTTAGATGGGATAATAAGTGTTGGTATGACTGAAAGAATGTATAAATCTTCTGTTGAATATGGAAGAAGAAATATTTATGGTAGGGCATCTGAAGAAGAAATAATTCAAAATGGAAATTATGTACCTACAATATCAGGCATAGTAAACAAAAAGATATATGTTGGAGATAAATTTGATCCAATGGCAGGCATTATTGCTAATGATAAGGAAGATGGAAATTTAACAAATATCGTTAAAGTAACAGGTGTTGTAGATGTAAGAAAAGTTGGGAAATATGAATTAACTTATTCAGTATCAGATAGTAAGGGAGCAACAAGAACAGCAAAGGTAACGGTTAGTGTAATTCAAAAAACTATTCCTGCACCAGATGACTATGATCCTAAAAAGGTATATAATAAAGGGGATAGAGTTGTTTATAAAGGCATTAGATATGAATGTCTAGGTTATGCTGTTACAAACTTTGAACCAGGAACAAATGAAAGTGTATGGAAAACAATAGAAAAAGCAGTTATTATAGTTGAACCATCAGATGTAATAGATTTAGCTATGGTAGCATCAAGATATAATAGTAAAAGTACAAGTGGAGTTTGGGATGAAAAGTGCGATAAAAATGGGGATGGAATAATTGATCTTTATGATCTTGTTATTGTTGCAAAGGGAATGAAATAATAATAATATAAAAGTACATGTAGAAATGCATGTACTTTTTACATTTGATTAAAATTTTTAATATACATAGGATAAAATAAGGAGAAAATATGGGAAAGGATATAATTACTACTATACCAGTAGAGAGATTTGACTTTGAAGAATTTTTAACTGAAATAAGAAGAAATTTAAGTAGAGAGCTAAATGGTGATTTCATTCCTAAATATATGGAAGAAATAAGTGAGGGAGAATACATTGATATTCCAAATCCGGATTATGAGGGTTTACCACCAAATATTATATATAAAGATATATCTAAAAATAATAGAATTTTATATGTATCATTTATATACAATTGTCAAACTTATGGAACAGGAGGATTTCTTTGTGGAGATGGTCAAGAATTAGATCCCAATATAATATACTATGGAGAAGTTATTCATGATGATTGTGGATTTATAGTTCAGTCTAAAAATGGAGAATTAATTTTTAAAAAAGGAAATTTTGGTGGGCGTATAGAAGAGGATCATTCTGCATCATTAGTAAATAATGTGGGAGATTTTCAATACATAATGGAAGAATTTTTAGAGAAATTTACATATTAATGGAATAAAAAAGTACATACATGTCCATAATCAAAATATTAATTATATTTTGGGAGGACAAAATAATGGAAAAATTATAATGGCTTTAATTTTAGTTTTATGGATTACTTTTTTTGCAGCACTGATTTTAACTCATACAAAAAAGAAAAGGAAACTTTTAAATTTAGTACCAAAGAAAAATAAAAAGAAGAACTATATAATAGTTGATTC
Source organism: Clostridium sp. (assembly GCA_051650705.1). Taxonomy (GTDB): domain Bacteria; phylum Bacillota; class Clostridia; order Clostridiales; family Clostridiaceae; genus Clostridium. The sequence goes on from JBOFQV010000276.1 coordinate 69,135, forward strand.
TAAATCTTTAATAGAAGAAAACGATGATGATATAAAGATATTTAGTAATCTAACTTCAATTAATGATAAGAAAGAAGATGTTGTTAGAAGTGCACAAAGTAAAAATAAAGTGAAAAAAGTTAAAAAGAACAAAAAGATACAAGGGAATAATTATAATATTTAAAAATTTTAAGAAGTTGTAATCTAATTATAGTATTAGATACAACTTCTTTTATTTATAAAGTATTTTTAATACTATTTTAACCAGTATTTACCTGTTGTTAATAAGGCATTAACTTTAAATCTATAATATTAAACTTGAAAGAACAACAAGAAAATCTATGAAAAGTTTAGAAAAGGAGAGCTGTAAATGAAAAATATAAAGGGTGTAATTAGTGATTGGGCGGGAACATTAGTGGATTATGGATGCATTGCCCCATTAGAGACTATAATAGATGTTTTTAAACAAAAAGGAATAATTATTTCAAGAGAGATAGCTAAAGAACCTATGGGATTAGGGAAAAGGGATCATATAGAAGTTTTATTAAATAGTGAGAGTGTGAAAAAACAGTGGGAACGTAAATATGGAAGACCTCCAAATGATAATGACTTAAATGATTTATATAATAAATTTATACCGCATCTATTAAATATTTTAGAGAGATATTCTTTGCCAATTGATGGGGTAGAGGAACTTTTAGAATACTTAAGAAGTGAAGGAATTAAAATTGGAACTACTTCAGGGTATACAAGAGAAATGATGGAGTGTGTTTTTAAGTGTAGTCCAGATGTATTGCGGTTAGTTGATAATGTAGTTACTTCAGATGAGGTTGAAATTTCAAGACCGGCTCCTTTGATGATATATAAAAATCAGCTACAGCTTAATATGTATCCGTCGTGGAAAATAGTAAAGTTTGGTGATACTATAGCTGATATTGATGAGGGAAGAAATGCTGGGGTTTGGACTATTGGAATTATTAAAGGTGGAAGTCTTTTAGGGTTATCTAAAAGAGAAATCTCTACAATGAATAGGAAGCAAATTAGGGATTCTGTTGAGGATGTCAAAGAAAAATTCATTAATGCAGGAGCAGATTTTGTAGCTAATTCTGTTTTAGATATAAAGGATATATTAAAAATTATTGATGAGAAAATTCAAAATGGTGAAAAACCAAACATTTTAAAAGAAATAAATTAGTTAAAATCATTTATATACACACCTATAAAATATTAACGGTTAAGTTTTGTGACTTAACCGTTAAAGTTTTATTCTTTATAATTCTTTGATAATTTTTTTCCTCTTAAAATAGCTCCATAACAAATTAAAACTAATGAGACTAAAAATGAAAATACAAGCATTTTATAATTGTAAAATATAAAAATTGGAGTATTATAAGCAGAATTTATCACCTTTGCATTAACAACATCAAATACCTCTGAAATTGCAGTAGAGGAAATGCTTTCTACTGAATCTTTTGGTGTGTGAATTTTTGATATATCACTATGAGAAATAGTTAATGAGTCAATTCCAAGATAGTTAAAACTAGCATGATCTGATGAATCCTCATATTTTACCTCATCTTTTATATTTTTAGTATCACAAACATTTTGAAGAGAGTTAAGCAATTCTGAATCCCTTCCTTTCATTGATGAACCTAACATAAAAGTTATTGGGAAATTAGTTACTCCAACCATATCAAAATTTATTACTTGAGAATTAATTATTTTATCTTTGTGACTTTCAGCAAAGCTTTTTGAGCCTAAAAGTCCAAACTCTTCTGCATTCAATGCTACAAAATATACATCTCTTTCAGGTTTAGGAAGTGTAGAAAAAGTCCTTGCTAGCTCTAATAAAAAGGATGTGCCAGAAGCATTATCTAGTGCACCACCATAGCAATTTCCCATAGCATCTAAACCAAGATGATCAAAATGTGCTGTTAAAATTAGTGGTGGAAGTGAGGAATCCTTTCCTTCAATCTTACCTGCTACATTAAATACTTCTTGAGTTTTTACACTAAAGGGTAAATTAACTTCTAAGGTATGTCCTGTTCTAAGAGCATTTAGTATATCATTATAGGTTTCAGTTGTAATTCCTATTGCAAAGCCATATGGAGAAGAATTTACAAATGAACTTCTAAACGAAAAACTTGGATCTTTTGAAACATAAAAGATATAAGTGCTTAAATTTTTATCTATGGTTATTGAGTTGGTATTAATACTTAAGTTATCATCATTAGAAAATTTTATAGATGATTCTTTAAAGTTTAGTAAGTCTTCTTTATAATCAACACCATAATTAAAATTCTTAACTGTTTCATCTTTATATGTAAGCTTTAACTCAGGAGTTGTATGATTTTTATAAGGGGCTTCTACTTGAAAGCCTTCAAGAAAATCTTCTCCAAGTGGTTTTAAATTATATTTGTCAAATTCAGATTTTATAATATTTGCAACTTGATAATTTTCTTCAGTTCCTGTAAGTCTACCTGCATATTTAGGTGATGATAGTTTTTCAATATTGCTTTTTACATTAGATGAATTAAAAGTATAGTGTGTGCCTTTTAATAAAATGCATGTTAAAAGGCATACTAGAGAAATGCATGTTAAAGTATAGTAAAGTATTTTTTTCATAAAACTTCTCCTAAAATTAGTATACATATAATATTATTAAGAAAAGTTATGAGATATGACAGTATGAATATTAAGAGAACTTTAAACCTTAGGCATGCTTTTTATATAGCATGTCACTTAGGGAATAAAGAAAGCTTGTACCCAAACAAATTAATATAAAAACATTAATTTTAGGTTGCATAATAAAAATAACTCCTCCAGCTATTGTGGAAAGAAAAATAATATAGTTTATAAACTTATTAATTTTTGAAGAGCTTGTTAAAATAACTGAAAAAGAAGATATTACAATACATATTAATGTTAAGAATATAAAAATATCTCTTGATGTATTAGAGAATTCAAGAATTTTAAATTGATCCATAATTAATATAGAAATTAAAAGTATTAAGCATAAAGAAACAAATTTTTTCAGAAACTTTTTCATAAAACCCTCCTGTGGAAATTATTTACAATTATATTATACCAAAGGCTAACATAATATCAATAGAGTAATATGAAAAAAGTACAAGTGGTGACTGGCACTTCTCTGGCAAGTCCCATTCAGTACTTGGATACTTGTAAAATTATTTAATAAGGGTATAATAAAGTAAGAATATTATGTAAAATATGGAGGGTAATATGCAAGGGATAGAGCAAAGATTGGCAGAGGAATTAGGGTTAAAGCTAAGTGTTGTAGAAAATGTTATAGCTTTATTAGATGAGGGGAATACAGTTCCATTTATATCAAGATATAGAAAGGAACAAACTGGAGGATTATCTGATGAGGTTTTAAGAAAGTTTTATGAGAGATTAACTTATCTTAGAAACTTAAATGAAAGAAAAGATGATGTTAAGAGATTAATAGATGAGCAAGGAAAGCTTACAGAGGAAATAGTAACAGCTTTAGTTAATGCAAAAACATTAACAGAGGTTGAAGATATATATAGACCATATAAGCAAAAGAAGAGAACCAGAGCTACAATAGCTTTAGAAAAGGGATTAAAGCCTTTAGCAGAAATTATTTTATCACCAGATTTTAAGGGTAATTTAAATGAAGAAAGCAATAAGTTTATTGATGAAGAAAAAGGTGTAAAGTCTGCAGAGGAAGCAATTGCAGGGGCATTAGATATTATTGCAGAGCAAATTTCAGATGAAGCTAAGTATAGAAAGTTTATAAGAGAGCTTGTATTTAGAGAAGGATTTATTGAAACTAAGGGATCATCTGAAGAGAGTACCCCATATGAAATGTATTATGATTATAAAGAAGAAGTAAATAAAATTCCTCCACATAGAATATTAGCAATTAATAGAGGGGAAAAGGAAAAAATATTAAGTGTAAAAATAACTTCTAATGAAGGTAAGATAATTTCTTATTTAGAAAACAATGTGATTAATGGAGGAGCTTGCATTGAAGAATTAAAGCTTGCTATTAAGGATTCTTTAAAGAGACTAATATACCCTTCAATTGAAAGAGAAATTAGAAGTGAGCTTACAGACAAAGGGGAAGAGGGAGCAATAAGAATATTTAATGAAAATCTTAAGGCGCTACTTATGCAACCACCAATTAAGGGCAAGGTAGTTATGGGATTTGACCCTGGATTTAGAACAGGATGTAAGGTTGCTATATTAGATAGTACTGGAAAGTTCTTAGAAAATATAACAGTATATCCCACATTACCTAAAAATGATGTTTCTGGGACTAAGGCAAAGTTAAAAGAACTTATTAAAAAGCACGATGTTGATGTAATATCTCTTGGAAATGGAACAGCATCAAGAGAGTCAGAAGAAGTAATTTCAGAAATGATTACTGAAATTAAAAGAGAAACAGGAAAAGAGTTAGCATATGTTATAGTTTCAGAGGCAGGAGCATCTGTTTATTCAGCATCAGAGCTTGCAACTAAGGAATATCCAGATTTAGATGTTACTGTTAGAGGAGCAATTTCAATAGGTAGAAGGTTACAAGACCCTATGGCAGAGCTTGTAAAAATTGATCCTAAGGCAATTGGTGTTGGTCAATATCAACATGATGTTACTCCAAAAAGGTTAGAGGAAAGCTTAAAAGGAGTAGTTGAGGATTCTGTTAATAAGGTTGGAGTTGATTTAAATACAGCAACACCATCACTATTAACTTATATATCAGGAATTAATGCTTCAATAGCCCAAAATATTGTTTTGTATAGAGAAGAAAATGGAGTATTTAAGAGTAGAAAAGAGCTATTAAAAGTTAAAAGATTAGGTCAAAAGGCATATGAACAATGTGCTGGATTCTTAAGAGTTATGGAAAGTAAAGAGCCTTTAGATAATACTTCTGTTCATCCAGAGTCATATGAGGTTGCTAGAAAGCTTATTGAACTTTTAGGATATGGAAAGGACGCTCTAAAAAATAGGGAGATTTCAGATATTGAAGATAAGGTTAATGAAAAAGGTTTAGGTAATATTGCTAAGGAATTAGAGGTTGGAGAGCTTACTCTTAAGGATATTATAAAGGAATTACAAAAGCCAGGAAGAGACCCTAGAGATGAAATGCCAAAGCCAATTTTAAAAACAGGAGTAATTGATCTTAAGGATTTAACTCCAGATATGGTTCTTTTAGGAACTGTAAGAAATGTTTCAGACTTTGGTGCATTTGTGGATATTGGAGTGCATCAAGATGGATTAGTTCACAAGAGTCAAATGGCTGATAGATTTGTAAAGCATCCACTTGATATTGTTAAGGTTGGAGATGTTGTTAAGGTGAGAATATTAGAGGTTGATGAAAAGAGAAAGAGAATTTCTTTATCAATGAAAAATATAAAAGAAGAAGAATAAAAATAAAAAAACTTATTACCATTTTGGTAGTAAGTTTTTTACTTAATAAGAATATTAAATTCAGTTAGGAAGTGTTTTAAATATCCATCCTTCATTTTTGAGTCTTGGGATAACTACTTCAAGACCTTCAAAAGTTTCGGATTCAGGATGATTCATATGAAAAAGAAATATAGAACCGCTTTGAAAATTTTGAAATTGGTTTATTATTTGGGTTTTGTTAAAGGTTGCACCAGCATCTCCTAAAACATTGTAACCAGCAATTTTATAACCCATATCTTTAATAATTTTTACAGCAACATCATCATAAAAAGCGGTGCCAGATCTAAAGTATTTAGGCTTTCTTCCAGTTAAAGCTTCAATTTTTTTTGAATTTATATTGACTTCATCATATAATTCACTTAGGTTTTTTGTGCCTTCAATACCATAGGCACTTCTTCCATTAATAGAAAGAGGTTTGTGTGATGTTCCGTGATTTTCTATTTGAAATAATGGGTTTTTACTTAACTCTTTAAAATACTCTAGATTATTATCAATCCATCTTTCATTTATAAATAGGGTAGACGGAATATTTTCAGAAATTAAAAAATTAATTAACTCCCTGTCTATTTGGTTTCCTTTTGTACTTCCGCATGCATCAAAAGTAAGATAAAGAACTTTTTCAGTTGAAGGAATATTGGTTATTATTCCGTTTAAATCTTGCCCCCATGCTGTTTCGCTTGAATTAGCGTATTTATTTAGAATAAAAGGTTTTAATGTTTTATCATAAATATTATTAAATCCATTATTAATTTCATGTGATAATGAAGTTAAAGTATCTTCAGAAAGTTCTAGTGGAGGAGTTAGTTTATTATTTTCACAGCTATATAAAGTAGAAATAATTAATATGAAATATAAAATAATATACTTTTTCATAACATACCTCAAGTAAACAATATATAATAATAGACATTATAACATAATATAAAGTTTAAATGTAAATTTAAGGAATAAAATTTATAAATTACCTAATTAATGCTTGTCTTTTATTTAACTAAGTGGTATAATTTCCTTACAAAAATAAAAAAATATCTTCAGGGCGGGGTGTAATTCCCCACCGGCGGTAAAGCCCGCGAGCAAGAAATTGCATGATTCGGTGAAACTCCGAAGCCGACAGTATAGTCTGGATGAAAGAAGGTAACAAATTAGAGGGATAGTTTTATTAAATTTTAACTATGCTAGCTATGTTTATTTGCCCTGATATACTTTTTGTATATCAGGTTTTTTATTTAATAGAATAAAGACTCTAGTTGGTTTACCCCAGAAGATCACTTTTGGGAGGAATGAAAAATGAATCAAAAATCAAAAAATCTAAGTAGGTTTGTAAAAATCTCATTGTTAAGTGCAATTGCAGTAGTAATTATGTATTTAGAATTTCCAATTATACCTGCATTTCCATGGTTAAAGTTAGACTTAAGTGATGTTCCAGCATTAATGGGAGGGTTTGCTTTTGGTCCTTTAGCAGGAGTAACAATAGAAGGAATGAAAATATTATTAAACCTTCTTCTAACAGGTACACAAACAGGCTTTGTAGGTGAAACAGCTAATTTTTTAATTGGAATAAGCTTTATTTTACCAGCAACATATATTTATTGGAGAAATAAGAGCAAAAAGAGTGCAATTATAGGTATGGTTATTGGTGGACTATCAATGGAGATTATAGGGATTATAGCAAATATATATTTCTTATTACCTGCATATGGAATGAACCTTGAAGGAACGGCAGCTGTAAATTATGTTGTAGCTGGATTGTTACCTTTCAATGGAATAAAATCAGTATTATTAGGTATAGTAACTTATCTTTTATATAAAAAAGTTTCTGTTGCAATCTTTAAGGTTGAGCCAAACTTTGGAGAAAAAAGAAACAAAAATATTGAATGTAAAATGTAATTAAAATAGAATTTTAATAAGAAATCATCATGAAGCTGTAACATATGTTACAAGTGGAAACCCCATTTATCCTTTGAGTTTAAAGGGATAGATGGGGTTTTGTTATTTTTAGATTTTTATCAAAATTTTCATTAATTTCTTTTCCACATAATTATTGCATCTTCTTTATTATCTTCATAATAACCTTTTCTAATACCTTCATTAACAAAACCAGCAGATTCATAAAGCTTTTGAGCAATTATATTAGATTTTCTAACCTCTAAAGTTATGGCATAGCATCCCCAATTTTCAGCTTGTTCAATTAATCCAGCTAAAAGCTTAGTGGCAATCTTCTGTCCTCTAAAATTAGGGGAAACAGCAATATTTGTTATGTGGCCTTCATCTATTATCATCCACACACCAGCAAAACCAACAACTTGGTTATCAATTAATCCAACAACATACTTTGCAAGAGGGTTAGATAACTCTTTTCTAAAGCTATCCTCACTCCATGAAATAGAAAAGCTTTCTCTACTTATTTTTACAACCTCATCAATATGACAAGGCTCCATTAACTTAACGATTAAGTCCATTCATCATGCCCATCCTTTGTTCAAGTTCTCTTTGGGCTTGAGGCTTCTTTAGATATAGAGGAGATGAGTTGTCATCATCATGAATTCCGCATTTAAGAAGCTCCATACCAATTTCCCCTAGAGCAGAAGCTCTAACTATATTTAAATGATTTGGAGGGAATATAGCATCGTTAAAGTTATCTTGGATGTATTTCTTATGCTTTATGGCTCCATCACCAATAAACATAACCTTTTCTCCTTTTTCTTTTAAAATCTCCATAAGCTCATTTAAATCAAGAGGAGAGTAATCAATAAGCTTTTCAAGCTTACCATTTATATTTTTATAAAGACAAGTATAAACACTTTCTCTTAATGCATCCATCATTGAACAAATAATACCATCAAAATATCCTGCAGAAAGAGCAAGAGCATCTAATGA
>JBOFQV010000277.1:0-51806 GCA_051650705.1 Clostridium sp.
ATTGTGAAACAATGCTAGTCAAAGCGTTTAAGCGTTCCATAGCGTCTAAAAGCGTAAAGTGGTACAAAGGACGCTTGTCAGTGTATTTTTTCGTACACGAGCTGGAACTCCTCGTAATTATACTGATTTCAACATACGAAAGTCAAGAGAACATTATCGCTTTAGTAATTGTTTACAATTTGTTAACGAATAATTGTTCTAATAGCTTATTTTGTATATGTAAACATATATGTATACATTAGTAAGCCTTGCTATCATCTTGATTACTCCATGTCAAGGTTTCCCTACGGTGCTTCGCAACCTTGACACTCCGTAATACAAGATGATTTCTATAAAGTATATTAAATATATATATAAAGGGGATTAGGAATGAAAGCATTGTATGTATTTGTTGGTTATGATAAGCATTGGGTTGATGGTATTGCTCCAGTAGTAGGTAAGTATATTAAAGAGCATTATGATGTACCAGTATTATTTTGTAATCAACAGGAAATTGAAAGCGTTGTTAAAACAATTAAAGAAGAATATGAGGACCATTATGTATATGCCTTTGATGTAGGGGTACTTCCTGGTAATAAAAGATTTACTTTCTGCAAAGGTGGTTTTGCTCCTGCAAGTATGATTAGAGATGACCAAGACATTCATATTGGAGATATGGGAGTAATAATTAATGTTTCAGATGCAGTTACCAAAGAGGCCTTTGTAAATAATGCTCCAAGTAAGAAGCAGCTAAAGAAAAGAAATAAAATAATAACTAAAACATTACTTAATATTATAAAACTAATTGAGTTTAATATAACTCAGGATGACATTATAACCTATAGTGATGTTCAGGAGGAATAAAATGTATTATGAAACTTATAAGTCAAGTGAGTTTTCAAGTGGACTAAAGAAAAAGGTTAAAGAGCTAGGGTTAAAGCCTACTTTAGAGCAGGTAATAGAATTTGCAGAGTATATAAAAGAGCTATATAAAATAAAATTTGACATTAGGATTGAGCTAAAACCTACTAAGGATGCATTTAATGGTGGTTTATATATTGATGCAAGTAAGAAAATTATATTTTATAGAGAGCTTTCATTAATAACTGTATTGCATGAATTAAGGCATTATATACAGTTTAACACTTCTATGATATTTGTTGTTGACTCTTATAACAAAAGAGAAGAAGAGGCTAGAGCTTGGAGTAGTTCACTATTCTATGCAGTATTCCCAAATGACTATAAAAAATTATCTGATGCAGGATGCATAAAATTTGTTTAGATAACAAGGAGATGGAACAAATGAATTTTAAATTTAAGGATGAAAAGGACAAACTAACATTTAGAGAAGCTCTTTACTGGAGTAAGGTTTTTAACTCTAATATAAAGATAGGTACTGAAATAGAATTTGAGGGAAATAAGCCAGTTGATAGAGGAGCTATTAATAGAAAGCTATCACCTAGTAATTCTCATTGTGTTTTTGATAAGTATGGTGTTGGAGTCGTTAAAAGTGATGGTTCATTATCTAATGGTGTTGAGATTACAACAGTTGGTAGAAGAGTATATGGCTTTTTAGAGCAATATTCTATGTTCAAAGCAATTATAGATACTCTTGAGGATTATGAGCCTAAGATTAATGGGAGAGCAGGTTATCATAATCATGTTTTGTTAAGTTACAATAATATAAGTAATGAACAAGAAATAGGAGTTCCTAGTATAATTTTTAAAAATTTACTTAGGATTATGAAGTATTATTATCCTGCATTAGCTTGGATGACTTCTACTATTCCTGATAAGGACAAACATACTAGATATGATTATTACCATAGAGCAGATACTCTTAAAAATGGTGATTTTTCAGGTAATCTTCAATCTGTATCAAGTGAGCTTGGTAGACAAAAATATTATGCTGTGAACACAAATTATATGGGAGCTAGTGGAGATAAGGTAACAAAATTTCATTTAGAGTTTAGATTTGCAGATTGTAATTTGTTCCCTGCTCATATGGCTTGTATATCAATACTATATAAAGCTCTTGTTATGAAAGCTATTAGCATAAGTAAATATGGTACTTTGGATATGGAAGAAGAGATATTTGATAAAATAGTTAAACCTTTATATGTGTTTAAAAATAGTGGAAATAACTCAAATAGATTATCTAATGGTGTTCAGAAAGAAACAGTAGATAAATTAGTTGCATTATCGGTTGATTTGATTATGTTTCTTGAGAAAGAAATAATAGCAATAGATCCAATAGCTAATAAATTATTACTTAAAATGTGCTATGAGCCACCATCAGTAGTATTTAAGAGGCAAAACAGCATAGATTATAGAACAGTTAATGATTATTATGATGAGCTAGTTGATACTATTGTACCAAAGTATGATGATAGCTTAATTGAGATAATAAGAATTATTGAAAATACTAGAATAATTGCAGATACAGAAGAGGAATGGGCTGAGATGGCAGGTGAATTAATTGCTTGTAAAGAGCCAATAAAAAATATAATTGAAAAAATAAAACAAATAGTACCTATGGTATTTGTGGAGGGAGTTGGTTATATTGTCAAAAGTTAATTTAGCTGTATATGGTACATTGAAAAGAAATGAAAGAGCTGATTTAAGTAAGATGCAAGGAACTAAGTTTATTGGGTGTTCTTCAATATATGATTATAGAATGTTTTTGAGTAATCATGGCTATCCATTTATAGTAAAAACAGATGTAATTAATAATTGTGAGCTACCAGTTGAAATATTTGAAATAGATGAGGAATTACTAACTGTAATTGATAATTATGAGGGGTATAATCCTGAAAATCCCGAAAATAGCTTATTTAAAAGAATTATTTTCAAGGATAAATGCAATGGTGAGGACACTTATATATATGTATTAAATGAGAATTTGAAGTTACCTCACATAGCAGAGCTTATTTCATTTGGTAAGGGTGTGTATGATGATTAAGGTTGGAGATTTCGTTTACTTATATGATGATAAAGAAATAATTTATATTGTTGAAAAGATAAATTATTATGATTGCATTGTTCAAGGATTATGTACTACTAATGGTAGAAAGAAAATACCTAATAAGCTATGTGTTAATAACAATAACATTCATAAAATAGAAGAAAAAGAAAAACAAAACAATATATAAAAGGAGATGATTAATATTTGTAGGTTAGCACTATTCAATAAAAAAGCAACTGGATTAATTGAAGAGAAATATGGTCTTGAAAAATATTTAGATGTATTAGAAAAGGCTTGTGGAGGACATGGAAATGGCTTAGTTCTTACTGAAAAAGGTGTTGTTACTTTTTTTAATAAGGGTATGGATTTAACTAATGAAGAAATAACAAGAACAATTCTTTCTAAGGATTTTGATTATGCAATATATCATACTAGAGTAGCTTCTCAAGGCTCTAAGAAAGACTCTAATTGCCATCCATATGTGACAACTGATAATAAATTTGCATTATGTATGAATGGGACAGAAAGAAGTTTTGGAGAGATTGGTAAACTTAATGATATTACTGATACAGAGGTGATATATAGATTATTCTCTAATAATTATGATATTGATATAAGAAGCCTTACTGGACTTTCATCTAGGTTCTTAGGTCTTAAAAATGGTAAGGTATTTGCTTGTAATTCTAGTTATGGTGGTCTTGAGTATTTTGATGAAGATGGAGCTTTGTGTATTGCTTCTCAATTCCCTTATGGCATTGGGATTAAAACAAATAAATTAAAAAATAGCTTTTGGCTTGAGGGTGAAGAACTTGAGAAGAAAGAAGAGTATACAGATAGTAAAATTAAAATTAAAAATAATGTTAAAGCTGATCCATGGCAAAAAATATCTACTGAACCAATAACTAAGGATAAAAGTAAATGGATGAAAGAGGTTTCAGCAAGTGAATTTGATGAAATAATAAAAAAAATAAAGAAAGATTACCCGAACTCAACCTCAAAGGTTTACGAAAGTATTGCAGAAAGTATTTTTGGTGATATTTTCATGCTTGATGGAGTATTAACTGAGTTATTTGTAAGTCAGGGAGAATTTTATACCTACAATATAGATGATGATTTAGATTATTATGGTGCAACACCGTATTAATTTTTTAATATTATTATTTTTTTTATAAAAAATAATGGTATAATATTGTAGAGGTGATATTAAATGCCAAAAGGAAGAATTATTTCCACTGAAAAATTAGCTGTTGAGCTATATAAACTAAAGTGGAACACAGAAGAGTTAAATTTCAGAGATGTACTAATGAGATTATATATAGATGAGGGTAAAACATATAGAGAGCTTGCAGAAATATTTTTTGTAAGTAAGGGAACTATTAGCTCATGGATGAAAATATATGGAGTACCAGTAAGGAGAGTGAAGCTAAAATGCTAATAACTTTCTTTAATAACTGTATAAATGAAGAAATACTAAGGGAACAACTGCCAAATGTAAAAATAAAGTCTAAGAAATTTGTGTTTACTCACAGATTAAGACTTAAAAAGAAAAATGGTAATGTTGTTCCTTTTTTATTAAAGAAACTTCATATGGCTAAGAATTTTAGTTTTGGAGTAATGTATGACCTTGATATAGATGAAGAAACTCTATATCAATTAACAGATGTTATTTATCTCGATTACAAATTAATAGAGCTTGATGTTTATGGTTTCAATAGTAGCGTCAATGAATTTATCAAGAATAGGTATCTTCCTGATGGTACTGTTACAAAATCATTTACTTTTGTAGGTGATGAGAGCTATAAGCATATGAGCAACATTAAGTTGGATAGGAGATTAAATATAAATTATAATAAAACGCTCTTAAATGAGCTATTAAAAGGAGGACTAGCAAATGAGCTGGGATAATATTGGAAACGAAAATCAAGGAAATAAGAATGAAATACCATACGTGAAGTTCCCACAAGGGCAATCAATAATCCGTATATTGGATGATGCTCCTTATAGTAGATGGACTCACTGGTTGCCACAGGCTAATGGTGGAAAGGGATTATCAATAGACTGTATTGGTAAGACTTGCCCTGTATGTAAGGCTAGAAAAGAATCAGAGGAGAATAAGAGCAAATATTCTGTGAGAATGGCACATAGCATTAATGTTTTAGTTAAGAAATTAGGAAATGAAACTAAGAATGAGGTTATGGTGTTCGAGGGTGGAAATGGAATATTCTCTGACATTAAGAATATAATGACCCTTATGGAAATGCAAGGAGCTGAAAAAGATTTAACTCAAACAGATATTATTGTTATGAGAAGTGGAGAAAAATTATCTACTAAATATAGTGTAATGATAATGCCACCTTTCTCTCCATTAACAGAAGAACAAAAGGCTCTTGATAAGTATAATACTGAGGAGCTAAAGCCATTATTTACAGCTGAACAAATTTCAGGATTAATGGCAGGAAAAACAATAGAGGAAGTTGTTGAAGAAACTAAAGAACAAGATGTTGATTTCACATCTGAAATAGATAACTAGAGAGGTGCATTATGGATTATAGGAGAACAATTAAGCCATCTGAATTAGATGGCAAAAAGTTCTCTTATGATGACTACAAAATAATCTATAAAGAAGATGAGATTGTTAGAATTGACCTTATAGCAATAGATGGATTTAGCCATAAGGCAGTTACATTTAATAATAATCTCATCTTATATTATAGAGAAACAGATACCTATATGTATTATTTTATTAGTGACAAAGGTATTGGTAGTCGTTATAAGAGTGTTTATGTCAAGGAAAGCGAAAATGATGTTAATTATTTTATGGTTTTGCCAACAGTTACAAAGCTCGTTACTAATTTAACCAATTATTTTGAATTTAGCAATGAGGTTTGTGAGGGATATGGTTTCTTAAATGAAAATGGTTGTTGCTTCATACCTAGTAAGGATAATGAAATTTACTATAGCTGCACTTATGAAGATATAAAGCAGGACATAAAATTCATGATAAAAATTGATAAAAATACTTACTTTGAAAAGAGTGTAAATTACTCAACATTAGATAATGATGTTGAAACATCAGATATAAGAAGATTTGGGATTTTCAAAGATAAAGAGCCATTTCAGGTTACAGAAATATCAAGGAAAGATAATACTCATTATTTTATTTTTGGAGAAGAAATTTATAGATTAGATAAAGTTAATAAAGAATTAAACAAAAGTATTATTAATGCAACTTTTGTAACCCCAATAAGTGCATCTCTTCTTCCTAATGATAGAAAAATTCTATTTCAGGTTAGAAAGAAAAATAAAAGAACTACTGGTGTATCTGATATTATCAAGAACACCTATGATTTTTTTGCTTGGTAACAGATACACAGATAATTGTTAAGGAGTTTGGGAAGTTATTCAATGTTTCCTTTACTCCATCAGATTTTAAAAGGCAATTGGGGATTGCTAAGGGTTTATTAAGTAAATACACTAAAGAAGAAATATTATTAACTATAAATTATTATTCAAAAAATAGAAGCAATGAAATAAAAAGTATTGGATATATTCCTTATATAATTGATGAAGTATTGCCAAAAGCAATATTTGAAAGAGATAAGGATATGTTTAATAAAAATTTAGAATCTGTAAAAGATTTAACTGAAAATATACAAAAACGTGAAATTTCAAAGAAGAAAATTTTCAAAGTGGGAAATTTTTAATGAGGTGCAAAAAATGAACATAAGTATTAAAACAAGCAATAAAAAGAATAATGTTTTCCATTTTTATCACGCTAATTCTTACATTATAATAACCAATGTAGGGTACTTTTTTTTATTCTATTTTGGTGATAGATATTATCTTTCAACAGAAAGTTTTGACCAAATAGCAAGCTATTCAAGAGCAGACATAAACAATAATGCTCTAGATCAGGTCAAGAGAAGAATTGGCTCTTATAAAAACAGGGAAGTAATAGTTTATTCTATTCAAAATGCAAAAGAATCAAATTTAAAATTAATAACAGGGAGGAAAAATTAATGAACATTTACGAAATGAAAGCAGGAGACATTTTTAAAACAAGTGATGACAAATTTAGAATGATAGTTGGAGGTAATACAAGCTATGGTAGAGTTACTTGGCTTACTGTTGACCCAACTACTGGAGAAATCAAATCTAGATTTTGTAACTCATTAGCTGATTTATTATTTGGCTACAAAATAGTTGGAATAATAAGAAAAGAAAATGCAGTATTGGAAATTGGAGAAATGGAAATAGCAGAAGATGCTAGAGTAGAAATAGTTGATGATGAAGAAAGCATACCTATTGAAGAGGTAAACAGAGTAACAAATGATGAGTATGATATTGACTCAGATTATACTTGTGATGATGAAGATGATGAAGATGATGAGTATGGTGATGATGATGAAGATGAGCGTGAAATAGACGTATTTTAATAAATAAGAGGTGGGTTAAATGCCTAATATTAATGATATTATTAGTAACCCATCAGCAGAAAGAGCAATTTTATCTATTATTTTTAGAAATGTAGATAAATTAATTGAGTGTAGTAGTGGTAATTTGTTTGCAGAGCATTTTGCAAATAAAATTCACTCTACACTATACTCTGTTGTGTGTTACCTTGCAGAAGAGGGTGTAACAGCCTTTGATACGGAAACAATATATTCCACAATTAAGAATGAAGAATTAATACTAGAATTAAATAATGTTGGTGGAAGAGATTATATACAAGCACTATTACAGTCACAAATAATTCAGGACAATTTAAATTTATATATTAAATTAGTAAAAGAATGTTCTTTTAAGAGATTAGTATATAACCTTGGTAATGAATTACAAGAGAGTGTAATAACAACAGAAGATACAAGCAGGCTTCTAACAGAAGCTCAAAAAAAAATAATGGAAATAGCACTTGAGGGTCAAACGGATAAGGATGAATATTTGGTTGGAAGTACAGCTCTACAAAGACTTATAGATAGAGCTGAAAATCCAGTTGAAGTAAGAGGAATAAGAACTGGATGGGCTGAATTTGACAGAATAACACAAGGGTTATGTGGCAATGATTTAATTGTAATTGTTGCTCCAAGTAAGGTTGGTAAATCTACATTACTAGCTAATATTTGTAACAATATTAGCATTAAGTCAAATTACAAAGGACTATATATAGATACTGAAATGAGTGATGAAGAATATGAGGATAGACTTATATCTATGAACTCAGGTATACCTAATGTAGAAATAAGTAACGGGATGTTTGCTAGAGATACTAATTTTGGTACAGCAGATGATAAGAGAGCTAAGGTATTTGAGGCTACTCATAAAGTTAATAATGGAAAAATAACTCATGTTTACATGCCTGACTTTACAGTAGAAAAAGTAATGGCTCTTATAAGAAAACATAAGATAAAAAACAATATAGACTATGTGGTTTTTGATTATATCAAAGTGCCAACTAATGATGCTAAGGGCTTTGAAAATGTTAAAGAATATCAGAAATTAGGCTTTTTAACTACATCTCTAAAAGATATGGCAGGGATATGTGGTATCCCAATTCTTACTGCTGCTCAATCTAATAGAGATGATATAAATGGTACTAATCCTGATGCAAGTGATATTGGAGGCTCTTATAGAATACTTCAAATGGCAAGTAAATTATTCTTCCTAAGAAACAAACTACCTCACGAAATCCAAAATGAAGAGGGAAGAAGAGGAAATCAGAAATTACACATAGCATACCAAAGAAATGGTGAGGGTGGAACTGCCCTTGATTTTAATTTTGTAAGACCAATTAATAAAATGTATGAAGTGAGAGGGAGCTAATTATGACAGCACTAGAGCTAATTAATAGTGTACTTGATGAAGATAGAGTAATGGAGTTTTTGGAAGTACATGGAGCTAAGAATATTCATAAGGTTAAGAATGGGCTAAGGTGCTGTTGTCCTCTGCATACATCAGATAACTCAAGTACTTTTAGTTGGAACTTTGAAAATAACACCTGGAGATGCTTCGTAGAGCAGATAGGTGGGAATATAATTACATTTGTAAAGTACTACTACAATATTAAGAACACCAAAGAGGCTATGAACATTCTAGCAGGTATATTCAATATAGATATTGAGGGATTATCTTTAGGGATGGATGAGCTTAAAGAAAAACTAGAGATGAAATCTTGGATGAGATATGCAAATAAGGATGAGAAAAACTTAGAATTTTCTATGAAAACATTAGGGAAGAGATATAAGCTAAATAATTATAGAAAACTAGGACAAGAACTCCTGCAGGAATATGGAGTTGTATTTTTAGATGACTTTAACAGAATAGCTTTCCCTTTTCATAATGAGGACGGAAATATAGTTGGAGCAAGTCTTAGGAGATACAATGACTCAGATAAAATAAAATGGTTGCATAAGCCAGAGGGAGTGCTTACTGGCAATCTTCTTTACAATCTTCATAACTGCAAAGGTAAATATACAGAAGTATATATTGTTGAGGGAATAATTGATGCTCTTAACTTAATAAAGTTAGGAATTAAAAATGTTGTATGTACCTTTGGGGCTAGAATTACTAGAGAGCAGTTTATATTACTATCAAAATACTTTCTAGGCATAATACTTGCTTTTGACAATGATGATGCAGGGAAATACGCCACTAAAAGTGTTATTGAAAATTATAAAGGACTTATAAATATAGAAGTTTTAGAGGTTACTGGAGTTAAGGATGTTGGAGAGCTTAGTTCGCTTAGCGAACTTCAAAAATTAAAAAAATTAAAATGGCATGAGGTGAAATTATGAGAGAGTACGCATTTTACAGGGGAGATGAGTTTGTTGACATAGGGACTTATAAAGAGCTATCTAAAAAATTAGGTATAAAGATAGAAACATTACAATTCTATGCTACAAGCACATATAGAAAAAGAATGGAAAAAAGAGGAGCAATTAATTATAGAATTATGGTTCCGTTAGATGATATAGAAGAATAAAAATTTCGGGGGGAATTTATATGGAAATCAACAAGTTTCAAAAAGAATGTACTAGGACTTGTAGCTTTGATACTGAGGAAGAACTTGTATATGGTTTAATAGGTGAGCTAGGTGAGGTTGTTGACCTATTGAAGAAGTTCAGGTATCACAGGCATTTATATAATAAGCATAAATTAACATTAGAGCTAGGAGATGTTCTTTGGTATTTGAACAATCTTGCTACTATGCATGATATAGATATGACTTTTGTAGCATATGAAAACATATCAAAATTAAAGGAAAGATATCCTAATGGCTTCAATCCAGTTGATTCAATAAGGAGGATTGATGTAATTGAGTAGAATCAAAAAAACAATACAACCTAGAGGTTCAGCTCACGACTTCATTAATCCACTTGGACTAAGAGCTATACTTAATCTATGTGAGGACTTCAAATATGGTTATGATATAGATTTATTCGAGCTTACAAAAGCTATTGAGGTAAGATACAGCAGGCAACATCAGAGAGAAAGATATGGACTAGATTATATATCAGATATAATAAGGATTTTTGACCACATAAAAAAAGAAAGGCTACTTGATAAGTAGAAAAAAGGTGCATTTATGCAAAACCCAATACATTTGCATGTTCATTCTGATGGTTCTATTCTTGACGGAATATGCAATATTGACTTATTATTAGATAAGGTAGAAGAACAAGGAAATAAATCCATTGCTATAACAGACCATGGCAATATGATTAAACTCTTTGAATTTTACCAAAGTGCCAAAAAGAGAGGTATTAAACCAATACTAGGATGTGAGTTTTATGTTTCAGATAATGAAAAAGGAAGCTCACACATTATACTATTAGCGAAAAATAAAAAAGGCTTTGAAAACTTATTAATGCTTAAATATATATCAAACGATAATTTTTACTATAAGCCAAGGGTAAAATTTTCAGACTTGGAAAAACATAAGGATGGAGTAATATGCCTTTCTGCTTGTATTGGAAACGAAATTGCCAAGGCTCTCACAAAAGGAGAGGACAAGGCTATTGAGGTTTTAAAAAAATATAAAAAATTATATGCTAACGATTTCTTCCTCGAAATTCAATCCAATACACTTGTTGAGCAAAAGAAGTACAATTTATTTATTGAAAAAATAAGTGCAATATGTAGTACAAGCGTTGTAGTTACTTGTGATGCTCACTATGTTAACAAGGAAGATTTTTTTACACATGATACGGCATTGTGCATTGGTGTAAATAAAAAGAAGAATGATATAAAAAGATTTAAATTCCCATCTAATGATTTCTATTTACAAAATAGTGATGAAATGCTTGATAAACTTACTTATTTAGATGAGAATTTTTTGAAAAAATGCATACTAAACACCCATTTAGTTGCAAATAGTGTTGATTTTGAATTTGACCTTGAAACTATTCATGCTCCTAGCTTTACAACGCTAGAGGATGAAAAAATATTGCTTGCTAAAAAGTGTAATATAGGGTTTAAGAAGAGATTAGAAGAGGGAAAGATTGAAAACAAAGCTGAGGCTGTAAAAAGAATTAGCTTTGAGCTTAATGTCATTTGTTCTAAAGGTTATGCAGGATATTTCTTAATAGTAGATGATTACTTGAATTATTGTCGCTTAAACAATATACCAACAGGTCCAGGTAGGGGTTCTGTTTGTGGTTCAATGATAGCATTTATTTTGGGAATTACTGAGGTTAATCCATTAAAGTACAATCTTCTTTTTGAAAGATTTCTTAATCCAACTAGAAATTCATTTCCTGATATTGATAGCGACTTCTGCTATGAGCAGAGGGATAAGGTTATTGATTATATTGAAAATAAATATGGCTATGACAATGTATGCAACATTATGGCAGAGGGTAAAATGACTCTTAAAGCTGTAACTAGACGTGTGCTTAGTGCTTATGGTTATGAGATGAGGGTGATCAATAAGATAAGCAAGTTGATGGATGGGTATAAGACTGTTCAAGAAGCTCTAGAGGATAATGAAATTTCTTCTAGAATTGGAGAGCAAGAGAGAAAAGACATTGCACTGTTAGAAAACTCACTAAGTCATACATCAACTCACGCAGCAGGTATTGTTATATGTCCTGAGCCAGTTCGTAAATTCTTACCTCTTAGCAAGGATAGAGATACTGGTAAGTACTGCTCTGAATGGCATAAAAAACATATAGAGAGCTTAAACTTAATAAAATTCGATATTTTAGGTCTGAAACAGTTAACAATTTTCTCAAAAAGTATTAAATACCTAAGTGATTTTCAATTCAACAAATTATATAATATTGATTTTGAGAGTGAAGCAATCTATGAAGTTTTGAAAAAAGTAGAAATACTACAAACAATTTTCCAGTTTGCAGGTGGAACAGCAGGTCAAGTAATTAATGATATGAAGCCTGATTGTTTTGAAGATATAATGGTTGCAGAGAGTATATGTAGACCTGGTGTAAAAGAGGCCAACTTATACTTGAAGAACAAAAAAGAATTTATGCAAACTGGAGATTTTTTTAAACCTCATTACTGGCAATATGTGCAAGAAATACTAGAACCTACCTATGGAGCTATAGTTTATCAAGAACAAACTATGTTGCTTATGAATAAAATCACAGGTGGCAAGTGGGACTTAGGTAAGTGTGATAGTATGAGGAAAGTAAAGGACTTAGAGGAATATAGAGAGGATTTTTTAAACTCTTCTGTAATACCTAGAGATATTGCAAATGAAATCTTTGATAGATTTTCACTTGAGTATTCCTTTAACAAATCTCATGCTTGTGCATATGCTATGTTGTCAGCTCAATGTGCATATATGCTACATCATCACCCTAAAGAATTTCTAGCAGGGTGCATGACAATAGAATTAACACAGGCTGAACCTAATCTGCAAGGTTTAATTAAAATAGCAAAGTCACTAAATATAGATGTTCTTCCTCCTGATATAAACATATCTAATAATGAATTTATACCAGTTGAGAATGGTATTAGAATGCCAATAACAATGATAGCCTATGTAGGAGAAAATGCTACAAAATCAATAATTGAAAACAGACCTTATAATGATTTTTCAGATTTCATAAGTAAAGTTCCAGGGAAAACAGTAAACAAAAGAACAATATCAATGCTTATTAAGGCAGGAGCGTTTGATTGTTTTAATAGCAATAGGTCAATTATGCTAGAGAATTTTTACGAGATGAAAAAAGAAAAAGTTGATGTTTTGTACTGGTGTGATGAAGCTCAGATATGCTTTGAAATAGAGGCTTTCGGCTTTGCATTTTCAAAGCATCCACTTGATAGATATATAAACAAAAATATAAATGAGTTTGAGGATGGTAATATTTCAATTATTGCTATTATTAATGAATTATCTCCCCACAGGGATAGAAATGGCAACGAAATGTGTTTCCTAAAACTTGAAAATAAGGAATGTAGTTTTGAGGGTGTGTGCTTTTCAGAAACCTTTAAGAGATTTAAAGATAAATTAGTTCCTCTTTTACCTATTATTATTGATGGGAAGAAGCAAGGAAATAGTGTAATTATCAATAAAGTTATAAGGGCATAGGAGGGAAATTGAATGAGGATTTTAAGACAATCTATACTTGGAGATTTTGAAAAATGCTGTTTTTTAGGTGAATATAAGTGGGGAAAAGTAGGCTCTAAAAGTAGAGCAGATGAGGAAGAGTTCACCAATAAATATGCTATGGTTGGAATTGTATTTCATGAGCTATGTGAGTTACTTGGAAAAAAAATGATTGAGGAGGATCTTCCCTATGTTATGGATTCTCAAAACTCTCATTTAATGCTTACAGAGAAATTCAATGATATACCAGTAGAGCTATTTAAGGATGAACAGGAAAGAGCTAACTTCCACATTTCTTTACATGAGCAACTGGACTGGGCTTATGAGAACTGCCTTTTAGATAAGGTTAAGCCTTTGGCTGTTGAGTTTGAATTTGATAAGCTGAATATATTCGAGGGGCTATTACCTTTCAATGGTGTTGTGGATAGAATAATAGGAAATTTAGATGAAAAAAGAGTGTTTCTAGAGGACTATAAGACTGGTAGAGTGTATACAAAAAAGGAGCTTGAGTCTAATGTTCAAGCAACAATATACTCTCTAGCCTTTTATTCATTATTTGGTTTTCTACCTGAAGAATTTGTATTTTATTTTACTAAGCATAAGAAAATCAAAAGAATTAAAATAACTCCTGATTTCATTGAGCGTGGTACTAATAGAATACTTGAAATTTGGAAGAGAATAAATGATGGAGATGGGGAACCTGATTGCAAAAACACTTACTTTTGTAGCCATTTTTGTGATTGTTATGAGGAATGCCCTAAGTTCAATAAAAAAGCAACTAAGTCTTGGGACTCAGTAAATACAGTGAGGTGATTATATGAGAGTTCTTGGTATAGACCATGGAACTAGAACAGCATACTCTTGTATTGAAGATGGGAAATGCATTGAAACAGGGACTATAAAATTTAAAGGTAATCTAATAAACTATCTAAAAGAAATTGAGGATGTAATAAAAAGATTAAAACCTAATTATGTAGCTCTTGAAGAACCTAAATGCATTAGAAACGCTAAGGTTACTAACTTTTTAACTACTCTTTACACTATATGTAAATTAGCTTGTGATGATTTAGTTACTTGCTATATTGAGTGTAATGTAAAGAGTGTAAAAAAATATATTACTGGTAATGGTAATTCAGGTAAATTAGATGTATATGATAATCTACTTAAAAACTTTAATGTAAATCAAAAGTTTATTTACAAAATAGAGCATTATAAAACAAATAAAGATAAGGTAAAAAATCAATTTTTTGATGAAAGTGATGCTACTGCTCTTGCTTTATTTGTTTATAATGATAAAATTAATATGTGATTTTTTCAATATCTAGGTATAAATTTGCCATAGATGGCAATACTCTATAATACACATTGTTAATATTATAGAGATGGGTATTTATACCCTGTAAGAGTCGGTTCATAAGAACTGGCTCTTTTTTGTTTATTTTTCTTGTTCAGATATAAAACTGATAGTATAATTAATCTATACACTTAGAAAATATTAACAATTAAGGGGAGAGTTTATGAGATTTTATTTGATATGTTTGGATAGAACAGAGAGTACAAAAAAGACACATTATTGGAAAAGGAATAATCATGGGTACACAACTGAAAGAAGTGAGGCTAATACTTTTATATTAGAAAATGCATTGGAAATATGCTTAAACGATATATTCAGAAGAACTTCCATGATACCAGTAGAGCATGAACAACTGGAAAGATAATAATATTGAATTTATATTAAATCAAGAGAATAGAGATAAGAAACGTACAGCTAGTGGTGCATATCATAGAGCTAGTAGACGTGGGTATATAAGAGGTGGAATTAGAACACAATCAGATTTTCTAAGTGCAAAAGAAAAAAGAAAACTGAATGGAGAGGTAAAAGTGAGTAATAAGTATGAGATTTTAGAGAACATACCTAAAAAAGCAGAGCTAAAGAAAATGAGTAAAGAGCAGATAACAGCTATTTTTACTACGGCTAGAAAGCATTTTTCTAATGCTCAAATTATGGAGCAGACTGGACTTAGTTGTGGTGGTATGTATGGCTATTTTGAGAAAGCAGGATGCAAATACATGGATAAAGTAGAAACAACAGATAATCATAGAAAAAAAGCTAGTATTGGTGGTAAGGCAACAAACAAAGGAAGAAGAAGCCCATCAACATATAAAAGAGATTTAGAAAAGCTAGTAATATCTGATGATGAATTAATTATTTTAAGACAAAGATTAGGTATTCCAGTAAGAGGACAGGCTGATATTAAGTTTATGAGAAAAGATAAGCAAATAGAGCTTTATTCAAGACTACTAAAAAATTATCAAAGAGTTGAATTATCAAAAATATTAGAAATATCTACTGGTGGATTAGATAAAGCTCTATCAAGATTAGACATAAAGGGGATAACTTATAATAAAAAAACTGGTTCTTTGGTAGGAGAAATATTAGAAATCAGAGGAAAAGATACAATCGAATTAAATGAGCCTACAATCAATTCTAAGAGCGAAGAGGTGGAAGTAATGCAAATAGACCTAGAAGCAATCAAAGGGGTAATAGCGGATGCTCTAGAGCAAAATACAGCTATACACAAACAACAAGAAGAAAAAGAAGTAGGATTTACTATAAAATTAGCAGGAGTTTACAAGAAAGAAGATATAGAGAATAAATTACTTAGTATCGCTTCGATATTAAGTAGTGAAAAAGATTATGAAATAAACATAGAACTAAAGGAAAAATAAAATGAAATATATATCACTAGGAAGAGATTGGATAAATAATATATTATTTAATTCAAATTTAAAAAACAATAAAATTAATAAACCAATAGGTGGATTGTGGGCTAGTCCTTATCATCCTAAAGAAGAATATATAAGTGATTGGGAAGAGTTTTGTGTAGAGTCAGGATTTCTTTTAAACACACTAGATAAAGGTGTAATATTTGAACTTAAAAAAGATGCAAGAGTATATACCATAGATGAGTTTAATGATTTATGTTTTTTATACTGCCATTATAAATTATTTGATAGTGACTCTTACTTTGAGCTTATAGATTTTGAGAGAATAGCAGAAAAATATGATGCAATATTATTAACTGAAAAAGGGCAACAAGATACTAGATACACAATTCCATCACTTTATGGATGGGATGTTGAAACATTGCTTGTATTAAACTATGATGCCATTGATGAAGATAGTTTTGAAGAATATAAAAAAAACCAACCGAGCTAAAGGTTGGTTCTTTTTCTTGAAATGGAACAAATACAAAAAGCTATAAAGACACAGTATACATATCTTTATATTTTTTTTGCATCTAAATTTTACCATAGCTTGTCTAATAATGTCAAAATAAAATTATTTGTATTCATAAAGAACTGTGATAAAATAAAAACAACACTAATCTGAACCATTAGTGCTGCATACAAAAAACACAGAGCCGTTGCTTAAGCTCTTTTATATATTAACTTGAACCTAGTATAACACAAGTTCAAAAAAATATGCAAGTGTTTTTTGTATGCACACTACTGGTAGTTTAGTAAAATTTATCATGGGGGTGCATTTTTTATGCCAAGAATTAAAACAATAAATAGCTACAAGGAAGAATTTTTTTACAAACTTAGAAAAGAACTTATTCATAACAAGAGATATGAAAAACTTAGATTAGATAGCATCATAGCATATACTTTGCTTGATGATTTGATGGGATTATCTTATGCAAATCATTGGTACAATGAAAAAGGCGAAGTCTATGTAAAAATGGAAAGAGCAAAATTAATGAAAGTGCTAAATATAAAATCTGAAAAAACTTATTCTGTAATAATTAAAGATTTAAAAAAGCATAATTTAATAAAAGTAGTTAAAAATGGTAGAGTTCCTGAAATCTATATTTATGAGGTTGAAGTTGCTTTTATAGATGAATTAGGTGTGGAAAAGTAGGTTATCCACAGTTTCCACAGCCCTCAAACCCAGTGAAATAGCGTGAGGTGTATTTTTTACACCTCAGAGGTGTATTTTTTACACCTCAGAGGTGTATTTTTTACACGTGGGGATAACTCATACAGCCATTACACCATAAGGGCTAGAGGGCATTTTTTTTGCTCCTATAAAGAACTATTAATAAAGAACTATTAAATAACGTATTTATTTCCGCGTGTGCGTGCGTGATTATATAAATAAAATAATAAAATGTCAATACAAAAGGAGAAAAATATGATAACATCAGGAACAGAATTTATAGAGAGAGCATTAGAGGATAAGGTAACAGACCTTGATAACCCAAGATGCAATAACTGCAATGAGTGTTGTTCTTATGCAACTATACTCACAGAGGAAGAGTTTAAGGCATTAAAGAAATTCATAAGTACCACAGCAGGAAAGAAGATTTATCAAGAGGCTAAGAGAAAGCATAAAGCTAAAGCTATTAAATACAGGTCCATTAATTTCATGTGTCCTTTTAGCTCTAAAACTAGAAAATGCATGATTTACAATCTTAGACCAAAGGTATGCAGAGATTTTCACTGCAAAGAGTCACTAAATAAATTAAAAAAAGAGCATAGAATTGCTACTGGATATGTGATTGGGGACTTGTTTTAATTCAAAGCTATGGTAAAATTATGTAGTAATATAAAACGAGAGGGGTATTGAAAAAATATGGATGAAAAGAAAATTATACTAGATAGTTTTGAACAAAACGTTAGAAAAATGCTAGAACTAATGTCAGAAACTATGAAATCAAAAAGAAGAATTGACACATTAAAAGACAATCTTCTTAAAGACTTAATAGTTCTTGAGGAATTTGGTTTTCACGAAGATGTAGAGCGTAAATTTAAAGAAATTCTTGTTGAGATTGTTGAAAATTCTGAACCTGACGATAGAGATATGCTAGAAGTTATATTATCAGGAATTATGGGAGCAATGTGTAAGGATGGTGGATTAGATGCTTAATGAATTATATGAGAAAATAGAAAAAGAATTTAGTAAGTGTACTGACCTTATGATTGAACACGCTGTAATAAGCAAGGAAGTACAAAAACAAAAAGATAAGTGTGAGGCTTTTTGTAACGCTGCTGCAAGACTTGGTGATGCAGAAAAGGTTAGAGAAATATTAGTAAATATCACAGAAGCTAGAAAAGAAGAATTTGATAAGATGGGTATAGGTGTAAAACTTTGTACTCCTGGAGATTTAAAAAAATAGCTCAAATTTGACTTGTAAGGGATTTTATATATAAGGGGAGTAAATATACCTAGAGTGGAGTAGAAAGGCATTACAAATCATTCTAGAGCCATTCTAGGGCATAATAAAACATATATGGATAAAATAAATAGATTTATAGAGAATAATTTTGTTACTTTTGCAAAAATAACCTGCTTTGTTTTAACAATACCTCTTGGAACTGTAATGGTATTAAGTTTCAAAGATGGTGATGTGCTTCAAGGCTTAACTGATTTTTTTGTAATGATTAGTTTATATTTAAGTTATAACTCTACTAAACAAAGTTTTGAAGATAGAGAAGTTAAACTTGCATTATTAAAATCAAATTCAGAAATACTAAAAGAATGTTTTGATTTAGAAAGACAAATAAAGCATTTGGAGAGTGAGCTTGAAAATGAGAGAATTAAAGTTAGTGAATTTGAAAGAAATATCAGCAAAGGTGCAAATAATTAATGAAATAGAGAAACTGGAATATTTGGTTACAAATGGTGATAAAATATCTAAAAGATGTTGTTTCGCAAGTGTATTAAAAAAGAGCCTAGAGAGTAAAATATAACTCTCTAAGCTCTTTTATTATTTATTTTTTTCATTAATAGCTTGTCTTGTAGCACTACTACCAAAGTAGTACCCCACTATAAGAGTAGCAACAGTAATGAATTGCTCTGAGCTTATAGTACCTTTGGCACTAAGGATGCAGAATACTGTAATAACCATTAAGGCTATTATTTTTTTAACCTCAATAAGAGCTGTTATTTTGCTTAAAAACTTATCCATAAGAACCTCCTAGTTATAATATTTTTTTATTTTCTTTATTGCTTGTTCTCTCTTCTTTTTCTCTTCAAGAACCTTTAAATATGCTTGTAACTCAGGATTTTCTTCAAGTGTTCCATAGTATTGAGCTTTTAATTTATCTGCGTAGCTTCTCATTGACATTTTTTCAGATAGTTTTTTATCATATCCTCTTACTGGATTTCCTGCTAGAGCTTTTAATTTTGTCATAGCAGAATTATCTCCAAGCATTGCATCTCTAGCTGTCCCTGCATTTTTAACAGCAGGTAAGAAGTTGTTTAGAGCGTGTTCTGCATAATCTTTAGCTTTATTATTTTTAGAGATTTCAGAACCAGTAAAGAAATTTTTATTTGTTGTAATTTCAAGTGGAGTTTTAATCATTGGGTTTAATCCACTTATAAGCTCTTTAGGATTAAATGCTTTAGTCATATCATAAAGTGGCAAGTTAAGATTTAAATATTTTCCACCACCTAATGCTATATCATTTTTCATATAATCAGGTCTAAGCATTCTTTCCTGTTCAGTTTCATTTGCATTATTAATCTCATTGATTGTTCTTGTAATCATATAATATTTATATGGGTTATTAACAAAAGCATCAATTTGTAATGCTGTATTTTTCTTCAAGTATGTGTAGAAAGGTATTATTCTTCTCATAACATTAGCTTCAAAATCAGTTAAATCAGAGTAATCAAACAATGCTCTTTTAACAAGCTCTAAAGCCTTTTGCTCAGGTAATCCTCTCTTAAGATGAGTTATATAGTTCATTACCTTAGCGTAATTTTCTATTGTATCTCCAATCTTTTTATTAACTTCGGCAGGTATCCATTCATTTGATGTTGGGTCCAGTACTCTTCTAGTTAAACTTGTTGGCTTATCTAGAGTTTTGCTTACACCATCAACAAACTCATTAACACTACCTTGTGTAAATTCTTGATCTAGTTGAGTGTTAGTTATAAGACCACTTCTTTTAAGGTCAAACATTATTTCAGCTCCACTCTTACCTGCTATGTTAATAGGTTTTCCCATCATAACTTGAACAGTTTCATAAGAGGTTACTGGATTAAGCATATTAACACCTGCTCCAATAAAGCTGTTAAATATATTACCAACAGAGTTGTTAAAGTGGAATCTACCAGTAAGAACTGCCATCATCTTGAATACACCATTTATCTTATCGTACAATTTCAGGAAGCCACTTCTATCTTTCTTGAAGTTCTTATCCATACCTACTTTGAAAGTATCATAGGCTCTCTTATCAACTATATACAAAGTTCCTTGAGTTCCCTCTAATACTTCTTTCTGTACGAAATCACTAGGAGAAATAACACTATAATCATCAAGAGGACTCTTTACTGACATTATTTGACCTTTATCAAAACTAGCAACCTTATCAAGTTCATCTGTTATAGCTCTTTTATTAACATCAGATATTCTTTCAACATCACTTGGAAGAGTATTCACATAAGATTTCTTACCAAGTTTAGGTAGCTCTCTAAGATACATAAGACCATTTTCATTAAGGTATTCAGGAGTTAGAGTTTCATAATATCCTCCAACATAATCTTCATATCCACGCTCATTTATTATTGGTTCTATTCCTCTTTGAGTACAATATTCCTTGAAATATTGTTGCACTGTCATAGTACCATTTTTGATTTGTTGAAGCTCCTTAACTTCTGCCATTACAAGTACTTTTCTTCCTAGACCTTTTGCTAGTACATTTCCTTTTTCATCTGTAACCTCAAGCATAGCGTCTAATGCCCTTTGCTTATACATTATTGTTTCTGATTTTACAGTTCTGTTAAGAACCATTCTAAGGATATTATCCTCTAGCATTTTTACACCGAATTTATTCATAGTGGACTCGTTAATGCTAGTTACAGTACCACTTATTTTTCTGCTTTTCATGAAGTGATTTACTGGACTATTAAATATAGCTTCGTTATTCATAACCCATTTAGCCTGCTGTGGTGAATTTCTCCACTCAGGACTATATTGGTGAGGTACATAATTCATATATTTTTTAGCATCTTCAAATGATGAAGCATAGCCCTCATTAACAGCTATTTCTGCAAACTTATTAACTATGAAATCCATAACCTCAACTTCACTAGGTTTAAGTCCATTTTTATTTATTGTTGCTTCAAATTCATCAACTTCTTTTTGTACTTTTTTGTACATTTCCACTTGTCTATTTAGTTCATTCATAAATTCAGGATTATTTTTTTCGTGGTATTCTATAAGGTTCTTCTTTGCTATATCACTTATTTCCTTATTTGCATCATCAACATTGTTTAATAAGGTTTCAAGTCCATTTATTCTATTTGTCATATCATAAATATCTTTTACTCTCTCATCATTTTTAAATACTGTGTTAAGTATTGCAGACATTCTATCTATTTTTCTTTCTGCTTCAACACCAATGTTGTTTCTAGCAAATTTCCTAACTTCTTTTAGTTCCTCATTAGAAGCGCCTTTAAGAGTTTCAAAGAATTTATTAGTAACATCATCACCTATAAGCTCTCTGAATTTCAACCTAACATCAGCACTTGTATGAGTTAAATAAGAGCCAAGAGTAGCAATAGTTTCATTACCAAATTTATATTGAACCTTTTTATAGTGAGCTATATTCTTAGTTAATAATCCATTAGCTATAAGCTCAATATCAGTTTTATCAATACCTACTGACTCTATAAGGTCAACTAATGCATTTCTTTGTTCTCCATCAAGCTCCATAAGTCTTGCAGATACCAGTTTACCAAAACTTCTAGCTTCTTTCTTAGCTATGTTTAGCTTTTCCATCAGATAGTGAGTTATTTCGTGATCCAAGACTGATTGAACATCATCAGCATTTACCGAAACTGCTAATTTATTACCCTTTTGAACACCATAATAATCTCCAAGGTCTGCTGTTATATAGGCTCTAGAGTCGCTAAGTGAAGTTACACTAAGCTGAGGAGCTTCTGCAAGATTAGCATTAATATTAAGCATTCCACCACCTGGAGTTTCAAACATCAAATAGTTTTCTGCTTTAGGTGTAGCTCCATTGATACCATATGCAATAAGTGGATTTCCTTTAAGTTCATCCTCAACTCTCTTAGTTGCATCCTTAAACATATCTGATTTTAGGTTCATATCTTCTATCTCATTGATAGTAGGTAGTGACTCTTTGTTAAGTAGAGCTGTAAGTGGTGTTTGAGGTATATCTTCAAATTTAGCAGGATTTCTCTTAGAATACATAAATGCATAATCAGAAATATAAGCTAATCCTGAGTGACTAATATATCTAGCATCAAGACCATTAGTTGCTTTTATTATTTCTCTATACTTTTCAGGGTTAGTCATACTGATTATTGTTATGTTCTTCTTTAAATTCACTAAGTCTTGAAGAGTTTTTCTATCAACATTAGTAAACTCTGACTTTGCCTTATTAAGACCTAAGTTTTGAACTACGTCAGGAACTTTTTCAAGATATTGCTTTATATGTGGAACATTTAGTTGACGTACCATTGATGTAGCTTTGTCATCAGGTAGCTTTTCAGTTTTTATATATTCTCTAGCTTCAACTAAAGTTTTGTAAATAGAAAGCTCAACCTCAGACCTACTCATAAGCCTAATTTTGTTCTCAATATTTTTTATGCCCTCTGCTCTAGTTTTACCATCAACATCAGTTCTTCTAGCCATATAATGTTTTGTTTTAATGTCATATAAATACTGTCTAAGCATTTCAACATCTTGCTTCTCAAAGGTAAATGAGTATGAGCTATTCTTATAAAAAAACTCTTTACCATCCTTGGTTTTACCAGTCTTTTCTTGAGCCTTATTTTTAATTTCTTTTTTGAAATTATCATAGTTATAAAAAGAGGTATCTCCAAATCTAGCAACTCTATTATCCTTTTCACCAAGAACTCCACCTAGATAAGCAATATTAGCCTCAGTTTCAGTTATTTCTTCACTTACTTCCTTTATCTGATTGTTTATAATATCTATTTGTTTAGGGTTTTCTGCTTTTTTAAGTTTATCTTGAAGGTCTTTTTTAGTTGTTTTTGCTATTTTAAGCATCTCATTTTCTTCTTTTAGCTTTAGGTATACTGAGCCTGCTCTTTCTTCTGCAAGCATACCCTCCTCGTAGTAATCAGAGTTGGCAAAACCTCTACCTTGTTCCTCAATAGTATCTTGGTATTGGTTCTCAAAATCCTTATCTATCCTTTGTTGTCTACGAGCCTCAGCTTCAATTCTATCAACAGCAAAATCATTATTCCAATCTTGCCTCCTATGCTCTGCTATTTTGTAACCTTGGTTTGGCAATTTAATGTTGTTTTCTCTAGCAACATCTTGAATAACTTTTTGAGCAGATACATCTTTTTGGTTAAGGTTAGCGTGATGTTCGAGTATCAAATCTGCTTCTGCTTTTGTTAGATTTTGAGCTAAATCATTATGCTGTTGCATTAAGAACATTCTTAATGCTCCATTCTTTGCATTTCCAATTTCCTCAATAAAATTTCCTTGCATAGCTTTTAAGAACGCTTTTTCATCATATATTGTGATGCCACTACTTTTTACTTCTTTAAGTATTGCTTTTGCCATAGACTCATCTATTGCATTTATATACCTACTAGCAAAATTATCAGCATCCTTGGTAGTTTGGTTAAATAGCTCTTTCTTAAATATATTAAATGCAGACTCTACACTTACATATTTACCTTTACGCTTAATCTTTTTAAAGAACTCTTCTTTGGTCATTGGTGGCTCTAATTTGATATCTCCACTTGTTTCTTTGACAAAGTATTTGTTCCATAAATCATTAGCATATTTCTCAGCAGATAATCCATCAGCAAGATATTTTAAGGACATTTCTTGTGCATCATTTATTCCTTTTTCAATCATAACCTCAAAATCATACTTTGTTGAATTATAAACATCCTGCATCTTAGGTCTTAGCTTATAATTATCATCAGACCTATTAAGGAATGATGTTATTTCTAGAGAAACATCATTAACTGTAAACTCTTTTCCGTATTTGTTTCTCATATGAGTAACAAAAGCACCTGCTGTAATTTTTTCATCATCAGGTAGATAGAAATTAGCAAATCCGTCCTTATCTTCTTTGAAGTACTTCTTGAACATAGACATAGCGAATTTAGGAGCATCCTTAGATTTCAAAGAAGCCTCTTTGATTTCTTTCATTGCTCTAGTAACACCACTATCATTAGCCATTGTTTGAATATTTTTATTAACTAAATGGAACTTATCTCTATCTCCACTTATGGTAAACATATAGCTTCCAAGATTATTAGATATATCAATTCTCATTTTTTCTTGAAGTTCATCTAAAAGTGGAATACGCTTACTTTCACTTAATCCATTAAATTCATCTACTGTAATATCTCTTCCAAGGTATTTTTTAATGAAAAATACAGTATCAGCAGGTGAGTCATCACTTATAAGATTTTTAAACCAAACATCTCTCTCATTGTAATCTGATGCAATTGCATCCTTTAGTTTTTTACTTTTAAGTGGTATTTTACGTTCTTCTACTGGACCATTATAATTTTTACCCCAATCATAAACCTTATCACTTGGAGAGTTGTAATATACAGCACTTGTTTGTTTACCTAATCTTCTTTTTCTTGATAAGTTTATTATATTTTCACCTACATTTAGTTTATCTGAACCAAATAATTCAAGGCTCTTTCTAATACTTATCATTTTATATTTGGCTTTTGCATTATTCATTTGGAATATAGATTCTAAATTCATACCATTAGTTGCATCAACAACGTTTCCGTATTTATCTAAAGCCATTCTAGGGAATATTTCTATATCATCTAATATATCAAGTACAGCCTTATTTTTTACTCCTTGTGCATATAACTGATTAACTATTGCACTTTTAAGCAATCTTCCATATTTCCTTTTATTTTCATCACTAAAAGGAATTTTTCTTTTTTCTAAATCATCAATAAAATCATATACTTTCTTTAGGTTCTTTTGAAGTTTACTAATGTTTTCTTCAACTGTTCCCGAGTATTCTTCTATATAATCTTGCTTTGTTTTTATTTCTTCTGTTATAAAAGTGTGTTCTATTTTCTCTTTAACCTTATAAGTATCATCATTTAACTTAATTTTGAAATCTTCATCATCTTTATTAAGTTTGTGTTTATCATCCTCTAAGCTACCTGAACGATTTTTAACTTTTGCTTTATTTAATTCTTCTTTTTCAGGAGTTGCATATTTAAATTTTTCTACAACTTCATCATTTACCTTTTGATAGTTTTCAGGTACTTTTGGTTTTGGGTTTTTATCATATGATGATTTTAATTTTGCTCTTTCCTCATAGTAGTAATTATGAGCTTTGCTATAAAATTCACTTCTTATGTCTTTCATTCCATATTTTTTATCATTAAGGAAGCTAGGCAAGTCCATATCCTTTGATGACTCAACACCATTTTCAATGTTTTTATCAATTGCTTTATATACTTCTTCTACTTCTTTTTCATTAAGTTTTAATTTTTTCTCTAAGTAATTTGACTCTTTTAATTTTATTTTTAAGTCCTCAGCTTCTGTTTTTCCAATCATTCTTTTTTCATCAAGCTCAGGATTTTTTAAATCATCAAGTATTTCTCCTTTTTCCTTAGCACTCATTATTTCATCAACTAGAGCTTTTTCTTGCTCAGGAGTATACTTAGATATTTCATCCATATTAAGCTCTTTGCCTAAATGTCTTTTACTTAAAGTATTAAGGTTATCGAAATTATTAGGAGAGATAAGTTTATTAGACTCACCAGTTACTAGGGTTTGAGCATTAAATTTACTTACTCCTCTAAATCCTTGTGCTATGTCATCACCTAGTCTATCTCTAATACCATCTAGAACATTGTTAGAAACTCTCATAATGTGTTCTGCAACCTTACGAGGGTTAGATACCTTATATTGTTTCATAAGCTCTGTAAGGTCATTTAGGTTCTTATTAGCACCATGGAATATAATATTATCAGGTAGAACTTCTAAATCAGTATCAGGAATTTTCCCTTTTAAGTTTTGCTTAACATCAAGAGATTTCATAGTTTCAACAGTTGTAAGGATTTTGTAATCCTCTGAAAGCCTTTGGAACTCTTCAATCTTTTTATTTTTAATAACTTCATTAGGTGCATTTTTGATTTCCTCACCTAGAGTTAGAATATCGTTCTTTCTAGTTTCTCTAAGTGTAGATAATTCATCTAATGTCTTATCCTTTATTTCGTCCATATACTCAGGTGTAAGTACTTCTTCAATAACATTTTTCTTTACGAATTTTCCTCCACCCTCCTCAATTCCACGTCTTATAGCTTCTAGGTCTAAATCTTTATCCTTAGATAACTTAGAAACCTTTTTAGCTATAAGTTGAACATTGGCTCTAAAGTCATTACCTGCATATTTCATACCAAGAGCTTGAGCTACATATTCAGTAGCCTTTTCAGGGTTCTCTTTTATATTTTGCTTGGCTTGTGCAAGTTCTCCACCGCTAAAAGCCTTTCTTATTTCTTTCCCTGCTCCAGTTTCAAAGAATTTATCTTTCCAATTACCTAATACCTTACTGCTTCCAATAGCATTAATTGGAGATAAAACAGCAGAACCAGTTTCAAATAATAGCTTTTTAACTGGTGATTTAGCAATGTTTTCTAAGGTTTCTCTATTAATAATTACATGACTAGGGTCTTTAGCTCCAGTAGCTTCATCTATTACTTTTCCACCAAACACCTTACCAAAAATACCATCTAGCTTTACACCCTCGAAGTCAGGCATACCACCTGAGTATTCAACACCTTTTCTAATAGCTGTATTTGCTAATTGATTAACTTCATTAGAGTGTGCAAGAAGTATTTCTTCTTTACTTGCATCAGGTTTGAAATCTCTATATTGCTGTTCAAAACTACCATAAGGAACTTGTTTATTAGCAATAGCTCTAGCTTCATCTAACTTATCCAAATCAGTAAGAGCTTTTTCTGCATCTTTTACCTTATCAAAGTTTTTAACAAATTTATTAGCTTTAGCAGCATCACTAATATCAGGTGCTAATGCAACTTCTCCAACAAGAGATAATCCTAACTTACCATATTCTTTAGCTTTTTCTTCATCTACACCAAATCCTTTTTCAGCTATCCAACGGAAAGGATTTACAGCATCTATAACATCACCAGTTGTTTGAAGTGCTTTAGACTCTCCTTTATCAATTTTATCAAGAACCTCATAAGCACCTATTTGTTTATCTTGTAATTCCTTGTTAGTTTTTTCATCAAGGAAAGGTGAAGCGTAACCTGCTAATGTTGCTCCACCACTTTCAAGACCTGCTCCAATGTTTTTAATCCATTTTTCAGGGTTAATTGAAAAGTCAAATAACAGTTTACCAATATCTTTTATATTATCTCCAAAGCCATTATTATCCTCAAATCTTTTTAAATCCTCATCAAGAGTTTCAAGATTAGAATTTATAAGTCCCCAAAAAACATTTCCACCTGCTTGTAGACCTTTTGTAGCCCAATCAAAAGCCTTAAAAGGAGTACTGTTGAATACAAAATCAAGTGTTTTATCAAATGCGTTCATATTGCTAGTATCTTTTATTTCATCAGGACTTTCAGGATTTATACCAAGCTCTTTTAACTTATTTGTATAGTAATCAACTTGGCTTCTTTCACCTTGTAATGGATCAAACTCATCAAACTCTAGCTCTTTTTTATTTGCAAAGGCAGGTTTAACATAGTACTTTTTATATAAGTCGTTTAGTCCATATATATCATTGTTACTCATAGTAGGCTTTTGCTCAAAAAGAAAAGGCTCTCCGTAATTACTAGGTAAGCTCCATAATGAGCCATCATCATATTCACTTTGAGGTTGTGAATTCAAATAGCTTTGATATGCTTTAAGTCTTTGCTCTTCTATATTGAAATTCTGAGC
The DNA here is from genome assembly GCA_051650705.1 of Clostridium sp. GTDB lineage: Bacteria > Bacillota > Clostridia > Clostridiales > Clostridiaceae > Clostridium. The sequence goes on from JBOFQV010000277.1 coordinate 28,439, forward strand.
ATATTGCTTATACATATCATCTGAGATATATTTGTATCTAGTAGCCATAGTTACCTCCTAATAATTAATATTTTCTTCCATAGGAATAAGCATCTGAATAACCGAATGGATTTGTTTCTCCTGACTTCCATGATGATTTAACAGCTCCACTTATATCAGGGTTAAATCCTCTGCTCATAGCACCCCAACTTTGCCAACTTTCCTTTAATGAATTTTTAAGTCCATTTGTTAAATCAATACCACTAGCATATCCATTCATAAGAGCAGTTGCCTTTTTACTAAAATCACCATACCCTGCTCTATTACCATATTCAGTATTTAGATTTTTAATCATATCGTACTTTTGCTGAGGTGATAATTCAGGACTTTGAGTTATTGCATCAACCTTAGCTGATATTGCATCAGCTCCCTCTCTTTGACTAGCCATCATCTGCTCTCTTTGCATAGCTAATTGTGCATTTCTATAAGCTGCTTCACTTGCTTGAGCTTGTTGTTGCAGAGCTAATTGCCTATTTTTAAAATTCTTTTCAAAATCTCTATCCTCTAATTGATTAGCAAGAGCCATAAGTTCTTTCTCTCTATCTCCTGCCATTTGACCTAATGTATTATTCATATTTTGAGCTAACATTGCCTTTTGAGCTTCAATATCATTCAATGCACCAGTTCTAGCTGTATTTATTTCTCCAACCATTCTAGTATTTCTAGCATCACTCTCAGCTAGTCCACTTGTTACAATACTTGAAGCACCAAGTCCTCTACCTAGCATAGTGTTAGATATATTGTTTTTACTTATCTTATTATTAAGGTTTTGATGACCTACTTGTGTATCGTAGTTTTGGTTAATACCAGTTTTGCTTTGGTCTAACGATAAAGTATTTTGAGCTAATTGATTTTTAAGAGCTTGAACCCTAGCATTATAGGATGGGTCATACTGGGCTTGAGCTTGTTGTCTATAATCTGCCATATTTTCACCTCTTTTAGAAATAATTGGTTATTACTTCGATTGTACCATACATAACGACTCTTGCAACCATATTGGCACTAGCCTTAATTGTATTCCATTCACCTATTTTAAGGTGCTTAGTAACATCTACATCATTCTTAATAAGTCCACTTGAAGAACCTATAATAGTAACATCTACATTATTTACACTAATAATCACATTATCAGGGGTTCTAGTATCAACTTTTATCCCTGCATTAAGGTCGTGAGGATGTGGAGGTAGAGATACCTTAGCAGAACCAGTATGAGTATGACCAGTATCACTAACAGCAAAAGTATGTGAATGGTTCATTTCATGTCTATGTTGAACAGTATTAAGGTCTAACCAAGGTCTTATATATTGTTCGTTTGAACTTATAGAATAATATATTGGAGCAAAATAATTTCCTCCAAGTCTGCCAAATGGCACTCTATCTTCTATTGTTGAATAACTAGCAGTTGGCTCAGTAGACATTCTAAAATTATCTTTTGCAAAATCTAAATAACTTGACCTAACCATCATTATATTTCTTCCTGCGTGATTATCGGGATCTTTTGGGTCAAAATTCCCAAACCAATTTGCACATGATGTTTCTGCTGTGGCATCTAGTCTGCTTGTTATAACAGCATTTCCTTGTCCCATGTTTAATGCTATTGGTGCTTCTGAAACTCCACCACCACCTAAAGCCACATCAGAGTCCATTCTATAATTTTCTGCTATAAAACTAAATTTACTGGACTTTATTGTTTTAGTATTAGGTGGTATGAAGAACCTTAATGTCATTGGATAATTACCATCAAGATTTCCCTCACCTTGTACTGGAATCCATTGAGTACATATTTTTTCCTTTAGTTTATTGTTAGTATCAGAGAAATCTATATCTCCAAATACCTTAGACCACATAGCCATGAAATTCTCATTGAGCTTATTCATATCTTGTGGTGTAGTACCATTAATTTGTTCTCTGTTATATCCCATAATACCCTCCTAATCTCTATCTAACTATACATCAATCATTATCCATTTCACAAAGTAATTCGGGTGAAGTAAGCTCTACATAGTTTCCACTTACATTAAGGAACTCTAGTCTTATCATTCTTCCTTTTACTTTTATTTTCTTTCTATATAATTTCTCATCAGGTGTTAAATCTATCAAAAGCTCTTTTGTTTTAACATCAGAGCTACACTTAATTTTTAACTGACCATTACCTTTAGCTCTAAAGTAAATATAATTAGTTAGCTTCCTCATATTCTTAGCTCCAAAGTCAGTAAATGGAGTTTTCCAATACATAGGTAGTTGTGGAGATGAGGTATTTATATCTTTTAATCTTAAAATATTATTTCCATCAGAGAATAGCATCTCATAATCATAATCTAGGAAACGCTTTATATTACCTATTTCATGTACCATAAAGCTCTTATTAACTGTGTCATATTCAATAAGTGTGTTGTTTTCAGTTGAATTAACTGGAATTGCTAAGTAATACTTTCCATCTACAAATGTAGCTACAGCATTATTAGCATATTGAGAGTTCATACTCTTAAACAAAGAGTTTATCTTTTGAGAAATTAGAGTTGTATTTGTACCATCATAGAAGTAAATTCCATCAGAGTTTAAGAAAAAAGCTCCGTTTACTCCTACACATATAGATTTATCTGCAATAGCTCCATTTGAACTAAATAATTGGACCAACTGATAGTTAGCAGGATTATTACCAAAGATTTTATAAGCAGTTTTGTTTTTGAATACTACAACAGAGTTGAAAATTACTTTAAGACCAATAATCTTACCACCATCATAGCTTCTAACATCAATGAAACCACCATGCATATTAGCCTCTGCTTCATCAGTAGGAGCAGTCCAGTCCTCTAAATCAGCTCCATTAACACCTGCTGTTGAGAAGTAGACTCTATCAGGATTAACAGTATCTCCTGCTATCCATAGCCTATCATAATGCAATTCCATATAATCACCTTTAGGAGCATATGTTGTGACTAAATCCTCTGTTGCTACTTTCTTTCCATCACTATCATAGAAACCATCAGCAGAACAATCTTCTTTAAAAGCAGGTCTACGATTTTTTAACTTCCTACAAGTAGTACCATCATAAAGGAATGGAATATCATCCTTGGAACTAAATACAGCTATTCTTTTTCCTTTGTATTCAAAGTTAAGATAGTCCAAAGGCTTCCCTGCTATATCAAATATTTTAGTAGCTCCTTTTTTAAGCTCTCTATCTATACCAGTAAGAAGAGTTGAAGTAGTAGCATCATAAAAAGCTGAAATAGTGTGGAGCTTACCATTAGCATTTATAGTATCTCTAACAGTAGGAACTGGAATAGTGGCAAGACTTCCATTTGTAATATCACAATTCTTTGCACTTATAGCCTCATAAGGTTTAAGTAGAGCTTCTGCTGTATATGTGTTTAATCCACTTTGAAAACTAGGTATTCTGTAAGTGTATTCACCTTGATTATTAGCCATACTTAAACCTCCCTTACTACTTCTTCAACATTAAATGGACTTCTGTCAAATGTCATAACAGTATTTGTATAGTTTGAGAAAAATAAATTTGAAATATTATCTCTCTTTCTATGTGCGAAATATTTATAAGCAGCGTAATTGATTAGAGCATATTGTAATTGCTCTGCTAGATCAGGTTCATCATTATCATTAACAAGTGGTTCCCTAGAAGTATTGAATAATATTTCTATAACTCCACTTTTTTCAGTTATTATATTTCTTCCTACAACCTCATCTTTTACATCAAGAAGTGGTTTAGTTTTTATTATTTTTAAACAATTAATTGGCATATTAGCAATTCCATTAACAATAGGAATATAGGCTCTAGTGAGCCTAACATCCATATTGCATAGAATTGAATAAGCCTCATTAATAGCGTTCTTTACTATTATTTCAACCTGTTCATCAACATCAGTTTCATCAATCAAGTTGTAGGCTCTACTAAGCAATTCTATGAATTTCATTATTCCACCTCGTATTTTGCTATAAAGGAGTCAGGAAATCCAAGGCTCTTAACTCTTTCTAGCTCTTTCTTAGCATTTTCTATATCTTTACAGGAGGTAACACATACTCTATAAAATACTTCATTATCTTCTTTTTTATAAGGTATTCCAAAGTACTCACATATCCCCTTAGTAACAGCATTAGCGTAACCATCAATAGTTACTTTAGCCATATCGTTAGCATTATTTATAAATCCACCCTCTGTTAATATTGCAGGCATTTTAGTTAGCCTTAAAACAGCAAAATTAGCAGATTTAACTCCTCTATCATTAATGCCAAAATCATTAACCATATTTGCTTGTACTAAGTTTGCTAGAGTTTTAGATTTATCAGAGCAATTATTGTATACAAATGTTTCAACACCACTTGCAATAGAGTCACTAGAATTTAAATGTATTGAAACAAATATATCTGCTCCAACATTATTAGCAACATTAGCTCTTTCATCTAGGGAGATATATCTATCACTAGACCTAGTTAGATATACCTCAATCCCTCTTTGTTCTGCTAATTCTTTTATCTTCTGTGCTACTGATAGAGCTTTATTCTTTTCTTCTATTCCACATCCATAAGCTCCTGAGTCATTTCCACCATGACCTGCATCTATAACTATTCTAGCCATATTATCACCTCTTATTTTTTCTTCTTCCCAGTTTTTTTACCACACTTACCCATTTTCGTCCCTCCTAACTTCACTTTGAATAATTTCTAATTTGCAATTAATATTTTTTAGTTCTTGCTGAACATCATTGAATTTATTTACAAATGTTGCATTAGTTTTTACAAGCTCCTCATTAGTTTCAGTTAGCTTGTCTAATGTTGTTATAAATCTTTGAAATAAAGTAGTAAAAACCTTGTATAATGCATAACCCAAAGCACACACTAGGGCTATTGGTAGCCCTAAGTTACTTATTAACCCCTCTAATTGACTCATTTCATTCATCACACACCCCCAAACAAATAATTAAACAACATTACCCATTGCATCTCTCCAAGATGTTCCATCATACCAAATTATCTTATTTATAGATGTATCACAGTAAGTATATCCTTTTCTTAATCCAGTAGTAGTTGTTGGTCTTGATGCTGTTGCTCCTGATTTAGTTATTACATTTGGATAAGTAACTGATGTACCTGCTGTATCTGTATAAAGGTTGTTGTTTTCAATGCAATTTGTTATTTTATAAGCCTCATTCCACCAACCATTAGTAATACAATTTACTGATGTATTGTTAAGAACCTTTATTGATGTTATCACTGGAGTTGAAGGAAGAAGTAAAGCTCTTAAACAGTTACTTACAAAGTTGCTCTCAAGACTTATATCTATTGCTTTTTCAAGATAAAAAGCTAAGTTTTGACAGTCTTTTATTAAATTGTTTCTTATATTAACCTTTGCTTTATCAAACAGTATTCTTATTGCAGAGTTGTAGCCACCTACACCACAATTAATAACAGTATTATTATTAATCATAATTGAACCAGTTTGATTTATAGTTGAGTTAGATTGAATTGTTATTCCTGCTGTACAGTTTTCACAGAAGTTACCATCAATAACAATGTTCTCAAAATCTAAATCATTATTTGATGTGAAAGATATAGCAGAAACACAATTTGTTACATTGTTATTTGTTAAAAAAACATTTCTTGCATTATCTGATATATATATACCAGTACCAGTATTTATTGATACACAATTTTCTACTGTTACATAATCACTTCTAGGGTTGAAACCTGCCATACCACTAGAGTTAGAAGTACAGTTAATGAATGATATATACTGTGCATCATTATGAGTTGAGAACCCAGCGTGCCAAGTATTTCTAGAAGTACAATTTGAAACTGTTATAAATCTATTTATACCAAATAGGAAACCTCTAGCAGATAATGTAACACCATCTAATTTTGAATTTGAATGACCAGTATTGAAGAAATGTCTTGAACCATCACCAATACAATTAGTTATATTTCCATAAGTACAGGCATCTGCTACTCTTACTTGATATTGAACAGCTCCTCTGCCTGGAATTTCTTTAGGAGGGCAAGGTACAACTATATTACTATTTGCATCCTTTGCTGTATATTTAGCTGTTTCAAAGTAACAGTTATCTACAATGAAGTTATAACAACTTCTGAACTCTAATTGCTTAGTATCTATATTTTTGAAAGAGCAATTATTAACAGTTACATTTTTACAATAAGTAAAACCTAATCCATAATCTGCATCTAAATCGGGATTAACATTTCTACCTTGTCCTATAAATGATATTCCCGAAATAAGTATATTTTCAAGAGGATTAACCTTATATAATTTTGCATTATCAGTAAGCAAATAATCATCATAAAGACCATTTTTTAACTGTATAGTTGTTGGTGATATTTTATGATTAACTATTGATAATTCACCAACATTACAATAAATTGTACTATCTGTTTCTTCCCACTTTTTATCAGAGGTTATACATACCAAATCTCCCTCTTTTAAATAACTAGAAGGAACATCTATTGTATAATCACCAGTCATACCACTTGATGTTAGAGGTATTCCACTTTCTATACTTCCAAAGCCCGAAACTAAGAATTTTTTCATATCAGAAGAGTATTTTGTTCTACTACTAAAGTCTAATGTAGCATTATTACCTATTAGTGAAACTCCACTTCTAAGTGTTAATGTTGACTCCCCAGGCATCTTATAAACTCCTGGAGGAAGTTTTACATCTCCACCACCTAAATCAAACACTCTGTCGATTGTGGTTTGAATTGAAACAGAGTCATCAGTAATTCCATCACCTTTAGCTCCAAATAATTTTACACTCAGAGATATTTGTCCAACTTTTTCTTCAACAGCACTTATTTTTGAGTCAATAATTGTTATTTTACCACCTAGAGTTGTTTCACCTTTTCTTGCATCAATAACCTCTGCTGTTGCATTTACTAATGGAATATTATCACTCATAAATTTCATATTTTTATATGTTTCTTCTATTGTTTCAAATGCTTTATTTGTATCTGATATTTTATAAATATCATTGGCTAAATCATCATATATAGGCAAATAAAGATTTTTAGTTCTCTTCACAATATCACCTCTTTATACTTTTTCTGTTACTGTTAATGTTCCAGTATTTGAAACAGATACATTCCAAAACTTTCCGTTAGGAGAACTAAGTGTTATAGGTAATGCTCCATAAACAGTAAATGAATTTCTTACCTTTGTTGCACCTTGAAGCTCTGTTGTTGGTGCAACAACATTAAGAGTAGAACTAGAATCTAATTCAAAAAACTTAATGTTATTAAACCTAAAATAAGCTCCATAATCAGTTCCACCTTTTGCTCTGTTTCTAACTATTTCTAATCCATATTGTTCATCAGAGTTTTTGAAAGTTGCTCTAGGAGTAGATATATCAGATAAAACAACAATTGATGTGCAATTTGTAGGATTAAAGTTACTTATATTTGAATATCTAAAGTTTGGAAAACCAAATGAAACTCTTGGTAATCTTGTGAACATTCCTCTTTCCTGTAATTGATGATTTAACATAATAACACTATTTTGAAGAGGTTCATCAGATTTAAGATACACATATCCACCATCAATACATATATTGCTTGATGTATTTGTTCCAATTATCATAGCTTGGTCATTTTTTGAGTTTATTGTTAAATAACTTCCAAAAACACAATTATCAAGAGTTACACTTGAGTTTGTGTCACAATATACACAAGCTGACTCTGTTTCAAAGTAACAAGCATAAAAAGTTGTGTTAACAGCATTTGTAAGCTCAATACCTCTACCACCAGTTTTAGAACTATTTTTAGAATGGAACTCACAGTTGTAAAAAGTGTTATTTACAGCTCCTATTCCTCCATTTGGTAGTATTTTTGTTGAATAATCTTCTCCAGTAAAATAACAGTTAAAGAACATATTATTGTTACACCATTGATTACCTGCCATTTCTAAACTTACTGTTGTGTTGTAACAATATATGCCTTTAAATGTGTTAAATAACCCACCTAAAACAGAGTTATCACCAAATATTATGCATTTTGTACATCCACCAAATGCTAAATTCTCAAAATCACAATTAACAGTATATGTTGTTTTTAATCCAACTAAAGCATTTACCACTTTAAGATTTTTAACCGAATAACATATACCTGAACCTGATGTTGATGTTTGTTTTATTGCTTCAAAATCCTTTGTTGCACATTTTATTATTGTGTGTTTTGCAGTAGGAGAGTCATTAAAAGCATTATATGAAGAACCCTCTATTGAAAACCCATTTGTTTCTATTGACCTACCTATCAAATAAGTACCTACTGGAAAATACAATATTCCACTACATTGCTTTACTTTTTCAATAGCTTTTGATATAGCATAATCATTATTTGTAACTCCATCACCAACAGCACCAAAATTAGTTACATCAACTTTTATTTTTGATACTCTATTTTCTAAATCAATAACTTTCTCATATAGATTGCTGAACCCACTTCTTGCTAAAACTATTTCTGCATCAGGATTTTTAAGTGGTATATTATCATGCATTGTTTTAACTTCAACGTAGGCTTTATCAATAGCCTCATTTGCAACATTATGGTCAACTATTTTGAATATATCTGCTGATGGATTATCATATACAGGTAATTTTAAATTAGAAGTATATCTCATTAAATTGCACCCCCATATTTAGGTAAAACAAAATAAGTTAATGTTTCTTGTGTTGTTATATTTTGTTCATCATCAACAATGCTCCAATAAGAAGTCCATAAGCCACTATAACTTGTAAGCTCATCTGATAAAACGAAAGAAGCTATACCATTGTCGCCATTCATAATAGAACCGTATTTTATAATAGGTTCATTGTTTGGAGATACAAAAGTTATTTCTATATCTTTATCACTTATATTTATTGGATTTTTTGAAGAGTCTATAAAATACACAAGAAGCTCTATACCATCATCATATTGAGTAAGTATTATCTGCTCATTCAATTTGCTTTACCTCCTATGTTAATTTTTTTATTGTAAGATTTTTTTAAACTTATTGTATTTTTATGTGTTTTAAGTGGTTTGATTAAAACAGTACTATTAGTTACTAATGGATATTCATTTATGCTTTCTTGTAAAAGAAGAACACTTACACCATTAAGTCTATTTACTTTCTTTTGATTTAAATTACCTGCTAAATTTAATTTATTAAACTTTTCTAGCTCAGTAATATTCATACCATCAAACTGAATAGCTTGTTTTTTACACATATCTTTTATTAAATTATATTTTGGTTTATATGCCGTCATATCTTAATATCACCACCAATGAAGAAAATTTATTATTTACACTAGGTATTGATACTTTAACTCTACTTGTTTTACCTGCATCTATTTTATCTACTGAACTAACGCTACTTAATTCTCCAAATAAAATATTTAAATTTAAATCATAAGCAGGAGAATTACCAATATTTTTACACCATATAGATAAGTTGATATTAGGAATAGATGATGAAACTGGATCTAGCTTATAAAAATAATTACCATCACTATCAACATCTAATTCAAAATTACACTTTTTATCTTTATATAGTTTTATTTCAGGTGCTATCATCATTTCACCTTTTTAGCTCTAGTATTTTTTTTAGGCTCTACTACTGGTTCAGCAGGTACTTCTTCTTGAACACTAAATGCTTGTGGCTCTAATGAAAAGGTTTGAGGATATTTTGTATCATATAAAACATTAAGAATTGCTAATTGTATTCTTTCATCTCTAGTAGTTCCATCCATTGAATCTATTAAAGTATATATTTCAGGTCTTACTGCCATAATATTTTCCTCCTTATTAAAAAAGAGAGAAAGCTCATGGCACTTTCTCTCTTTAGTTGTATATTAATTTGTATTGAAAATGGCTAATTTTAAGTAGTTGGCTTGATGGCTATAAGCCCACGCCAATCAGATACCCCATAAGAATATCTCATGTACCCATTATATTTGCTAACAAATGAGTCGAAGTCTTTTTCTCTATTAAACTCAACCTTAACTCTCCAGAAGAAGTTAGCTTGATGAGCTGAACTATCCATTAGGAAACAAGCATCATCCTTATTTAAGAAGTCCCAAACAACAATGTTTAATTTACCTTTAAGCACGTTAATATCATTGTTAGCAGAACCAGTAATTCCACTTGATTGTAGTAATATTCTAGCTTTGTACTCTAAAGCAGGAGGTACTACTAATGTATCAAAGTTCATTACAATTAACTTCCCTGCTTCATCAACTTGCTTTCTACCTAGTAGTAAAGCATTTTGAAGAGTTACATCAGATAATGTACCAACAATTAAGTTATTACCCTTAGTTGTGATTGCTACACCTTGGGCATTTTTTAATTGAGCTAGTGGATGGTCAATAGCAAATAATGGTTTACCATCATAAATTGTAGCTGTTGGAGTTACCACTAGAGCATTGTTGAATAATGAAGCAGCATCTTGTTCTACCTTATATCTTCCTGCTCTAGCTAAGTCCTTAGGCATTTTCATAATAGTATCATATTGCTCGTCATCCACGAACTTTCTTTCCACCATGAACCCTGATGCAAATTCTTCATGCACATAGGTTCTTTCTAAACCTGCATTGATTTTTTGGTATTGAACTGTTGGCATTGCAGTTGCATCAGCAACAGTAGTTTGAGAAGCACCAAATTTGCTCCATGGAGTCATTGCCCCTAATCCATAATCTGTTTCTTTTGCTTTCTTAGAAGTCTTTACGTGATAAATCTTAGAAAATTGTTCAGGTAACTCATTGTATGAATTATAGAAAACTTGTCTAAGTTTAGGTTCAAGTAAAGCTCCAAAGTCATTCTCTTGATGTGTTGTAGCTCCAGTAGGATTAACTGGTGCTAATAAATCAACTAAATGCATAATTAAAACATCATTCATTTATTTTTCACCTCATATTATTACCAAACATTATCGTTTGACATATATTTCTTATATTCCTCAAGGGTCATGTCAAATCTCTCTGCCATAGCGATTTGTGCATCAGTAAGACCAAATGTATTGGACTCAACCTTAGCATCCTTACCACCTATTAGGGTTTGAGTTTGAACAGTATTATTTTGGATTTCTGCCATTATTGATTTTTTAAGCTCTGACTCTCTTTGAGCCATTATCTTATCAATGTTAGCACCTTTCCAAATATTATAAGCTGTGTTAATATCACATTTGCTATTGTTAGCAATTTCAAGAAGTTCAACATCACTAACTCTCTTATCGTTAGTTGTGATTTCATTGAGCTGTCTATCTATGTCATCCATAACCATCTTTTGCTTTATCTCATTAAGCTCTCTAAGTGTTGGGTCTACCTTTTCTCGTAGACTAGAGTCACCACCATTCTGTTGTTGATGCTCAACTAACATCTTAGTTAGGTCCTGATTTTGCATTAGATAATTATATACACCTAGAGCCTCCTCTGCCTCTTTCCTTTGCTTTGAAAGTTCTTGAGTTTTTCTAGTGTAGTCTGCTTGACGCATATTACCCTTTTTCCATTCTCTGATTTCATCAACAGTAAATTTTTCACCATCAATTTCAAAATCACTTGGAGCATCAGGAATAGGTTCATTAGCAGGTGTGTTATTACTTTCATCAACTCCTACTGGACTCTCCATTGGTGTAACTTCTGATAAGTTATCGCTAGAAATCCCACTATCTGTATCAGTTGGTGCTAAGTAATTATTTAGTTTCAACATTCTCATTTTCCCCCTTTGAAGTGGCTTGTACGCCTTGTTTCATGGATAATGTTTGGAGCTTTTTAATAACTAATAAGGCTTTAGGGTTCTCTTTTAAGAAATCAAATAACTCTTCTCTAGTCATCATTGAAATCATTGCCATAAATTCTTCTAATGGCATATTTTCGTCAAACTCCCTTTTACTTGATGATATTCTATTATTTTCCTTTTGTAAAGCACTTTGCATCTTGTAATCAATTAGCTTATTTTGGCTCTCTGCCTGTTTCTCTAACTGTAATTTTTGCATCTCATGTTGTTGTTGCATTTGCATTTGTTGTTGTTGAGATTGGCTTTCTATCTGAGCTTGTTGCTGTTGCATTTCTGCTTGACGTTGCTTTTCAACATTAAATGCATCCATTATTTCTTGAATATTATCAAGCTCTGAATATTCAAGCACAGTTTTTCTTGGTAGCATTGGCATACCATCCTCAGCAGGAGTTTGAGCTAATCTTATAATTTGTTCCATTCTTGCACTTCTATTAGTAGCCATAGAGCTACCTGTAACTATCTTTATATCAAAATCACCATCAACCATATCTCTAGTAACATCCTTGAACAATACTTCTTGACCATTAATTATTAATGGATATGAGTTAGGTTCATATTCTGCTCCCATAATTCTAATAGTTCTAGGTAAAGTCCAATATTGTTGTATTCTGTTAAGCCACATAGAGCCTAGTTTCTCAAGCATTATTTCTAGTTTTTGAGTTCTAAGTCTAATTCTTCCTTGTGAGCTATCTTGTAGTGCCTGAATTGCTACTCCTGATGTAATACTAACTGGTCTTTCTCCTCTAGTAGCATCAAATACACCTGAAACAACCTGAATATCATACTTTAAATCACTAAGGATATTTTGAATGTAAGCAGGTATTGGTGGTGGTGCTTCTCTATGAACATCAGTACCAGGATTTTTTCTAACAACTAAACCTTTTCTATTAGTAAGAGAGTTCTTTTCTACCCCTGCGTTATTATCTACAATCCATACTGGATTACCACATAGATGAGCGTTCTCAATAATATCATCATATATCTCACATATCTCTCTTTGAATTGAGATTAAAGGCTCTACTTCACTAAGTCCCCAAAATTGGTTAGGTAAGTCATAGCAACTGCTAGATACAAATGGGAATTTACCATCCTCATAAGGATTTTCACCATCATGTAGAAGTACATCTCCTGCTATAACAACTCTTCTTCCATTTTTATATTTAAGTTTTGTTTTTTCTACCTTTTCTCCATCCTCATTTTCTTCTTCAATAAGCTCTGTTGAATAATCCCTCATATAACATTCTACATATAATAATTGGTCCTTTGCATTTTCAGTATTTTTACCAAAGCTAAGGTTTTCATCAACATCATTTGTCTTAGAGTTCTCAAGCTCTTTAGCTTTATCAGGATATGCTTGAACTATTTGACCATATGGCTTATAGGTAGCATAAATACAATAACTAGCTTCATCTATTGTTGTTGCCATTGGGTCAATGAAAAAATTAAACGGAGATATTTGTCTAAGCTCAACCTCACCTATGCCTTTACTAGCCTTTTGGTTCCAAAACAAACCTAATATCATATTTCCATAAAGGCTTTCATCAGTAAGTGATTGTTGTAATTTAGTCAAAAGACTTGTTCTATCCCACTCATACTCTAATGCTTGTTGCACCAGTTGAGCCTTGCTATATCCATTTGCTGTTTTAGGCAACACTATGTTTTTTGGTAAATTAGTAAGCATGATTGGCTTAACTGTTTCAACAGTTGCAAAGATGTGGTTAGGAATTGCATTACTTCTATCATTAGTTTCATGTTTTTTCTTAAAGGTTTCTCCAGTATATGCTGAATAGTTATCTTTCCATTGAGTGTGCAGGTTAGCTTTTGAGTCATAACTAGCCTTATAGAATTGCTTTACTCTCTGTACTATTGCAGGAATTTCTTTATTATTCTTATCTTTCATACTATCCTCCTATTTTGCTATTTCTACTTTATTAGAACTTGGACTATCCTCATCATCATCCTCATCTCTTCCAAGGATAAATCCTAGAGAGTTTTTGTATGTTTGAGGTTTTCCTGAGTTTTCAACTACATAAGGTCTATAATTTTCACCTCTGCCCTCAAGTAATAGTTGAAGTGCTATACCAAGTGCCATAACACAATCATCAAAACATCCATCTTGAGCATTTGTAGCTCCTTTTTCATCAATAACGTAAGTAAATAGCTCTCCTATAATGGTTCTATCCTTAATTCCAAGCCACTTATTTCTAATAAATTCAGCTAATTTATCAATAAGCATAGGTTTGGTCTTATTATTAGTAGAGAACCCCATCTTTTGTGAGATTTGGTCAGAGATTTTATCATAAGATTTTGTATAATATATATTAAAATACTCTTCCTGCTGAATAGCTTTAAGAGTAGTTAATCCATGGTTATTATTTTCAACACCTAAATAAGCATTGTTATAGAATTTAGCCATTTTAACAAGCTCTCTTCCGAATAGGTCAGGGTCAATATGAGTTCTATATTTCATGCAAATATCAAAGTTATTATCAAGTGCAATTCCAACAGAGTAATCTCCAGTAATAAGTCCCTCGGCTGTATCTGCTCCAATAACATAAAACTCATTATCTTTCGGCTCTTTAAATAGCTCTAAAGGTCCATTCGGATCATCAACAAAGATACAGCTATTTCCTGATGTTTCAAATCTTCCAACTCTACCTTGAGTGCAAGCTCTTTGATATTGTCTAAGTACTGGAATTGAAAATCTAGGTCTACCACTAGCAATAAAAGCCTCCTCTGCATTAGATGGATACTCTTGATGGAATTTTTCAATATCTCCACCACAGTTATTGTTGATACACCACTTTCTCCATTTAAGCTGTTCAAGTGTAACACCATATAAATTCATAAGCTCCCATTCCTCAGTATGAATTTCAACTCCCTCCTCATCTATATAAGTGTAGTTGACTTGCTTTTCAAATTCATTTTTATCCTCAATTGTATCAAAAGGAATTTGGTATTCATCAAGTTCATACCAAGCAAAGAATAGAGGTACAAAATCACTCTCCCCATTACAGGCTCTTTGCCATGCATTATAGAAATAATCTCCAATACCATTAGCTGTAGACTCCATAATTACAGTAGACTTAGCAGTTCTAGGTACACATTGCAAAAGTCCAGTAAAAGTTTCTTCAGGTTTTTCCCAAAAGGCTACCTCTGATGCATGAAGATAATTTATAGTCTGAGAACGACCAGTAGCAGTATTTTTAGCTGTTGCTATTTTAACGGAAGATTTAAGTCCAGGATTTTTCTTTTTCTCAAAGTCATCATTAGTGGGATTTTCAAATAGAAGTTCCTTAGAATTGTTTCTTTTCCTCATAGGTCTTAGAGCATCAGGTAAGTTCTCATAATAAGTTTTAAACATATTATATAAGTTTTGTGATGCCTGTTCTTCATGGGCTATTATTGTAGAAGAGAATAATTTATTAGTAACAGTTTGGTGCAAACAATCAGCCTCGGTATAAGTACTAAAGCCCATTTGCCTAGCCTTTAGTATTATAATTCTAACTGGCTTACCCTCAGCTCTTAACTTATTAATCATATCTCTTAATTTCTTTTGTGGTTTATTAGGCTTTAATTTAACTAATTCACTTTCCTTGTTTCTTATAAAAAGAAAATTAGGAATATAAATTATTGGGTCAAGAAGATTAATCTTACTCATACTCATTTTCTATATCATAGCCATAAGTAATTCTGTCATAGCTTAGATAATTCTCTAATTGTAATATTTTATTTTTCAATCTTCCTAAACAAATAGTATAAGCCTTTTCTTCATCAAATTGTTCCTTTGTATATTCTTGATGATACTCAACAAGTATATAGCCATTAGGTAAACATAAAGCTACAATCAAAGCTCTATCATCTAATATGCTTGTCTGTATATTGGAATTATCAATAATGTTTTGTAACATTCCTTTGGTTATATTCATATATAACTCACCTTAATCAGCTCCCTCTGTAATATTCAAATCCTCGGCATTAATGCCTAACTCTTCAAAACTAACTCCCTCAATAAGAGAGCCTAACTGTTGTTCATAAGAAACATTGATATTTACATTAGAATTAGAGTCAGCTTTATGTCCTGCTCTATCTAAAATATCTTTAGCAGCACTAAGTTTAATATTGTCATCATCTGCATCCATTAGCTCATTCATAACATCAACAGCCTTAAATCTCATAGCTTTAATTCTAGTGTCAATGATCTGCTTCTCTTCATTAGCATATTCTAATATTAGGTCCATAACATCAGGTTGTTTAAGAAGAGTTCTAACACTAGCCTCACTAATCATAAGAATATCTGCTATCTGCTTATTAGTGTAAAAGCCACTTACATATAATTGAACAAATCTCTGCTTCAAAATAGCTTTATTATTAATCTTCTTAATGCTTCTAGCTTCTTTCTTCTGTAAGCTCCTAGACTCTTTTAGTATTCTTTTGTACTCATTAGAGGTAATAGCCATAGCTGTTTCTCTACCATCTAATACTTTCTTCATTTCTCTAGAAATCATCTTCATCATCTCCTGGAACAAAAGCCTTTTCCTCATAAGCTATTTCTTTTTTGAATAGCTTACGTAGCTTCTCATCAGGCTCAGTTTTAAGAGCTAAATAACAGAAAATAAAACCTAATGTGAAACAAAAGCAATTAGTTAAAGTCATTAATATAATTACAGCTTCCATATTATTACCTCACTTTCTCTTTTTCCTAAATATAGCATATATGTTTTTTATAGTAAAACATCTCTATTAAAAAACACAGGGAGTCAAATAAAAGAGCGGGTGGTGTAAAAAAGCTCTAGGTTTTGTAGGGGGGATCACAGGATAAGAGCTAGAGCCAAAATGGGATTAAGGAAAAGGGGGAAAGGAGTGTCATTCATTATTATATGTATGGCTCATACCACATGAAAGGAAGTTAATCCTTTGCAGGGGGGGGAGTAACAGCTCGTTAGCACTTCGCTTGTTTTGTTTATAGGTGTAATTAGTTAATTATATATTAGTAATTAATATATGATGATTACTACGAGTAGCCTAGCTTACGCTAGTACGTGTAGGCAGAGTGAGAGTAAGCGTGAATAGTTTTATGCATGCAAAAAGTATAGTAAATATTCTTTTTTGTATATTAATATGCTCAACGCTTCTCTCGCTCTGCTTCGTTGATACGCATATGATACGTTTAAAAAACATATCAGTTGCCCTCTAGCGAGGTCAAGAGTCGTGGGTTGTTGTAGTTAATATTGATGTATATATTAAATTAATTTCGTAAACTCAATTAATTTAAAGGAGGGTTTCATATGAAATCTAATGTAATAACAATAAATTCTATCCAATTTGCAAAGCTAATGGTTTGGTACAAGGAAAAAGGTCTTTTAATTGACTCTAATTTGCTTACTGAAACTGACACATACTGTGTAGCAAGAGTTATAACTTCTTGTGGGTTCAAGAAGCAAAATAGACTTTACAAAGTTGTGGCTTAGTAAGTTGCTAATGCCTATTCTAGCGAATAGGTATTATGGAGCTAATTAGCTACTATTACATTGTGAAAGGATGATAATTATGGATTACAAAATTATTCAATTAATGACTTATATGGAGGATAGAAAAATATCTTTCTATAAGTTATTTGAGCTTGTTGATAACAAGACTCTTAAACTTGATGGAGAAACCATTGAGTTAACAGAGCTTGAGAGATTAACAATCTCTTATCTATCATATTCAATGGAGCTAAAAACCATTGAAGATGAAGAAGAGTATTTATTCATCTCTGATGAATTAAATGCTGTTAAGCAAGAGATTATTAGATTAACTCTTGCTCAATAAGTTGTTAATGCTTACTCTAGCGAGTAAGTATTATAGAGCTTATTAAGCTACTATTATTTATTGGAGGTTTATTATGAAAATAAACGTTTTAAAAGCAAAATTCTCAAAGCATTTTGAATTGATTGGAGGAGTTGAGAAATTAACATACTTACCATTCAAAGAGTATTGCGACTTTGTAGATTTTTACAGGGATAATGACCAATTAATCACAGAGCAAAGAGTTGAAATGCTTCTACCATTAGATGAGTTTGATGGTGAGTTTGGTTATCTTGATTATGTTAGTTATTATGACCAATATGGTGAAGTGCAACATAGATATTTCTGTTACACTTGTAATCCATTTTAGTATATTACATTGAAAGGAGTTGATTGAAATGTTAAGTGATTTAATGGCTTTAGTTTTAGCTGTTTATTGTGGTTTCAAAACAATAAAGAACAGCAAAATGTTCTTTTAGTTGGTTGCTTAGACTTACTCTAGCGAGTAGGTCTTATGGAGCTAATTGCTCAAATAAATATTAAGGAGGTATATCTATGAATAGATATATTTGGAATGTTGCTTGTGACTTCGCACTAGAAAATGAGGAGTTCTACATTGAAAGCATTAGTAGAAAGGAGAGCTTTCTTTGTAAAAGAGATGAGCTTATGATTGAGGCTTGTTGTATGCACAATGGGTTAGAAGATTATGTTGTAGGTTGGACTCTTTCAGAAGAGGGAGAGAAAGGAAAACTTGTAGTACAAGTTAAGTAATCTAATAACTAATAAATATGAAAGGAGTTGATAAATGAAAGATTAGAAAGCCTTGCTATTACATACCTTCGCTAATAAAGTCAAGTGTACCCTCGTACCTCGGTGCTACGCACACTTGACTTTCGCTCGGTATGTAATCTATGGGGATGTGTAGGTTGGAGGAAAGAAAACTGTATAAATAATATTAATGAGGTGTTGTTAATGGAAAATAATATTTATAAGTTTTTTATCACAGGTAGCGTTTGGTTTCTAGCAGGTGCTAATAGCACTGGAATTGAAGAAACTACTGAAAAGAATGATTTTGATGAGTTAATATCATCAAAAACTGTTTCAGTTACTAGCTTACCAGTACCAACTACTAAGAAATCATTATGGGAAAGATTTGTTAATTTTGACCTTGATGATGAAGAAATAGAATAGGTCTTGTAGCAAGATAGGAGCTAAATAGGGATTAGCTCCTTTATGGTACAAGAAATGTTGTACCTAGAAAAAAAATCACAAATTAAAGGAGGAACATTTATGTTCAAAAATTTATTAATCAAATTCTTAGGATTAAGCGAGGTTGTTGAAGAAAACAACAAGCTAAAAATGGAAAGAGCTGAAAAAGCTCAAGCAACTATTGATGAGAGAAACAAAAACTCTCACATCAAGGATAAGGTTTTTGTTGATGACAACAGAGAAGAAAAGAACAGAGAAAACTTCAAACCAATGGCAACTAATCAAGCATTCGATAGAGTTAATGGAGATTGGTTAGCATTGCAAAGAAACAACAGAGAATTATCTCAAGCTATATTAATGGAGTTAAGTTCAAGATGTTTTGCAACTGCTCCTGAATTAATATGCGAGATTGCTGAGGATTATTCTTCACATATATTAGAGTCTTATTATATAAGATTACTTAACCAAGCAGGTCAATTTGATAAAGAAAAGGATAATGTTGAGTCCTTATCAAAGACAGAGCTAGTTGAGGCAATTACTGAGCTTTCAATTAACAATTATGTTAATGCAATGAAAGCTAAATCTCTTAACTCATCACCATCTGAAAAGATGATGGATATGCTAAAGAGAAATGGTGTTGACACTTCTAAGGTTAAAACTTACAAATATGCTAAGATTTTAATCGAAGATATAATTGCAAGTGCTGACCCAACTCCAGGGGAAAACCAATTAGAAACTATTTCAAGAATGGTTGAGAAATTAGGTTTACAAGGAGAAGATGAGGAGTCTTTATCTAAGTTAGGAATTAACACAAAAACTAAGAAAGATTGCTCTGAATCAATCAAGGTTTTAATTAAAATGTGTGATGATAAATTTGGTGATTTACCTCCATCAGAAGCACAAATTGAAACATATAAAAGATACCTAAAGATGAACAACAAGAGAATTACTAAAGCTATTGATAATAAAATAGCTAAGATGAACAACAGAATGATTTCAGAAGAAATCAGAGTTCTTAAAGAAACTTACGCTAAAGAACACCCATATGCTTCTGAGGGACAAGTTAACTTCATTATGAGTCTAAGCAACCAATTATTCCTTAATGTCAATAAAAATGATGTGGAAAAGTTAACTCCACAAGAAGCAACAGCTAAAATAAGAAACTTACAAGAAGAATTACTTTACTGTAAGGCTCTTGCTAAGGGTGTTTCAATGCCTAAGAGCTATATCAAAACTCTTTCTAAGGATGAACTTA
The DNA here is from genome assembly GCA_051650705.1 of Clostridium sp. Classification (GTDB taxonomy): domain Bacteria; phylum Bacillota; class Clostridia; order Clostridiales; family Clostridiaceae; genus Clostridium. The sequence continues at coordinate 48,525 of JBOFQV010000277.1, forward strand.
AAGAGAAACTTGATGAGCTTTCAGGAAAGAAAAAGGAACTAGGAGCTTAGGCTCTTAGTTCTGAGGATTAAGAGCATCTGCTCTTTTCCTCTCTTTATAAAAGTGAATTTGCTATTAAAGTAGTAAGTTCACTATTATAAGGGGAGGGTGGATTGTCGAGTGGCGTACTTATTAGGAGGTGATGATATTGTTCCAAATAGTCCAGTCCGTTTTGTCAGCACAAATCATAGCTGTAAGTGATAAAGCAGACTTAATGAATTTATGTATAGGGTTTGTACTTGTAGCATTATTATTAAAAAAGAGATATTATAAAAAGTAGGTGGTTAATATCACAATTTGATTAAATAACAATTGCAAATTATTGCGAAGGAATAGGAGAACTGTATTATGAAAGTCAAATATAAGGCTTTAATAGCCATAGAGTTTGAAGAAGAAGTTCATAATGATGATTTAATAGAAAATCCCAAAAAATCAATGGATTTAATGTTAAAAGAACTTTTAGAAGATGAGTTACCTAAAGGTGCATCAATAAGGGTAGACTCACATTATTGGGAAAATGTTTGATTTCACAATTTGAAACTATTAGGAGGTTTAAAATGGATTGTAGTATGTGTGATTATCAAGATAAACTATGTCATTTTGATTTTGAATGTCCTTATGTTGATGATGAAATTAATGAGTATGAAGAAGATTATACATTTGCTTTATATCTCATTGATAATAAATTAATGACTTGTGAACAATGGAATAGTAAATTAGGATTAAATCATTTAAAATTTTTAGCAGAGTATCATTATAATGATTATAAAAGATATTGCAAGAATAATGATTTAACACCTGAAAAATTATATTTGTAGGAGATAAAAAAAATGAGTAAAGATGAAATTATTGAATTAGGAGAAAAGGTAGGAATGAAATTAGGTGAAGTTGCTAGACATACAATTCTAAAAATAACTTCCCCTGGATATTCAGATGAAAAAAGGAAATTAGCATTAGTAAAATTAATTATTGAATCTAAAAATGAAATACCTGATTTTTTAATGGATTTTGATGAGTATAAGACTAATGAAATATTTTTACTTATGGCAGGAATTAATAATGGTTCTATAAGAAGTAATAAATAAAAAAGGAGGTGCTTTTGACACCTCTCTTTTTTTTTGCAAACTTAATGAACATTTTTGAGAATTAATAACATGTAGGAAATAACAATTATACCCTTTACACCAATTCTGTAAAGGCAAGTTAATTATAGCATATTTTTCTAAATATGTAAACTGGACGAGCAAAGTCTTCGTAACATATATTATTTCGCTAAATTCAGATTTATCGAAATACGTTAACGGAAAATTTTCCAGTCCTGTAAGCAAGTAATATCAATGCTTATAGGACTTTTATTATTAAAAAAGGAGAAAAAAAATATGAAAAATGTATTGAATTTAGAGAAAAAACTAAAGAAATTGGAAAAAGAAGCGAAGAAAATTACTGATTTTATCCAATTAAAGGAACTATTTGAAGAATATTACTTAGTGTATGAAGAGTTAAAAATTGTAAAATTAGACTTAGTTAGTGAAAGGAGTGTTTTTTAATGGAAAATAAATTTATTTTAACTGAAAAGAGAGATTTTGGAACTTTTGAGTTTAAATGTGAAAAAGATTTTAATGAATACAGAGGATTAAAAATAAATAGTGCTTATTTTAATAATGTAGAAATATTTAATTTAAAAGAAGAAAATAATTTCAAAATTGGAGTTAATATTTCTTTTAGTGCTAAGAGAGATGATATATATAGTGTTTATTTAAATAAAGAAATATTTCAAAAAATAAAAGAGATATGTAATTATGATAAAAAGATTAAAAATCTTGATACAGCAAGTGTTTCATTAGGTAAGGAAAACATAAGAATAGTAAAAGAATGTTATTGTGAAAAAGAAGATTACCTTAAGGAAAAGCATATAAAAGATTTTAGAGAAAAATATAAGGAGCAATGGGAACAAGCTAAAAAAGAAAATAAAGATATTGAAATATTTTCTTATAGTTGTCCTTGCAATGACAAAAGAGAAGAGTGCAATCTTGATATAGTAACTGAATATATAACTCCTGATGGAAAATATAAAGAAGAAAGGCAACATACTTGGTAAGGTGGTGTAATTATGGAAGAGAATGAAATAGTAATATATAAATTAAACGATGAGGATATTGTTGCATGGCTTTCTGAATTAGAAGAAAGTAAAAAGGAATATATATTAGATAAATATTCTATTGAAAAATTATGTGAGATGTTTAGACATAAATTTGAGTTTGATTGGATGGAGCATATGAATTATTTCTTTGATGCTAGACTAGATTGGAGTGATTATAATGAAGAGAAGTAATAAATACTCATTACAATTAGTTAAGGAACAGAGCTTTTTATATGATGTAAATAAAGTTACAAGTCCAAATAGTGCAGCACAATTAATAAGAGATTTATTTAAGCTGCATATGCAAGCAGAAGAGGTTTTATTCATTGTATGCTTAGATACTAAGAATAATATAATAGGATGCTTTGAGGTTGGAAGAGGTAGTTTAAATACTGCAATAGTGCATCCTAGGGAAATATTTAAGAGAGCTTTATTACTTAATAGCTCTCGCTTTGTTTTATTTCATAATCACCCATCAAATGATACTAGCCCTAGCAAAGAGGATATTAGTATTACAAATAGACTCAAAGAATGTGGTGTGTTAATTGGTGTTGAGCTATTAGATCACATCATAATATGTGATGAAACTCATTTCTCATTTAAAGAGAAAGGATTAATATAATAACATAAAAAGAGATTAGTGATGAGAGGAACACTAATCTCTTTTTATATATAACTCTTGGCACATAATTAGGAATAACTTGAGTATTTACGTCTTAATCATTATACCATATATGTAAAACTTTGTATATTCTATTTTAGGCATAATACTCCTAAATACTGACATATGTACTTAATACACTTTATAGCTAATAAATGTAAGTTATGCGGGTTTGTAAACTAATACTGGGAGAAAGCTATAAAGCGTATTAAAACGTAAAAATAATAATTATAAGAGTTTATAAGTATAAAGAAAATCTAACCCTCTGTCCCTGAAAGGGACACCCCGTTAGGGGTAAAAAGCATTGTGAAACAATGCTAGTCAAAGCGTTTAAGCGTTCCATAGCGTCTAAAAGCGTAAAGTGGTACAAAGGACGCTTGTCAGTGTATTTTTTCGTACACGAGCTGGAACTCCTCGTAATTATACTGATTTCAACATACGA
>JBOFQV010000278.1:0-5269 GCA_051650705.1 Clostridium sp.
GCTTTAAAATAACCTCTGCCTCTGTAAGCCTAAAGGTAAACTTTCTATAAACTCCATTCTCCTTAATTCCCTTATATTCAGGTGCCTTAACAACCTTAATTACCCCTCTTCTAATAAGCTCTAAGGTAATTGTATAAATTATGTCCCCAACAGTTGAATTAAACAAAACTCCAACATAGGCTGGACTAATTTGCTTTGGCATTTTAAATGGCTCATTCTTACTTTTTTCATACTCAGAATAGCTTTGTATTCTAAGCTCATTCCCATATACCTTTTTCTCCTTCTCTATTTTCTTCATCTCCTTTATTCTATAATTTCTAAGCTTTCCAAGTAAGAATATACACCCTACTATAATTAAAATGGTAAAAATAATCTTATATCTATAAATATAAATACTATTTGGAATTGAAAAATCCCCCTCTCCAAAAATCTTATTATTCCTAGTACTATCTAAGTCTAATAAAACCTTGTTATACCCTTCTTTTCCCCCTTTTAAGAAATCCTCATTTTTATCATACTTTAAAACAACAAAGCCATAGTTATTTGGCTCATTTATAATAAAGCTTTTCCCTTTTTCTTCTTCATTAAGAGTGTATTTATCATTGTTTGTCCAAAGTCCTTCAACCTCCATCCCCATATGAATTAGAGCTGTTTTAAAATCATTTCCATCATAACCTGAGGTAATAACTCTTATTAAATAGCTATAATCCCCTCTAGTACCAAATGAAGTAGGGTTTTCAAAGTTGTAATTTAGCTTAATTTTCTTAACCCTTTTAGGTTCTTTAATATTAAAATTAATTGAGTGAACATGAATATCATCTTTAGTGTTCTCCTCTGTAACTAAATAATTTTCCCCTTTAATATTTTCACTATTTGCCTTCTTTAGTTCCCTTTCACCCATATCATCCACTACAATTACAGAGTTTATTACAAGCTTTTCATCTCCAAAGGAATAAATTCCTCTTTTAAAGCTAGATAGGGAGCTATAATTATTACAATCATACTCCTCCTCTATATTTAGCTTTCCCTCATTAGTGTTTATGTTATAAATTAATGTTCCCATACCCCCTTGTGCAAATGCTGTGTTAACTGGAAGCAAAATAAATAATAATAAAATAAAACAAATTCTCCTTTTCATAAATCCCCCTAATCTAACAAGTAATCAATAAGAGTAGTTTTGTTCACCCTTTTATATAGCTCATTATAAAAAGGTAGCTCAGAAAGTCTTTGGGATATTTCCTCTTTAAATTTGTGATGTAATAGCTTATCCTTATTAATGTTTAAAGCTATTTGATACACCTCAGTCATATTTAATAGCTCATTCTTTTCTACTAAATAATAGTAGGAATCCCAACTAGAAAATATGGTCTTAATTCCCTTCCAATATGCAACATCAAGTTTTAGCTTCTCATATCTTTCTCCATAAGTTGTTTTATTCAAAACTGTAATATAATCCTTATAATAGCCTAAAAGCTCATCATAAACCTCATCAAAATATTGGCTATTAAGTAGCTTTTTAACCTCAATAATTTCAATCCCCCTTGGAAATCCTTTATTAAATCCATCTAAGAATATTTTTCTTCCTCCAGTTTGTTTCATGCCCTTTTCATTAAAAACAATCTTATTTTTAGAAAAAATCAAATTACCCTGGCCAAGAATATCAATTATAAGTAATCTTAAAATTTTATCTCTATCATCATTAAAAAGCATACAAACTAAAAAAGGTTCAACCTTCCCAAAGCATTTCTTAGGCTCATAGTTTAGGGTGAAATAATAATAGCTATTACTTTGAGGCTTTATGCTCTTCTCTGATCTAATTACAATAAAAACAAAAAGTGAAAATACAGAAATAACTCCAAAAGCTATTAAGCTAACCATTAAATGGTAATTCATCCCCTCATCTGTAATATTACTCTTCTCTGGTGAAATAATTATATTATTAACCTCTTCCTGAAATGATGCTCCCTTTGGTAAATTTAATAGATTATCTGAAACAGGTTTTTTTCTTGTTTTTAATTTAACCAAGCTATTAATATCAAGGTCAGAACTCACAACATTTCCTGTTATTTTTTCATTCCCATTAAAGGTGTAAAGAATATCCACTCCACTACTTTTAACAGCATTAACTCTTCCATGAATAAAATTTTCATCCCTTGAAAGCTCATATCCCTCTCCCCCAGCAAGCTCAATGCTTTCAACATTTTCAGGAATTCCAATAAAGAAGTTTACCTCCCTAACCTCAGGAAATAAACCCATATCTAAAAATAATGGAAATACTACTAGTTGGTTATTATTTAAAATACGCTTATCTTTTAATTCCCCTCTATACTTTAAAATAACTTCTTTTACCTTCATATCCTTTGGAAAAAGAAAATTTATATAATATTCTCCTCTCTTTACTGGGTTTTCACCTGAATAATAAATCCCCTTCTCTGCATAAATATCCTTATCAACAGAATAACACCTTCCATTCTCATCCATATATGAAAGCTCTAAATATTCAACCCTGCCATAAATATCCCCAAAATTTCTTTTTGCACTTGTGCTTAAAGTTTCTCCATTTAATTGAATCCTCTCATATACATAGAAATAATTCTTATCAAAGGTTATAACTGTATTTAATACAGCCCCCTCCTTTGCACTACAATCCACACTTCCAAATATATTTATAAATACTAATAAAAATATTATGACTTTAAACTTTCTCATAAACCCTCCATGAACAACTATTAACCATATAATTATACCATTTATTACCATATGCTCTCTATTACTTTAAAATTATATATATATGTTTTATAAAAGTTAGTACATTTTAATTAATTTCCCTTAGTTAAATATAATCACTCTACATAAGGGATTTGAAAACATATATAAAAACTCTATTCTACAGAATATATTTATGGTAATATTTAACATATAATGTTAAAAGGGGGAATTTACTTGAAAAACAGAATAACAAGCTTAATTTTATCAACTATTTTACTATTAACTTTATTTTTTAATGTTACTCCTGCAAAGGCAATAGAATCTAATAGTAAATTGCAATTAGATTTTAAAGTAACAAATATAATAAAGCATCCAACCAAAAATATACTATATGCAACAGCTAAGGAAGAAAGGTTTCTAGCAGAAATCAACCTAGATACAAAAGAAATTAGAAAGCTACAGTTTAAAAACATGCCAGAATCACTTTTCTATAAGGATAATACTCTTTATGTTGGAACCTTAATTAAGGATCACACAGCTGATTACGAAATAGAAAACCCTGGAATTATAACACTAGTTAATACAGATACACTAAAGGTGATTAAAGAAATTAATACGTCCATCTCTCCTTATGATTTAGTTGTGAATAAGGATAATATCATATTTGTAGCTTCTGGCTCTGGTCAACATACAAATATTATTTCATACTCAGAAAAAACAGGAGAAGAGCTTGGAGCCTCAAGCACCTATATGAAGGCTAGTTTATTCCTTCCTCCAAAGGGTGATAGAATATACTCAATTGAAAAAGGCACATCACCAGTTCATTTTTATAGACATGATAATAATAATGGCAAGCTTTCAAATGCTGCTTCAAGTCCATATCATGGAGATTTTGAAATGAATGATAGGGGTGCCATTTCACCAGATGGTAATTTCTTATTTAATTTTAATGGTCCAGTTCTTTTTTCTAATGAAGAAACTGAAAGAGATATGAGATATATAAATAATTTATCAGAAAGCTATACAGCCATCTCCTTTAACCTACCACAAAATGAGTTCTTTATTGGTAAGGAAGATGGAACTATTTTTAGATATTCATACAAGGACTTCACTAAAACTGGTGAGTACAAATTTACAAATAAAGTTAAAAACCTATTCTCTAATGGAAATACTTTAATTGCTCATTTAGTGGACAAGGATAATAATGAGTATATTGATACAGTAGATACCAAAACCTTTAAGAGCTTATCTTCTAAATACAATTTAAAAACACAAGGAGAAATGGCTGCACCTGTTTATAATGAAAAGAAAGGTGAAATTTATGTACTAGATAGAAGCTTTAAAAAGTTATATATCTATGATAGAAATAGAAATAAGATTAAAAAGGAAGTTACCCTTCCATATTATCCATCAAATGCTTGTCTTTCAGAAGATGGACAAAAATTATTTATAGCAAACAATGAAAAAACTCCCTTAGTTACTGTTTATAATTTAGAAAATGGTGCTATAACTCATGGTGGTGCTAGCTATGAATATCTTGATGAGGTTTCATATGGATATAAACGTATTTTCAATAATAACAACAAATTGTTTATAATAACTGGAGATACAAATAGAAAACTAATGATTCTAGATGATAAATCATTAAACCCTCTTCCAATTAGTGAAGAAAATTATATGACTACAAGATTTCTTGGAAACTTAGCATTTTCAAAGGATGGTAATTATTTTTATGCAGCAGTTGAAACTGACTGGTCCCGTGGTGCAGGAAATACAGGTATTACAAAGTTTAAAATAGAGAATGATTTAATAACTAAAGTAGATAGCTATTCAACACCTTGGTCTTCTAATGAGGAAGAACCTTTAGATATGCCTATTTTCCTTTTTGAAGATGAAGAGAAACTTGTGTATATGGATAAAGTATTCAATATTAATGACTTATCTCAATTCAAAAAGACTTTTATAGAAAACACCTTTGCATTTAATAAGCCATTAACAACCTCAGCAGGATTACATGGAATTACCTATATAAATAAAGGACAGTATGGAAAGTTCCCACAGGAACTAAAGATTACCCCTGCTTTCTTTGATAAAAATGGTGTCTTATTCCTATATGATAAGAATACATTAATATCTCTATGGCCAACTACAAATGATATGAATGGAGATAACAATGTTGATGTATTAGATATTGCTTCTCTTTCAACCTCCTATAATGGAAAGTATGATGATGAAAATTACAATTATCTTTATGATTTAAACTCCGATAAAATAATTGATATTTATGACTTAGTTACTCTTTCAAAGTTAATTTAATAAGATAAGTTCTCCACAATATAGAGAAAAATCTTATTATTATCAATTAAGAAACTCCTGCAAGGGAGTTTTTTTAATTATCCAAACCCAAAATATATTTCTATCAAATTGTATAATTGTTATTTATTGAAATTATTTGTCATATAGTGTAAAATATTAATGAAGTATTAAAATAAAGTGAGGGTTTACAATGGATGGCTTTTTTTTCGAACATAACCATACTTATAATACAGCAATAAGTAAT
>JBOFQV010000279.1:0-8780 GCA_051650705.1 Clostridium sp.
AAAAATTTAGTGATACCAGTTGCCTAAGCAACTAGGATTGTATGAGTAGAGTGTGAAAACATATTACTAGTATGTTTTCCTCTCTACTTTTTTATTATCTGCATTTCTTAGTTATATTATATCAAATTTTTATAAAAAATAAACATAAATAATTTTTTTAATATTATTTATCTATGACTTATCGACAATAAAAATTTAAATTTAGTTTTTTAAATGACAAACCATAATATACTCTTCTTCATTTACATCTACAATTTCAAAGCCTACACTATTATACATCTTAACTGCATAATTTGCTTTTTGTACTGCTAATGAAGTTTTCTTATAACCTCTTTTCTGAAGTTCATAAATCATCTTTTTCATTAAAGCTGTACCTATTCCATTTCCTCTATATTCTTTATACAAAGAAATCGCAAAAGATGGAACCTCATCTTCTATATGGCCATAATCATCCATTACTCGTACCCATACTGCTCCAATTACTTTTTCATTAACCTCTGCCACAAAACAAATATCATCTTCTTTTTTTCCGAAATCCAAAACGTATACTTGAAGTTCTGGTAGGTTTATAATTGATTTAGGCGGTGCTTGCTCTCCTTCTAAAATAAAGATTGCTTCATAAAGAAAATCATTTAAAAGAGCATATTCATCATCTCTAATTTTTCTAATACTATAATTCATACTTTACCTCCAATTATTTAATTATACTAATCGGATACTATTCCACACATACTTAATACCTCCAATATATTTCTATTTATTTCTTATTTACTATTATTCATCATAACATATTTTGTAAATATAATCTTGCTTATGATACGGTATTTTCATCTATAAAAATCGGCTTAGGCAAGTTGTTTCAATGCCTAAATCTATAAACCTCATTTACTTGTGATACGGTTCATTATTGATTATCCTAAATTATCAACTAACAAGGTTCTCAATTCTTTCTGCACAATTTATAGCACTTATCATGTCATCATCAGTAACGTCTAATTGATATGGATATCTAACTTGTACTCCATAAAGCTTTACTCCTCGATGAAGTATTTAGCTTTTTTAATAACATTCTCCTTCAATCACATATAAGTAAACACCTATCGTTACTATTGGTTTTTAATATTATACTTATCTCCAATTTGTAAATATACTATATCCATAACTAGTAATTAATTCAAAAGGAGAATATATAATGGAAAACACTAATTTAACTACTAAACATTATGAAAGAGACTGGAAAATGTTGTGGCAATTATTCACAGCAACCTTTACCCTTAGTGCATTTACCTTTGGTGGTGGATTCGTAATTGTATCACTTATGAAAAAGAAATTTGTTGAAGAACTTGAGTGGCTAGAAGAAAGTGAAATGCTTGACATTACAGCCATTGCACAATCATCACCAGGACCAATACCAATAAACGCCTCTGTAATTTTAGGCTATAGAATGCAAGGAGTTCTTGGTTCAATAATTGCAATTCTTGGAACATCAATTCCCCCAATCGCAATAATCTCTGTAATTTCTGTATTCTATACAAAGTTTAGAGAAAGTGCTGTAATAGCTACTGCTTTAATGGTTATGAGAGCTGGTGTAGCTGCTGTTATATGCGATGTTGTAATAAATCTTGCACAAAATGTATTTAAAACAAAAAACAATTTATACATAGCTTTAATGTTTATAACATTTGTAATGACTTATATATTTGGAATAAGTGCAATAACAGTAATTTTATTATGTGTTGCAATAGGAATTGTTAATTTAATAATAGAGATAAAGAAATCAAAAGAAGAAGTTGAGGTGAAATAAAAAATGATTGGATTATTATTTTTAAGCTTTATACAAGTAGGATTATTCAGCGTTGGTGGTGGATATGCTGCAATCCCTTTAATTCAAAACCAAATTGTTAATGTACATGGTTTAATGACTCTTCCTGAGTTTGCAGACTTAATAACAATTGCAGAAATGACCCCAGGTCCAATCTCAATTAATTCTGCTACATTTGTTGGGACAAGACTTGCTGGTTTACCTGGTGCATTAATATGTACTTTAGGATGTATTATTCCTTCATTTATAATTTGTTTAACCCTAGCTCACTTTTACTATAAATATCGTAACTTCACAGGTGTACAAACTGTACTTGCAAGTTTAAGACCTGCTGTTGTAGCTTTAATCAGTTCTGCTGGATTATCAATTTTAACTTTAGCAATATTCCAAGCTGAAAAAGCTGATATAGTTTTATCTAATTTTAGACCTATTGAGTTCTTATTGTTTAGTGGTGGTCTAATTGCCATAAGAAAATTTAAAGCTAACCCAATTTTAGTTATTTTTGGTTCTGGTGTTATTGGGACAATAGCTTATATGGCATTTTAAATAATAAGCCAATGATACTTTGCATATCATTGGCTTATTTTATAACTCCTTATAGCTTATAAGCTCAATATTAGAATTATTTTTAATGTATTCTTTAATCTCTACACTTGTTAAAATCTCCATCTCTATTGCCCTCTTAGTTGTATAGCTACTATTATTTAAAATAACTGAATCAACATAAGCAGGATGGCTCATTATTTCTATAAGATCTTTGTCTTTATTACTTTCAAATATACTAATTAAATTTTCTATAGTTACACCCTCATTATAAAAATCAGATATAAAGTTCTTTGAATACTTCAAATTATTTTCTTCTAAAAGCTTCTCATCCTCTTTATTCATAGCTCTTACTGGCACATTAATAGATTTAGCAAGCTCCATAATAACCCTATATTGTTTCTCTGTAATTCCATAGTGAAAATCTAAATGAGTAGGTTTAAAGCCTGTTGATAAAAATTTATCTAATTGAGCTTTATATTCTCTTCTAATTTCCTCTATATCAGCATTGCCAATCTTCTCTAAATCCCTATCAAAAACGCCCTCATTATTAACAATTTCTTTAGCACCACTAGCTACTGGATTACCAACTGTCATAACAAAATGCAACCCTACATTTAATTCCTTGTTTTCCTTCATTAATTCTATAGCATGATTAAAGCCTGGCATATTAACCATTAAGGATGTTGAAGTCATTATTCCATTTTTAAAGCATTCAAGTATCCCTAAATTTTGCCCAATGCTATAACCAAAATCATCTCCATTTACAATAACCTTCATATTCAATTCTCTCCTTTTGTTATACTAAATAATTTATTATTATAATTTTTTTTCTTAACTACTAGCTTCTCAAAATAAAATGTTATTATGGAAAATACCGAAATAATGCTAATATACCTAGCAATCAGTCCAATAACATTTGGCGAAACATTGTTTCTTCCTCCCTTTAGAGGTTCACCCACACGTTGATTATCACCTTGTAGTCTTCTTTCAGTATTTGTCCCTTCAATTGATCCATTCCTAGGTTTGCCTTCTAGTTGGTGTCCTCTTTCTGTCTGACCTCCACTAAAACTCGTTGTTATAAGTGAAACCTTAGACATATAATTTACTGAATATATGTTATATGCCCCATAAATAAATAATAACATAACTACTACTTTAGCTATAACTCCAATAGAATTATTTTTTTCTAATATTCCAAAAATCTTTTTAAATACATTTACAATCCAATTCCAATGTAATCCAATATGAATTCCAACTATCATAAGTGCAATATATGACATTGACATATGTATAGCTTTGAATGAAAGTGAACTATTGATTCTAAAATTAGGTAATACCACCTTTGATATTAGCGCTCCACTAATAATGATAAGAACAAAACAAATTAAAAGAAGTACGTTTATTATATAACCAAGTTTTATTCTAGCATTGACTTTACTATCAAATAATTTTAGAGTAACTTGTTTAACCCACTTAAAATTTAAAGTTATATGGGTTATAAATACTACACCTATAAATAATCCTGCAAATTCATGAAATGTCATAGGTACAACTGCCATTTTATTAAATAACAACACAAAAACTATTGCCATTAAAATATCCAACACAATTTTAATATAATTTATTTTCTTCATTTTCTCTCCTCCAACTCAATTAATTTTATCTAGTTTTTATTATTTTATTATAGAATTGTGTTGTTATTGTGTTTCTAATCTGTTTTTAATGTGAATAAAATAGCAGCTATTTTCCCAAATAACTGCTATCCTTTTATATATTATTTATAGTCTATGAAGTATAGTATATAGAATTGATAATTCATAGTTTTACTTTTATATTCTAGTTCTATTGTTTTTGCACCATTTATAATACTTTCATCAATTATAACATTAGTCCCATCAAACTTTACATCCTCTAAATTTACTTCTACCGGATTTGTATTTGGATTTAACATTATTTTTGTTGGTAATAATTTTTCTCCATCTATATCTACTACAAAATCATTGAAAATATATTTTCCTTCTGCATTCTTTGATTTATCACTAAATATACAATTCTCTTCACCACTGAAATTTTTAAGCTTCTTTAGGTTTTTTAATGGTGATAAATCCCTTACTTCATTATAATCAATATTCAAAGTTTCTAAATTTATTGCATATTCTAGTCCTTTTAAGTTATACACATAACCTGACCCTTCTAAACTTGTAAGCTTATGCATATCTCCTATTGTTATATCCTCTGTGTTTAAATTTAAAGCTTTCTTTATATCAGCTTTTAAATATTCATCTTCAAAAGTTACAACTTCAGTTAAATCAACTCTATTTTCATTTGCATAATGAAGCTTTGCATCTCCAAAGCTTGCATGGTCTGAACCATTACCATTTCCACCATCTGTTACTACAAGCTTAAGCTCTTTTGCTCCATTTATGTCTACTTCAACATATTTTTGAGGATCTCTAGAGTTCATAAGTCCACTATCAAACTTCTTTTCTCCATCTACCCAAACCTCAAAGGTTACAGAACCAACACTTCCAAACATTTGTCTGTCTACACCAACATAAGATGTGAAGTAATCGTAATTCTTATCCTTTAAATCATAGATTATTGTTGAGTTTGAATGTGCTCCAATTCCTCTTTCATAAACAATATTTTCTCCATTTTTTCCTGTTAGCCTAATATCATTTGAGCTTATAGATTTATCTACATTTGGCGCTCTATAGCTATTGCTTGTACTCTTCCATTCATAATCAGTTAAGTATTTAAAATCATCCATATGAACTACAGCAATTGTTCTAGTTTTCTTTACTTCATTTCCATCACTATCAGAAACCTTATAAGTTAAAGTGTATTCTCCTGCCTTATTAAAGTTTACATCTCCAGTTACCTTCACTTTTGATGTAATATCTCCATCCTCAGAATCAAAAGCATCATAACCACCCTCTAATTTTATTGGCTCTCCAATCTTTGTAGATTGTGATTTTGGAATGTTTAATGTTGGTTTACCATTGTTATTTGTTACCTTTGGATTGGCTATTACACCATGGTCTGCTGTATTTCCATTCCCTCCATTTGTGATTTCTATTTTTAATTCCTTTACACCTTTAACAGGAACATTTATATGCACCATATCATCTGCATGCTTTATTACCTTTGTAGATGCTAGTTCAACCCCATCTCCAAATATTTTGAATGTTATACTAGAGTTGTTTTGTGCTGCAATATTCATATCTACACCAACTAAAGCTTCAAAGTTATCATAGTCTAAGCCTGATAAATCATAAACTATATTACCATTTGCATGAATGTAGAAGCCTTTTTCAAATTCCTTTATGCCCCCATTAACTCTACCCTTTATGTTTGAATTTCTTCTAGGTGTACCAAAATCAGTATAAACTGACTTCCATTCTCTATCAGATAAATAACTATATTGACTAACCACTTCTACCTCAAGAGTTTTTGTAGTTGTTACCTCATTATCTTCTAGAGTGTAGGTTACATTATAAATTCCCTTTTTGCTACTATCTACATTGCTTGTACACTTAACCTTCTCTGATATATCCTCATTATCAAAAGTTAATCCCTTTACAAAATCCATAGGGTTAAACTCTTCTCTTAACTGAATATATACTTTTTCTTGTTGTAGCTTTAATCTTGGAATTAATGAATTTATCTCAATCCCTTTCCCAGCTTTAAGCTTTTTATCATAAGGAATTACTGTATAGTTTACATTCTCTCCAGCTGTTGTAGTGGTGTCTACAAAGCTATTGCTTGATGTAAACCCAATTACTTCTCCATTTTTTAATATTTCATATCCTAAAATATCATTTGTATATTTCTTATCTACATTAAATTCTAGCTTAAGCTTATCATCTTGATTGGTTAATTCCAATTCTAGGCTTGGATTTTCTGATAATCCTTCACCCTTATATTCATAGTAGCTGTAGTTAGCATACCATGTTTTAATTTCTGGCTTTTCATACTTAGATAAAATTTCCTTTGTTTCATCTGATACATAGAAGCCATGTCTTTCAAAGTGCTCTGTTAAATCCTTCTTTAAAACAATACCTGAAATTCTTGCAAGCATATTTAGCTTATCTAAATCAGGATTTTGAGGATCTAAAGTTATATTATTTTCTCTATAATATTTATTTAATTCTGCCCAATATCCTGGATATATCATTTCTAACTGCCAAAATACTGCTAGTTGTTCAAAATATCCACCCTTATAAAATTCATTATTATCTGTTGCAATAACATTTTTATATGTGTAGTTATCAAATTCAATTCTTCTATTTGGTTTCTCATAGAAGTATGAACTAAACTGAGGTATCATGTTATTTGTTACTTCACCAACACTTCTAATACCCATGTCCATTCTGTGTCCTATTTCATGGTCAACTCCCCATCCACCTACGGAAGTTAACATTTCTGTCATTACTCCTCTTGGAACACCTATATGACTTCCTGATGCATACATAAATCCAAATGGTTGAGCAAGTCTAATATTTTCTCTTGCATATTTAATATCATGCACTTCGCTACTTCCATCTAAACCATAGTAGTTAAAAATCATATCCATATGTTTGTTATACATTTTCACTGTATCTGATGGTTTAAAGCCTTGATTTACATATGCCTCATAGGCACCTGAAGCTGTTCCTGTAAATACCAAATGGTCAGATACAACTTCAACTACATCTATCATTTTTCTATCCATTACATTTGGATTAGCCTTAGCATCTTCATCTACTCTTGCCTTATAATCCTTTAAAAACTCCAAGAACTCTTCATCATTTGTGTTTTTATCTACAAATGGGAACTCCTCACAACCAGTAGCAAATCTAATTCTAGGTGCTTTGCCCTGTTGCTCCTCTGTATATGGATTTACAATATAAATTGCTCCTCCTGGAGTAACATCATGTGCATACCAGCCATCCTCTTGAGTTGTTTGTGGTACTATAATTTCATTTTTACCATAATTTAAATTTACAGACCTTCCATAGTTTGCAAAGCTTCCTTCCTGTTGTGAAAAAACTAAATATGGTAGTGGTGCACCTTCTTCACCATCTACATAAACAGTTATTTTCTCTCCTGCTCTTGCTACTATCCCTGTTGGTTGACCGTTATTGTTACCAAATCCAAATTTTAATACACTGTGTGAATAGTTATGTCTATCCCCATGCTGTTCAGCTTCTACAATTTCCACTGTTTGAACTGTTCCATTTATAATATCTTTTGCTTCTTTTATATCATCCTTATATGCTTTTGCTAATGGATGAGTATTTATTGCCTCTTCTAGTTCTAATACCTTTTCTATTGTATTAAACTCCTCTGTTAACTCTGTTCTTAATCCATCTGTAAATAGATTTTTCATAGCTTTTGAAACTGCATCTTCTTTATACACTCTCATATCAGAAATTGATGCCCAGTTATCTCTTGCTTTATCAAAAACAAACTTAACTCTTTTAGCCTTAACATTGTTAAAGTTTATTTCTAGCATATCATTAGTTACTGAATGTTTACCCTCTGTAATCTTTTGAAAATTATCCCCTGTAGCTACTGGAGATACATATATGCTAAACTCCTCTGCAAAGCCTTTTCCTCCACCTCTTGACTTATATGTAAGTCTGCTTATTTCCTGTGCTTCCTCTAAGGTTAAGATTACTTCATTTTTAAAGGAATCACTATTTGGTGAGCCTGTTTCCCAGTGTGAATTAGCATCTCCATCAATTGCTTTATCAATAGTTGAGCTTCCATACTTTCCACCATTATTTGATATCTTGCTTATATTAACTCTATAGGCTTCATCATAGCTTTCTATATAGTCTGTATAAAAAGCTTCAAATCTCTCAATATTTGGAGTTCCTACTGCCACTTTACCAAATTCAACTAAATCTTTTGCTATCTTTAACTTTTCATCATATTCTTCCTCAAATGGATGTCCCTTTATTCCTTCTTCTAAAGCTTTTAATGCTGCCTCTGTAGCAAACTCAGCATTTACTTCTGTCATATCTTCATCAATAAATAGTCTTTCAAATTGCTCTCTAGTTGTATCTGATTTATATAAACCTAGCTCTGAAATTAAAGCCCAGTTTTCATATCCCTTTTTAAATACTATCTTTACTCTTCTTACTTCTGTTTCTTTGAATTTTATTTCATGTATATTTTGTGTATCTCTAGTAATACTACCTGCTGTAACTTTTTCAAAGGTTTCCCCCTCTGTTGTTCTAGATGCGTAAATTTCAAACCCCTCTAGGAATCCTCTATTATTAAGGCTTGTATACATTATTCTATCTATTTTAGTTAATTCATCTAGTGTAATTACTACTTCATTAGTATGGCTTGAAGAATTTTGTTTTCCCGAGTGCCAGTTTGTATTCATATCTCCATCTATAGCTCTATTAATATTTAAGCT
>JBOFQV010000280.1:0-12653 GCA_051650705.1 Clostridium sp.
AATGAGGTGCCACATGAAGGAGTTTAAGGTTTTAAAAGTAATAGACAAGTTTAAAGGATTATACAAAAAGCTTGGAGTAAACTATCCCTTAATGAGATTAATACTTCAAACAAAGCTAACAATGGATGGGAGAAGGACAACCACCTTTTTAGCCAACAATGGAGGAAAAGAAAAGCCAGACAAGAATCAATTCTATGCCACATTAGGGTATTATGCCTTTATAGGAATATTCATTTGTCCAATTCTACTACTTGACTTTAATATGATGTACCAAGGAAGCATTATTTTTATATACTTTATGTTTATGATTTTAACCACCTTTATTTCAGATTTTTCATCTGTATTATTGGATTTAAAGGACAAAAATCTAATATCAACAAAAGGTGTAGATAGAGCAACCTTAAATTGTGCAAAATTCACCCACATAATAATTTATATTTTGTATTTAACCTTGGCACTAGTTGGAGCATCACTACTTGTATCAATGAAATATGGAGCTGTATTTTTTATAGTATTTTTACTAGAAATAATACTAGTTGATATATTTATGATTAGCCTAACAGCACTTGCATACTTTGTAATTCTTAAGTTTTTCAATGGGGAAAAGCTAAAGGATATGATAAATATTGTACAAATACTTTTAAGTGTGGGAATTATAATATCATATCAAGTAATACCAAGATTATTTTCAGTTGTTGATATGGGAATAGAGTTTGTACCGAAGTTTTACCACCTGCTAATTCCACCACTATGGTTTTCTGCACCACTATATATAATCAAAACTGGAAACTACAATACAATGCTAATTATAATGGCTTCTCTAGCAGTTATTGTACCAATACTTTCACTAGCACTTTACATGAAAAGCTCAAATAAGTTTGAGAAATATCTTGAAAAGCTAAATAGTGGAGATGAGAAAAAGAAGCAAGGGAAATTAATATACAAGCTTAGCAACATTATCTGCAAAAAGGGAGAGGAGAGAGTGTTCTTTAACTTCTCTTGGCAAATGATGAAGGGAGAAAGAAACTTCAAGCTAAAAAGCTATCCAAATTTAGCATTAGCACTTGTTTTCCCATTAATATTTTTATTTATATCCTATGAAAATCAAGGAATAAGAGAGTGGTTTGTTGGATTAAAGGATACAAAATATTTTGTAACAGCATACTTTTTTGCAATATCAATACCAAATGTAATATATATGCTTAGATTTACTGAAAATCCAAAGGGTGCATTGGTTTATAAGATGGTTGGAATAAGAAATAAAAAGGACATTATCAGAGGGTCATTAAAGGCATTTATAATAAAGCTGATGATGCCAATATGGGCTGTTTTAACAGTAATATTTACCTTTGTTTTCTCATTAAAGGTAATACCACATATGATAATTATTTTCTTAGCATCAATACCAATAGTTGTTTTAACACAAAAGGGAACAGGTGACAAATTACCATTTTCAGAGGAGTTTAAAATGACTCAAAGTGGAGGATATGTTGCTGTATTCATTTGTACAATGATTATTGTGGTAATCCTTGCAGCATTACATGCTGGAATTTCATCAAATCTACCAGGTACAATTGTGTTGCTTCTTATATATTTAGTAGTTGATTATCTTTTACTTGAAAAGGCATAGGAGGGGAGTTTTCCTCTCCACCTTTTTTGACTGGGTAAATTTATATGGTTATAATATGAGTAAAATGTCAATTATTAAAATGGGTGAGATTAATGAATAAAATAGAGAAAGCATACTTAGCTTTAGAGAAGTTTTATGGATATAAAACCTTTAGAGAAGGACAATTAGAAATAATTATAAATATATTAAATGGAAGAGATTGCTTTTGTTTAATGCCAACAGGGGCAGGAAAGTCTGTGTGCTATCAAATCCCAGCAGTTATTTTGCCAGGAATAACACTTGTAATATCACCATTAATATCCTTAATGAAGGATCAAGTGGATAATTTAAATGAGGCAGGAATAAAGGGAGCATACATAAATTCAACACAAAGTCTTGAGGAGATAAGAGAAATTCTAAAGGAAGCATCTCTTGGAATTCATAAATTAATATACATAGCACCTGAAAGATTAGAATCAAAAATGTTTATTGATATGGTTAAAAGCTTGAACATTTCTCAAGTTGCCATAGATGAAGCTCATTGTGTTTCAGAGTGGGGACATGATTTTAGAAAAAGCTATACTTTTATTAAGAACTTCATAAATAACTTAAAGGTAAGACCAATTGTCTCATCCTTTACAGCAACAGCCACAGAAGAAGTTAGAGAGGATTCAATAAAGCTTTTAGGACTTGAAAAGCCATACATATATATTGGAGATATTAACAGGGAAAATCTTCACATTAATGTGTTTAAGGAAGAGGAAAAATTAGAAAAGGTTAAGGACTTAATAAGAACACATGAAAATCAAGGGGGAATAATATATTGTTCCTCTAGAAATGAGGTTGAAGGACTTTATTCCTACTTAAAAGATGTTGGTTTTAGTGTTGGAAAATATCATGGTGGGCTTAGAGATGAGGATAAGGAATATTTCCAAAATGAATTTCTTTATGAAAATATTGAGATAATGGTTGCAACAAACGCCTTTGGAATGGGAATTGATAAATCAAATGTAAGATATGTTATTCATTTTACTCTTCCAAAGGATTTAGAAAGCTACTATCAAGAGATTGGTAGAGGGGGAAGAGATGGTGGAAGATGTGATTGCTATCTTTTATATAATCGTGAGGATATAAAAAGAGTTGAATTCATTATAAACAAAAGTAGTGGAATTTCTAGAAGGGAAATTGCCCTAAGAAAGCTTCAAAGTATGGTTGATTTTTGTGAGGAATCCTCCTGCTATAGAAGTAATGTTTTAAGGTATTTTAATAAGGAGTATTCTAAGGAGTATTGTAGTAGTTGTAAAAATTGTTTAGATAGTGGTGAGGTTAGGGATTTTACAAGAGAAGCACAAATACTTTTATCCACAGTTTTCCGCACAAGGGAGGGCTTTGGAATCTCAATTATTGTGGATATTGTTAAAGGAATTAAGGGACCTAAAATTCTTGCCAAAAACTTAACTGAAATAACAACCTTTGGTCTTATGAAGGATTATACAACTAGAAATGTGAAGGCTATTATTGATGGAATGCTAAAGGGTGGATATGTTTCTTTGAAGGAGGGAACTTATTCTATGCTTAAGCTTAATGCAAGATCTATGGAGGTTTTGAAAAGCAATGAGAAGGTATTTTTAAGGCTTGAACAGGAGGATGTTATTCTTAATGAGGAGCTTTATAATAGACTTAGAGCTTGGAGAAAAGACAGAGCCTTTAAGGAGAAAATTAAACCATATATTATTTTCTCGGATACTGTACTTATTGAGATTTCTAATATTTTGCCTAAGTCCTGTGAGGAGCTTTTAAACATTCGAGGTGTTGGGGAAAAGAAGGTTGAGAAATATGGACATGAGATTATTGATTTATTAAGGTCTTGCAAGTAATTTATTTTATCAAACTATTTACAAAAAAACTTATTATGAATATAATTAAGTAAGATTTGAAATAATAACTAATATAAATGCAATGAATGAGAAAAGTAAATTGAAGTTAATTTTTAGAGAGTTAGGGATGGTGAAAGCCTAACAATTAAATCAATTGAAAGAAGCTCAGGAGCATTAAACTGAAAATCACAGCTTTGTGGAGTAGGTTTAAGGGAAGCTCACCCTTAAAGAGCATGAGTGGATTAGGAGAAATTCTAATCAATTTAGGTGGTAACGCGGATATACTTTCGTCCTATTTTTTAGGACGAGAGTTTTTTTATTTTTAAGGAGGAAAAGAAAATGAGTTTAGAAAAATTAGCAAATTTAATATTCCCAGACGTTGAAAAGACACCAGAATATTATATTGAAAAGTACCCAAAGAGAAACCTAAAAGAAGGTGCAGTAGTAACAAGATATGCTCCATCACCAACAGGATTCCAACACATTGGAGGAGTATTTGCTGCATTAATTAATGAAAGATTAGCAAGCCAAACAGAAGGGATTTTCTATTTAAGAATTGAAGATACAGACCAAAAGAGAGAAGTAGAAGGTGCTATTGAAGATACAATTGAAACAATGCACAACTTTGGAATGGACTTCAACGAAGGGATGACAGGACAAGAAACTTCAAAGGGAGAATACGGTCCATATAGACAAAGCCAAAGAGCTGAAATATACAAGACATTTGCAAAGGACTTAATTAAAAAGGGATTAGCATACCCATGCTTCTGCACTCCGGAAGAATTAACTGCATTAAGAGAGTCACAAATTGCACAAAAAATAACTCCAGGATATTATGGAGAATATGCAAAATACAGAAACCTTTCAGCAGAAGAAGCAATAGCTAAAATTGAAGCTGGAGAAGACTATATCTTAAGATTAAAGTCACCAGGAAAAGAAGAAAATAGAGTGGAGTTCCACGATTTAATAAAGGGAGATATCTCATTCCCAGAAAGCAATCAAGATGTTGTTATCATCAAGGGAGATGGGCTTCCAACTTACCATTTTGCACACGTAATTGATGATTACTTAATGAGAACAACTCACGTAATTAGAGGAGAAGAATGGTTAAGTTCGCTTCCAATCCACGTTCAATTATTTGAAGTATTAGGATTTGAAAGACCAGAATATGCTCACATTCCAACAATCATGAAGAATGATAATGGTTCAAAGAGAAAGCTTTCAAAGAGAAAGGATGCAGAAGCTGCAGTTTCATACTACAATGAAGTTGGATATCCAGTAACTTCAGTTGTTGAGTACCTATTAAATATCATAAACTCAAGCTATGAAGAGTGGAGAACAGAAAATCCAGATGAGGATTACCACAACTTTGAAGTAGCTTTAGAAAAGATGAGTAAGAGTGGAGCATTATTTGATATGCTTAAGTTCATCGATGTTTCTAAGGATGTTATTTGTAAGTTCAACCCAGAAAGAGTATTTGAAGAATACACAACTTGGGCAAAGAAATATGATGAGGAAATGTATGCTTTAGTTTCATCAAACAAGGAAATAGCACTTAAGTTCTTTAACATTGATAAGGATGGTCCAAAGCCAAGAAAAGACTTCGCTAAGTGGGAAGATGTTAAGGAAAAAGTATTCTACTACTTTGATGAATTATTTACAAAGGAAACAGCTGAAAATGTTGAGCTTCCAAAGAATATGGAATTAGCAGAAGCTAAGAGAATTATTGAAGGATATGCAAAGGCATACAACTTTAACACAGATAAGGATACTTGGTTTGAAGAATTAAAAGCTGTTGGAGTAGAACTTGGATACTGTGCAAACAGAAAAGAATTCAAGGCAAATCCAGACCAATTTAAGGGAATGATTTCAGATGTTGCTGGTGTAGTAAGAGCAGCAATTACTCACAGAAGTAACACTCCAGACCTTTACACTATAATGCAAATTATGGGTGAAGAAAAGGTTAGAGAAAGATTTAATAAGTTTTTAGCATTATAATTTATTAAGGTAGAATCTTTAAGATTCTACCTTTTTCTATGTGAATAAATTATTAAAATAAAATAAAATTAATTCTGAGTACTTGACTACGGATTAAAGATAGTATATTATTAAAACAAGTTAAATAAAGGGTTTTAAATCCTTGATAAATACTAGGAATTAATAAATGCTATGAAAAGATAAAGTAGATATTAGGAATTATAACAGAGAGGGTCAATTGGTGGAAAGACCTATAAGGATCAATATTGAAGTGCATCTTGGAGCAGAAAATCCGAAATCAAAAAGAGAGTAGGTTTTTATGGGAACTCCCATTATAGAGTAAGGGTATGTTTGTACCTTAAAGAGATGGATATTTTATATCTAAATAGAGTGGAACCGTGGAAGTTTAGCCTTCTGCCTCTGTAATTTACAGGGGTAGTGGGCTTTTTTTATTAAACAAATGCAGGCCAGCAGAAAAATAAACAATAATAAAGGAGAAAAACATATGGAAATAAATTTTAAATTAATAGCAGCAATAATATTATCAATTGGAGCATTATACACAATATATTTAGTAAAGAAAAAAACAGAGAAATTTTCTTATGCAACAATAACAGCACTAACATTAGGAGTAATTTTAGGTGCTATCTTTAAAGAAGATATAACATTTATAAAAATATTAGGTAGTGGATACATGTCATTAATTAGAATGATAGTAATTCCGCTAGTGTCAGTATCATTAATAACAAGTATAGTAAGATTTAAGGATTTAAAATCACTAAAATCAATTGCTACAAAAACATTAGTATTACTTTTAGGTACAACAGGGATTGCAGCAGCTATTGGAATAGCAGTTGGAAATATATTCAATGTTGGACAAGGCATAGTTTTTCAAGGTGCAGAGAATTTTAAAATAAGAGAAATACCAGAATTATCAAAGGTTATATTAGACTTTTTACCATCAAATCCAGTAGCTTCAATAGTTGAGGGTAAAATAATACCAATAATAATATTCTCATTATTTATAGCAGTAGCATTAAGTGTAGAGGATTCAAAAAATCCAGAAAAGGTAAAACCATTTAAAGACTTTATATTAGCAACCTATGAGATTGTTTTAAGCATAACTAGAATGGTACTAAAATATATACCATATGGAGTATTTGCACTAATTGCAAATACAGCAGCAACAAATGGAATAGATACAATAAAATCACTAATAGTTGTAATTGGAGCTGTATATGTAGCATCATTAATACAAATTTTATTAGTACACACATCATTAATAGCATTTGTGGCAAAGAGAAATCCAATAGAAATATTTAAAGGGATTTTCCCAGCACAATTAGTTGCATTTACAAGCCAAAGTAGCTATGGAACATTACCAGTTACAATTAAATCATTAGTGGAGAATGTTGGAGTTTCAGAAAAGGTGGCAAACTTTGTGGCACCACTTGGCTCAACAGTTGGAATGAATGCTTGCGGAGGTTTATATCCTGCAATAGTAGCAATATTTGTTGCAAATGTATTTAATGTAGAGCTTACTTTAAATTCCTATGGACTTATAATTTTAACAGCAGTAGTTTCATCTATTGGAATAGCAGGGGTTCCAGGTTCAGCAACAATGTCAACAACAGTAGTGCTTTCAACTTTAGGATTACCAATTGAGGGAATGGCAATGGTTATAGCTGTAGATGCAATCATTGATATGATTAGAACAGCAACAAATGTAACTGGAGCAAGTGTTACAGCAGTAGTTGTTGATTGCCTTGAAAATAAAAGTGTTTTAGTAAAAGAACAATTAATTAATACCTAAAAGTTATTATGTAATTGTTAAGTTTATGAAGTAGAAATGTAAAGTATAAAAGATAAATTAATATTGAATTTAAAGAATAAAGTTCTGAGATATATAAGCGATTAAAATATAAATTAAATGTTTTTAGGAGGGTAAAATGGACATTTTATTAATCGTAGGTATATTAACAGGACTTTTTTCAATTGTAGTTGGAATGATAGTAAAGGGAGCTGATGTTGCAGTTTTATTAAATCCAGCAGCAGCAATTATTATATTGATAGGAACAACAGCAGCAGTAATGAATTCATTTCCTAAAAAGGAATTTGGTAAAATTCCAAAGGTTTTAAAAGCCTTATTTAGAGAGAATAGTAGTAATGATAAGCTATATTTAGTGAAGAAAATTATTGAGATGGCAGAGCTATCTAGAAAAAGTGGGTTATTATCCTTAGAGCAGGAAGTAGAAAAAATTGAAAATTCATTCTTAAAAAAGGGAATGAAGATGGTTGTTGATGGAACTGAACCAAGTTATATTAGACAAGTTTTAGAAGTAGAAATAGATTCAATGGAGGAAAGACATAGGCTTGGAGCATCAATTTTTACAACAGCTGGAGCATCTGCACCAACACTTGGAGTTCTTGGAGCAGTTATTGGACTAATTGGGGCACTTGGGAATCTAAATGATACAGAAAAACTTGGACACATGATAGCAGCAGCCTTTGTAGCAACATTATATGGAATATTTTTTGGATATGTAATTTGTCATCCTTTTGCAACAAGATTAAAGAGAAAATCTGAGGAAGAGGTAAACAGTAGATATATTATATTAGAAGGAATATTAGCATTACAATCTGGAACAAGACCAAAAAATATTGAAAATATGCTTTGTGGAATGCTGGAACCAGATGAAGCAGAAGAAATTCAAAAACAAAGCTCATAAAGGTGAAGGGGAAAAGTTATGGGAAAAAAGAAGAAAAATCATGATGAGCATATTGATGAAACTTGGTTAATTCCATATGCAGACATGCTAACTTTATTATTGGCTTTATTTATTGTAATGTTTGCTATGAGTAAAATTGATAATGAAAAATTCAATAAAGCAAAGGAACAATTAAATGTTATTTTCTCAGGTGGAAGTGGAATTCATGAAAATGCAGGAAGTGAAGAGGGTGGAATAATTGAAACTCCATCAAATGGTCAAATAGAGCAGGATCAAATGATTAAAATAAAAAACTCATTAGAGGAGAACATAAAAAATAAAGGTTATGGAGATAAAATTGTAATAGATCTTAATAATGAAGGGTTGCAAATTTCAATTCAAGATGCAGTTTTGTTTAACTCTGGAGATGCAACAATTTTACCAGAGAGTAATCCTTTTTTAGTTGAAATTTCTAAAATGATATCTTCATTAGATAATAAAATAATTGTTACTGGTCATACAGATAATAAGCCAATTAAAAACTCAAAGTTTAGATCAAACTGGGATTTAAGTGCAATAAGAGCTATAAATGTTATGAATTTCATGGTTGATTCAGGGGGAATTAATCCAAAAAATGTTGGTATTAGAGCCTATGGGGAATATGAACCAAAGTTTGATAATGCTACTGAAGAGGGAAGGGCAAAAAATAGAAGGGTAGAAATTTCAATAGCTCGTAAATATGAGTTAGAGGAGAAAAATAAATAATTTGTTAATTATACCCCTTTCAATTGGAATAGCAATTTTGTAGGAGTATAATAAATTAAAATGGGCTTTTATTTTAGAATAAATCTTTAATAAGAGCCTTAAAATTAAAAAAATTATTTTCTAACAGAGAAGAGAAATATCTAATCTGAAAGAGGAGAAGCATAAAGAAATAAAAATTCTAGAGCCATAGCTTTAGGATTATTTGTGTATGAAAAATGCAAGCTTTCCTCTTTTTGAGGAGAGCTTTTTGATTTTACAAGGGAGTGGAAAAAATGAAAATAGCTGTTATAGCTGCAATATTAGAAAATCCAAAAGAATCACAGGAGGAATTTAATAGCGTAATTTCATCCTTTAGAGGGAGTATAAGAGGAAGAATGGGAATACCTTTTGAAGAAGGAATATCAGTAATTTCAATAACATTAACAGGGGAATTAGATGAGATAAACACCTTAACAGGGAAGCTTGGAAATATCAAGGGAGTAACAGTAAAAACTGCAATAGCAAAGAAGGAGCTTTAATTTGTATGGTTGTAAAAGAAATAATAGACAAGCTATATGAAAAGAATAATGCATCAAGAGAGGAACTAGAATTTCTACTTAATAACATTAAGGAAGATGAACAAAACTATTTAATAGAAAAGGCACACAGTACAAGAATGAGAACCTATGGAAACAAGGTTTATATGAGAGGATTAATTGAGTTTACAAACTACTGTAAAAGAGATTGTGTGTATTGTGGAATAAGAAGAAGTAATAAAAATTCAGAGAGATATAGACTGACCTATGAAGAGATTATGGAGTGTGCAGATATAGGAAATTCGTTAGGATACAAAACCTATGTGCTTCAAGGGGGAGAGGATGATTATTTCACAGATGAAAAAATGGTTGAAATAATTAAGGGAATTAAAAAGAAATATCCTAAAAATGCAATAACACTTTCCTTAGGAGAAAGAAGCTATGAATCCTATAAAAAAATGTTTGAAGCTGGGGCTGATAGATATTTATTAAGACATGAAACAGCTACCAAGGAATTATATGAAGCGCTTCATCCAGGTGCAAGCTTTGAGAATAGAAGAAAATGCTTAAAGGATTTAAAAGAAATTGGCTATCAAATTGGGGCTGGATTTATGGTTGGCCTTCCAAATCAAACAAATGAGGATTTAGTAAATGATTTATTATTTGTAAAAGAATTAAATCCTCATATGTGTGGAATTGGACCATTTATTCCTCATAAGGATACACCATTAAAAGAAGAAAAAGGCGGAAGTTTAGAAAAAACAATAACAATGCTAGCTATAGTTAGATTACTTTTACCAGATGTATTACTTCCAGCAACAACAGCACTAGGAAGCATTGACCCACAAGGAAGAGAAAAGGGGATAAAGGCTGGAGGAAATGTTGTAATGCCAAATCTTTCACCAACAACAGTTAGAGAAAAATACTCACTTTATGATGGAAAGATATGCACCGGGGATGAGGCAGCAGAATGTAGACAATGTATTGAAAGAAGAATAAAAAATGCAGGCTTTGAAGTTGAAATCACAAGAGGAGACAACGTTTCTTGGTCAAAGGAAAATGCCATAGATGAGGGAATAAAAAGTGAAAATATCTTTATAAAGGGATAAATTTTTTGGAGGTTTTTATGTTTATAAATCATGATTATATAAATGAACTATTACAAGAGGCAATGAATTCATCAAAGGAAGAAATTCAAGCTGTAATTGAAAAGGCAAAGCTAAAGAAGGGGTTAAACCATAGAGATATTGCTGTTTTATTGCAAATTGAAGATGAGGAACAATTAAATGAAATTTATAAAATTGCTGGGGAAATAAAGGAGAGCATTTATGGAAAAAGAATAGTAATGTTTGCTCCTTTATATGTAAGTAATTATTGTGTTAATAACTGTGTTTATTGTGGTTATAAAAGATGTAACAACTTTGAAAGAAGAAAGTTAACTCAAGAAGAGGTGGCTGAAGAGGTAAGGCTTTTAGAAAAAATGGGACACAAGAGATTGGCATTAGAACTTGGAGAAGACCCAGTAAATGCACCAATTGATTATGTTATTGAATGTCTTAAAACAATTTATTCAACTCAAAATAATAACGGAGAAATTAGAAGAGTTAATGTAAATATAGCAGCAACAACTGTTGAGAATTATGAAAAGTTAAAGGAAGCAAATATAGGCACATATATTTTATTCCAAGAAACCTATCACAAGCCAACCTATGAAATAATGCATCCACAATCATTAAAGGGAAACTATGAATATCACCTAACTGCTTTTGACAGAGCCATGGAGGGTGGTATTGATGATGTTGGTGGAGGAGTTCTTTTTGGACTAGCTGACCCAAAATTTGAGGTGCTTGGATTAATGCTTCACAATGAACATTTAGAAGAAAAGTATGGAGTTGGATTCCACACAATTTCAGTTCCAAGATTAAAGCCAGCAGAAGGAGTGAATCCTGAAACTTATCCTAATCTTTTAAGTGATGAAATGTTTAAAAAGATTGTTGCAATCATTAGAATAGCTGTACCATTTACAGGTATAATAATGTCCACAAGAGAAACTCATGAAATGAGAAAAGAAGTTTTAAAATATGGAGTAAGTCAAATGTCTGCTGGTTCAAGTACAGGAGTTGGAGGATATAAGGACAGAGAAGATGGAAAAGAAATACCTCAATTTAAAACTGCTGATGAAAGAAGTCCAATTGAAGTAATGAAGGAGCTTTTAAAGGATGGATATATTCCAAGCTATTGTACAGCCTGCTATAGAAAGGGAAGAACTGGAGATAGATTCATGTCTCTTGCAAAATCAGGAAACATTCAATACGTTTGTGAACCAAATGCCTTAATGACACTTCAAGAGTATGCAATTGATTATGGTGATGAAGAATTTAAAGAGCTTTCAGCTAATGTAATTGAAAGAGTTTCTAATGAAATAAAGAGGGATGATATTAGAGAGCTTACTAAGAAAAATTTAGAAAGACTTAAAAATGGGGAAAGAGATTTATATCTTTAGGAGAGTGAAGCTATGAATAGTACACCTAATGCTAATAGAAAGCACATAGGGATTTTTGGTAAAACCAATAGTGGTAAATCATCATTAATAAATAAACTAGTTGGACAAGATGTTTCAATTGTTTCAGAAAGAGAAGGTACAACCACAGATCCAGTTCAAAAGGCAATGGAGTTTCTTCCATATGGACCAGTTTTATTTATTGATACTGCTGGACTTGGAGATAATACAACTCTTGGAGAGTTAAGAATTAAAAAAACATTAGAGATAATAAAAAGAATAGACCTTGGAATTTATGTAATTGATGGAAGTACAGTAGATGATGAGGAATATAAAGCTTGGAAGCTTGAAATGAAAAAATATAATACTCCTCATATTTTAGTAATAAATAAGAGTGATATATCTTCTAAAGAAGAAAGGTTACTAGAGGGAATAAGAATTTCTACATTAAGTGGTGAAGGAATTGAAACATTAAAAGAAGAAATAATAAAACATTTAGAAGATGGGGATGATGAAATTCCAATTGTAGGTGATTTAGTTCCCTACAATGGAAAAGTTGTTTTAGTTGTTCCGATAGATTCAGAGGCACCAAAAGGTAGAATAATATTGCCACAGGTTCAGGTAATAAGAGATTGCTTAGATAACGGTATTAAAAGCTATGTTTTAAGAGATACTGAGCTAGAAGAGGGGCTTAAGGATTTA
>JBOFQV010000281.1:0-4818 GCA_051650705.1 Clostridium sp.
TTAGTTTGTTTAAAAATTCTTGAGGGATATCTTTATGTACAACTACAATACGATTTTCCTTATCAACAATATTAATTTGTATATCTACGTGTCCATCAATTGCTTCATAAAGTAATGGACATTTTGGCGTTTTAATAGGATTAAAGCCAAGAAGTGACAAATTTTTTTCTTCTTCTTTTGAGATTCTATAGTCTACAAAGCAAATCATACTCACACCTACCTTAGTTTTTACTATTTTTAGCTTACAGTTTTTAATGTTAAAAATCAAGGTGTGTGTCGACTGATGAAGGATAAATATTGTATATAGCAAAAATTTTAATACATACTATTAGTAGAAAGGAGTGAAATCCATGCTTGTACTAAAGTTAGCTTATACAGGGGAATTTGACTTTATCAAAGAACTACAGGAACTAAAGGCTCTGCTTAAGAAGAAAAATATAGTAATAGGGCTAGTTGAAAGCATAGAAGGGACCACTCATATAATAAAAATAATGTGTGAAGCTGAGAATTATAATGAGAAAGTTAACCAGAAGGTTAACGTTTATGTAAGTAATATATTATATAATATTGTTATTAATTATTATAAGAAAAAAGAATTATTTGAATTTATAACTGATTCATACTTTTTCTTAAAACAGGATGAAATAATTGAGGTTGAAAAGGATATTATGGATGTTTTAAAGGGAGAGGGTGGAATTAAGGATGAGAATTCCGTTTATTGTATGAATAAAATCAATGAAATTCAAGATAAAATTAGAGAATGCATTGAGGAAAATAGGGAAATCAATATAAATGGATTCATTACTTTTAGAATGAGGGAGCTTAGAGAAGATATTGAAGCTATTATAGAAAAAGTGGTTGAAAAATACATGGTAGAAAAGGAGTATAAGGAATTTATTAAATTACTAAAGTATTTTGTAGATATACAAGAAAGTAAAATTGAAGAAATTAATTTAGTTATAAAAGGTAAAGGGAATTATAAAGTATTTGATGGATATGGTGAAGATATTTTAGAAGAATTCTTAAAAGAACTTGTGGATAGTAAGCTTGGAATGGAAGCAAATGTAGAAGATGTTATAATTAGCGGACTAATTACAAATGCACCAAGAAATATCATAATTCACAATGAACCCCTGTGTACAAACAAAGAGTTTCTTGATACAATAAGAAATGTCTTCGGGGACAGGGTAAAGGAATGCAGTGGATGTGCATTTTGCACTGCCATTGAAGTAAAATAATAAAAGAAAACAATATGTTGACAATGTGAAAAAGTCATGTTAATATATCTTTGTTAAGAAGAAACAGCCGTTTCTCACCATTCAACGCAAAAGAGCAGTTAGTTTGGTTAAATTATTTCGATTTTATTAATTTTGGATAATCGAGGACGGCAAATTATGTCGTCCTTTTATTATTATACTATTATCTTTGTATACTCGGAGGTGCAGTAACATTAGTAAGAATTATATTATTAATGAAAAAATAAGAGAAAAGGAAGTTAGAGTAATTGCTAATGATGGAAGTCAAATTGGAGTTATCCAAACAAAGGAAGCTTTAAATATGGCTGAAGAGCAAGAACTTGATTTAGTTATGATTTCCCCAAATGCTAATCCACCAGTTTGCAGAATAATGGACTTAGGAAAGTTCATTTATGAGCAATCTAAGAAGGAAAAGGAAGCTAAGAAAAAACAAAAAGTTGTTAATATAAAGGAAATCAGAGTTTCTCTTACAATTGAAGAACATGATATATCAATTAAAGCTAAAAATGCAAGAAAGTTCTTATTAGATGGGGACAAAGTTAAAATCACTGTTAGATTCAGAGGAAGGGAAATGGGATTAATGCACTTAGGTAACAAAATCCTAGATAACTTCGCTTCTAAATTAGAAGATGTTTGTGTGGTTGAAAAACCAGCAAAGGCTGAGGGAAGAAATATGACAATGATTTTAGGCCCTAAAAAGTCATAACACTTGGGAGGAGGATTTTATCATGCCAAAAATGAAGACACATAAAGGTGCAGCAAAAAGATTCAGAAAGACAGGTACAGGAAAGCTTAAGAGAGCTAAGGCGTTCAAGAGCCATATCTTAACTAAGAAGAGCTCAAAGAGAAAGAGAAATCTTAGAAAAGCTGGTTACGTATCAACTACACAAGAAAAAGCAATGAAGAAATTATTACCATACCTATAAGAGTTGGTTACAGGAGGTTAAGTAAATGGCAAGAGTAAAGAGAGCGGTTAATTCTCGTAAAAATCATAAAAAAGTATTAAAGCTTGCAAAGGGATACTACGGTGGAAAGAGCAAGTTATTCAAGACTGCTAACGAATCAGTTATCAGAGCGTTAAGAAATGCTTACGTTGGAAGAAAATTAAAGAAGAGAGATTACAGAAGACTTTGGATAGCTAGAATAAATGCAGCTACAAGAATGAATGGATTATCATATTCAAGATTCATGAATGGATTAAAGTTAGCTGGAGTTGACATCAACAGAAAGATGTTATCAGAAATCGCTATTCACGATGCAAATGCATTCGCTGAATTAGTAGAAGTAGCTAAGAAGCACTTAGCTTAATAAAAAATGCGGCTTTTATGCCGCATTTTTTTGCATATTTAAATTTATGTTAATAGTCTATATAAATTTAATTTGTAAGAAATAGTCCTTACTAGTATAATATTTATAAAATAACAAAACTTATAGAAAGAAATAACGTTTTGGGGTGAATAATATAATGATAAATTATGACAGAAAAAAATGGAGGTTAAGTACTGTTCAAATCCTTTCAATTGGCTTTGCAATAACAATCCTAGTTGGTGCACTTTTACTTATGCTACCAATTAGTTCAGCTAGTGGAGAGGTGACAAACTTTGTTGATGCAATTTTTACATCAACTTCTGCTGTATGTGTAACAGGGCTTGTAACCTTAGACACAGGTACTCACTGGAGTATATTTGGTCAAACAATAATAATTCTTTTAATTGAAATTGGAGGACTTGGGTTTATGTCCCTTGGAACCTTTATAGCGGTTTTACTTGGAAGAAAAATAACCTTAAGAGATAGACTATTGATGCAGGAAGCTATGAATACTTTTAGCATTCAGGGACTTGTAAAAATGGTCAAATATGTTTTGGCATTTACTTTAGCAATACAACTCTGTGGAGCTCTACTTTTGTCTACTCAATTAGTACCTGAGTTTGGAATTGTTAGAGGAATTCTTTATAGCTTGTTCCATTCAGCATCAGCATTTTGTAATGCCGGTTTTGACTTGTTTGGAAACTTCTCAAGTTTAACTAACTACACAGGAAATCCTGTAATAATAATAACAATCGCATTTATTATAATTATAGGTGGCCTTGGCTTTGCGGTATGGCTTGAGGTTTATAACTACAAGCAAACAAAGAAGTTCTCACTTCATTCAAAAATTGTTTTATTAATAACTGGTGTTTTAATAGTTGGTGGAACAATTTTAATGTTAGTATTTGAGTGGAGCAATCCAAAAACTTTAGGACCAATGGATTTTGATGATAAAATGGTTAATGGTTTCTTTGCATCTGTAACACCTAGAACGGCAGGGTTTAACTCCATTTCAACAGGGGATATGACAATGGCAGGTAAATTCCTAACAATAATCTTTATGTTCATTGGAGGATCACCTGGGTCAACAGCTGGAGGTCTTAAAACAGCTACCTTTGGAATTGTATGCTTAACTGTTTGGAGTGTTATAAGAGGAAGAGAAGATACAGAAGCCTTTGGAAGAAGGATTGGTAAGGAATTAGTTTATAAAGCATTTTCTTTATTATTTATTGGAGTAA
Source organism: Clostridium sp. (assembly GCA_051650705.1). GTDB lineage: Bacteria > Bacillota > Clostridia > Clostridiales > Clostridiaceae > Clostridium. The sequence goes on from JBOFQV010000281.1 coordinate 3,803, forward strand.
CTTTAGTTATAACTATGACAATGATTTTATCAATTACAGAGCCAGGGCATCAATTCATGGATCTTTTATATGAAGTAACATCTGCTTTTGGTACAGTTGGCTTAACAACAGGTGTAACTCCAACACTTAGTCCAATTGGTAAATTCGTAATTATTATTACAATGTACCTTGGAAGAGTTGGACCGTTAACAGTTGCATTGGCTTTTGCAAATGCAAAAAAGAAGAGAGCATATAAATATCCAGAAGGAAAAATATTAATAGGATAGGGGAATAGAAGAGATGGCAAAAAAACAATATGTAGTTATAGGACTAGGTAGATTTGGAGAGTCAGTTGCAAAAACATTATATTCTCTTGGGAATGATGTTTTAGTTATAGATCAAGATGAGGAAATGATTCAAGAGATTTCAGATTCAGTAACCCATGCGGTACAAATGGATGCTACTGATGAAAATGCTTTAAGAACCTTAGGAATTAGAAACTTTGATGTTGCAGTAGTTACAATTGGTTCAAATATTCAATCAAGTGTAATGGCAACATTAATTGTTAAGGAACTTGGAGTAAAATACATTATAGCAAAAGGGAATTCAGAGCTTCATGCAAAGGTGCTTTATAAAATTGGAGCAGATAGAGTAATACTTCCTGAGAAGGATATGGGAGTTAGAGTTGCTCACAATTTAGTATCATCAAGTATTATTGATTATATTGAATTATCTCCAGATTATAGCATTATTGAAATTGAAAGCTTAAAGGAGTGGCAAGGAAAAACATTAAGAGAACTTAAGCTTAGAAGTAGCTATGGAATTAATGTTATGGCAATAAAAACACAGGATGAAATCAATTTAGCTCCAGCTGCTGATACTATTCTCTCTCATGGGGATATAATAGTTGCAATAGGTTCAGGGGAAGAACTTTCAAAGCTTGAGGGCATGATTGTTAAAAGAGATTAAGAGGTGAACTTTTGATTACAATAGAAAGTAATAAAAATACATTATTTAAAGAAAATAAAAAGCTTAAA
>JBOFQV010000282.1:0-9264 GCA_051650705.1 Clostridium sp.
TATTTATTAGGAAATAAATCTTCTAGTATTAAGTTATTTTCATAAACTAATTTTGCTATATCTTCTCCAACATATCTAAAATGCCAAGGTTCGTACACATACCCTGTTCTACTTTCATCTCCCTTTGTATACCTTAAAATAAATCCAAATTTATGAGCATTTTCATTTAACCATTTACCCGCAGATGTTTGTCCAAAACTTTGAACCAATTTCATATTAACATTCTTAGTAGTTATATCTACTGCTAAGCCTAATTGATGCTCACTTTCTCCTGGTTTTGCAGATAAAACTCCTCTTTGAGATTCTGGTTTGCTATAATATATACTTTTTTGGGTATCATAGGATCTGTATCCGCTCTTTAAATACAATGTATGTCCAGCTTCACTTGCTGCTTTAAACATATTTTCTAAAGGGTCTTTTATTTCACTTGAAACTGTTAAATTTTGCCCTTGCTTTAATACATTTGGGAGAACTAAACTACTTGGCACAAAACTTCTATTAATTGAATTATTCTTATTTACAAGTTTTAATATACCATCCTTATTCTCTTCAATCATATTAGCAATGTTATTTATTTCATATGCACTACTTTCTTCATAAGGTACAATTTTACTTGCTATTCCTTGGGAAATATATTCATATGTATAATCCCATCCTTCATTTTCAACACTATCATTGCACCCTATCAAGCTAATTGAAAATAGAATTACTCCTACCTTTAAAATCAACTTCTTTTTCACTTTTGTTCTTCACCCCCATAACATATATTATCACATAATATATAAATTAAAAGGGCAATGGAAGATCCATTACCCTTAATATCATTTATGCTAAAAATATATCTTTTATAGCTCCAGTTGGACACTTCTTAGTACAAATTCTACAATTTACACATTTTTCGTAATCAACCTTAGCTAATGTACCTGTAACCTTAACAGCTTCCTTTGGACAATTCTTTTCACAAAGTCTACATCCAATACATCCAACCTTACAGTTTTCTCTAACAGTTTTACCTGCATCCTCTGAATTACAAGCAACTCTAACCTTCATTTTTACTGGAACTGATTCTATTAATCCTTTAGGACAAATATTCATACACGCTCCACAATTAGTACATTTTTCTGTATCAACCTTTGCTATACCATCAACAATATGTATTGCATCAAATTCACAAACCTTAACACAGCTTGCTAATCCTAAACATCCATATGAACAAGCCTTTCCACCTTCTGAAACCATCATAGATGCTTCAAGACAGCTTGATACCCCTTCATATTCATAGTTCATTTTAGCATTTGAACAAGTACCATTACATTTAACAAAAGCAGTCATTTTTTCTCCTGCTTCAACAGAAACTCCTAATACTTCTCCAACCTTTTCTGCAACCTCTGCTCCACCAACTGAACAAAGATTAGCTTTAGCACCTTCCATAACTACAGCTTCCGCGTATGCATCACATCCTGCATATCCACATCCACCACAGTTTGCTCCTGGAAGACATTCTCTAAGCTTTGGTATTTTAGGATCTACCTTTACTTCAAATTGCTTTGATGCAAAACCAAGTAATACTCCAAATATTAATCCTAAGACACCCAAGCTTAATGCTGCATATATTATACTCATTACTCTTTCCTCCTAGTGAATTAATCCTTGGAATCCTAAGAATGCAATAGACATTAATCCTGCTGTGAATAATGTTATTGGTAATCCTCTTAGTACCTCTGGTATATTTTCATTATTATCAATTTTTTCTCTTATAAATGCAAGTAACACTATTGAAAGCATGTAACCTGCTGCTGCACCTGTAGCATTTACTATTGATTCTACAAATGTAAATTCATCTTGTATATTAATTACTACCATTCCTAAAACTGCACAGTTTGTTGTTATAAGTGGTAAGAATATTCCAAGTGCCTTGTGTAGAGCTGGACTTAACTTTTTCATTGCCATTTCTACGAATTGAACTAATGCAGCAATAACTAATACGTTAGCTATTGTTGATAAATATTCCAATTCAAATCTTACTAAAATTCCATGGTAAACAAGGAATGACATTACAGATGCTAATATCATAACAAAAGTAACCGCAAATCCCATTCCAATAGCTGCGTCCTTCTTCTTAGAAACTCCTAAGAATGAACAAATTCCTAAGAACTTTGCAAGAACGAAGTTGTTTACTAACATTGCGCTAATAAATATTAAAAACAATTCCATCTATATTCACCCTTTACTTTACTATTTGAATTTCTTCCTTTTCACTGCTACCGCAGCTTCCTGTTCCACATCCACTACAGCTTCCACAATTGTGCTCTAATGGTTTAACTGCTTCACCATTTTTTCTAGCCTTCTTAATGTTAATTGCATTTAAAATTATCATTAATCCTCCAAGAGTGAAGAATGCTCCTGGTGCTAATATCATTATTGAAACTGGCTTATAGCTTGCTGGCATTATTTGCATTCCTAAAATACTTCCTGCACCAACTAGCTCTCTTACTGCACCAATTGAGAATAATGCTACAGTAAATCCAAGTCCCATTCCTATTGCATCAAATATTGATGGTAACACTCCATTTTTTGATGCATATGCTTCTGCTCTTCCTAAGATTACACAGTTAACAACTATAAGTGGAATGAATATTCCAAGTGATTTATAAAGTGATGGAACATATCCATGCATTAACATATCTACCATTGTAACAAAAGATGCAATAACAACTATATAAGCTGGTATTCTAATCTTATCTGGAATAAACTTTCTTATTGCTGATATAATCATGTTTGAGAAAATTAAAACTACTGTTGAAGCAAGCCCCATTCCTAATGCATTTTCAGCACTAGTTGTAACTGCAAGTGTAGGACACATTGCTAGAACTTGAACAAAAATAGGATTTTCTGTGACTATACCATTTTTCAATCTCTCAAAAAACTTGTTCATTTTTATCCTCCTAACTAATTTAACACTACCACTCACTTGCTCCAGATGTTGAATCTTGCTCTTCTTGTGGAGCTAATTCTTCACCCTTTACATTTTCTTTGTAATATCTTACAGCATCATTAACAGCTGTACCTACAGCCTTTGATGAAACTGATGCACCAGATATTCCTTCAACTTCACTTTCCTTAGTTGGAGAAGTCTTTACTATTGTAAGGTCTTCTTTAGTTTCTAAGTTTTTAAACTTTGATAAGAAACCTTCTTCCTCAATTCTAGCTCCAAGTCCTGGTGTTTCACTATGAGTTAAAATCTTAATTCCTGTTACCTTATCTTCATTTGAAATTGCCACAACAACATCTACTGGTCCATGGAACCCTTTAGTTGTAACCTTAAATACATAACCAATTTGGTTGCTTCCATTTACTGCTTCATAAATTTCTGTAACTACTTCATTAATTTCTAATGAAGAGTCTTGAACTGCTGTAGCTTCTGGCATAATATATGCTAAATCATCTTTATTTAATTTTGAATTTTCTATAATTGCTTCTTTAGTTAAGTCATTTGCAAAACCTAATAACAATCCTGCAACTGAAGTGATGACTAAAAGTATTGCACCTAGTTTAAAATTATCTTTCACTTTAAGCCACCTCCCCTTTATATTTCTTTGTAGTTAAATACTCTATAACTGGAGTAGTTAAATTCATAATAATAATTGCGTAATATGGTCCTTCTGGATTGTATCCTTGAACTACTATTAAAGCAGCAATTAATCCAGCACCAAAACCAAATATATATTGACCAACTCTTGTCATTGGTGTTGTTGCATATTCTGTAGTCATAAAAATTGCAACTAAGAAGAATGCTCCTGATAATAATCCATCTCTTCCTAAATATGAACACATTCCATATGATACAATTAAGAATGTAAGTGGTGCTCTTAAATTAATTCTTCTTCTTAATACTAAGTATAATCCACCAACTATAATTGCTAATATTGAAGTTTCTCCAATATTCCCTGATTGCTGACCAATAATTCTATCTAAAAGAGTTACTGTTTCTTCAACTACTGCCGTTGATGCAGAACTTACACTTTCAACAACAGGCTTCGCCATTACCGCTGCCCATGAAGCAATTAAAAATGCTTTTGTTGCAGCTGCTGGGTTCATAAAGTTTTGTCCTAATCCCCCAAAGAATTGTTTTACTAAAATTGTTGCAAAAATAGCTCCAACTACTGGTATCCATAGTGGTACATATGTTGGAAGAATTAAACCAACCATTAACCCTGAAACTATTGGACTTAAATCTGTTATCCATGGTCCTTTTTTAACGAACTTATTCCAAAGCATTTCTGAACCTAAGCTTGCTAAAACTGCAGCCACTAATATTTTTACTGCATCTACTTCATAAAAATAAACACCTGCTCCAGCTACTGGTAATAATGCTATAATTACATCAAGCATTATTTTGTTAACCCCATCTCCCTTATGAATATGAGGTGCTGGTGATATATTATGTACTCTCTTTTCCAAAATATTCACTCCTCTTCTTTCCTTTGTGAATTAATTATTTTATAAAATTGTTAGCTGTTCTTAGCTTATGAGCTAATTCTATATTTGATGGGCAAACATAGCTACATAATCCACACTCGCTACACTTCTTACCACCAAATTTAAGGTACTCTTCTTTTTCCCCTCTTCTCCAAAGCTCTGCTAGCTTAATTGGATTTAGTCCTTCTGGACATGCTCTTAAGCACTTTGAACATCTAATACAACTTATTTCAGTTCCTTTTTTCCCTTCCTTATTATCTAAGAAAAGTACTCCAGCTGTATTTTGAGTTATTCCACATTCTAATGTAAATTGAGCTGTTCCATTTAATGCCCCACCTACAATAGTTTTTGATAATTCATTTTCTTTTCCTTGTAGTCCTTTAAATAAATCCTCTAAAGTTGTTCCAAGTTTTACTTTTATAACCTTATTTCCTTCAACAGCTGAACCAAATACAGTTATATATTCATAAGTTTTTGGTGTTCCTGTTAAGAAGCACTCCCCAATATATACAATTGTTGATAAGTCTTCTATTACAACATCTTTATCCTTTGTTTCTACCCCAAATTCTCTTTGTACTGTTTTTTCTGTTACTTCTTCATTATGAACTTTCTTAACTTCTGCATTTATAACGATTTGATTAATTACCTCTAAACCTTTATTAAATGCTGCTTCTTTTTTAACTAACACTTCGTTCTTACATAAGTTAACTTCTTTATTAAATGATGAAACAATTACTTTATTACCTTCAAAAGCTCTATACTTTAATGATAATGGTAACCCATTTATGTCACTTAATCCAAACTCTTGTAGTTTTGATAATAATTCTTCCTTTGAAAGTGAGTCAATCTTTACTTCTTCTTCCTTATTATCACAATTTGTAATTTCCCCAACTACTATTGCCTTTATTTTGTTACCTTGGATATTAGTAATCTCCTTAACATCAACTACTATTCCTGATACACTACTAATTAAAGGAATAGAAAAGTCATCTTTTTCTTGCCCTATAACCTGACCTTTTTTAACTTCCTCTCCCTTTTTAACTAGTGGAGTACAATTAATTCCATTACCCTCTAAGTAGAAAACACAAGTAGTGTTATTTATTAACTCTCCAACATTTTCATCCTTAAGCTTAAATCTAGGATTTGAAATTTTAGCCCCTTTAAATAAATCCATTAAAGCCATAAATATCCTCCTAACTGATATATAGTATACTTCGACATATTTAATGATACTTCGACCTATTTATCATTGTAACATAATTAATACATTAAAAACAAGCAAGGTTAATTTTTTAACACTTTTCCATAATTGTAACTATTTTTTCATAAATATAGCTGTATTATTTAGAAAAATAATACAGCTATCTTTTTATTATCTTAAATTAACTACTTTTATTTTACCTCTAGAAAGCTCAACTTTACCCTCTTTTTCCATAAATTTTAAACTTCTACTCACAACTTCTCTTGATGAACCAATATCTGCCGCCACTTTTTCATGAGTAGTATATATTATTCCTGAATTTTTACCTGATAATTTCTCTACAAAGAAATTTTGCAATCTATTTTCTATAGAATTAAATGTTATATTTTCTATACTGCCAACTACACCTTCAAACTTCCCATAAAGGTTTGTAAATAAATATTTTAAGAAATCCTTATTATCTAGTATTTTCTTTTTAAATATGTCCATTGGTAGAATTGCAATAGTTGCATTTTCTTCAACCTCTGCAAATGAATGATTTTCACTTTCTGTAAGCATACATAAAATAGTATTAAAACAAGAATCTCCTCTTTTCAACCTATATAACGTTATTTCTTTTCCATCTTCTCCAATCCTATATACTCTAACTTTTCCACTTAATATAAATGAAAATCCTGTACAAGTTTGAAGACTTGTTATAAGTTTATGTCCAATTGGAAAGGTATTTACATTTATTGATGATAATACATCATTCTTATCCTCATTAGATAATCCCCCTAAAAAGGGATAGCTTTTTAAAATTGCCTCTCTTATGTCCATAATTACCTCCCTACAATTCTTTCTTTTAATTATATAGGACTATTATATTATTTTCAAATTTTAAACAGGTAGATAATCATTATCTACCTGTTTAAGTTAAAAGGATTTTATTATAGATTTAGTAGTGCATCAATTTTTCTCTTATCAAAACCTACTACAATATTTCCATTAATATCAAGTACAGGAACTCCCATTTGCCCACTCTTCATAACCATTTCTGTTGCTCCTGCTCTATCATAAGAAACATTAACTTCTACATAATCTATTTTATTATTTTTTAAATATCCTTTTACCTTTGTACACCAAGGACATGTATTGCTTGTATAAACTTTTATCATAAATTTTCCCTCCTAATTTCATATATTAAATGTCTTTTTCTAATATTAATATACGATTTATCCATAATTGTTACCGTAACAAAGTCACACAAAATAAATTATTAATAACAATATTCAATAACAATGAATGGTCCTGTTTTTGTCCTTGTGGAAGCTAAATAGTACCCATTAAAATCAGTTTTAAGCCTTAATGTTAATCCATAATTACACCATGGATTTGCAATCCAAAACTTACAAAGATCCGTAATATCTACATTAATATATTTACTACTTGCATTTGGTGGTACATATATATCTCCAACTGCTTTAAATTGTTGTGGTGCAGTTAAGTAGTTTACTCTATTCTCATCAAAGTCCTGTAAATTAGCATATACTCCAATTAGCGACTCACAACTTACTATTTCCTTGCATACATAAAGTACAAGTGTAGCTCTTACAACATCATTCGGATTAATATTGTAATTTTCAAATCTAAATTTCATTAAACTTGAAGCTTCAAAATGAGATAAACTATTTTTTCCTACACACAAGTATTTATCATTAGAAAAGTTTTTATTTGGGTATTTTGAAGAAACAAATGTTGAAGCATCAGCCTTATATCCAAGAGTTCTCACTTAGAGGTTCCTCCTTTCATCATTAATAAACTTTTTCTTATTGTATTCTATGTTTATTGATTATATTGGTTACTCTTGGTACAATTAGTAATTGAGAATAAATGAAAAAAAAACTCCTTTAAAAGGAGTTTTTACAATAATTCTTAATTCTACATTTTCAATTCTTAATTCTCAATTAACTATATTATTCAAATATTAACTCTTCAAAACATCTTGGTACGTGGAATGCTGGTTCTTCTGTATCTATGTTTACCCATGAACCATAATGTGGCTTGTCTGTTTTATCTCCACACTTAGTAAAGTTTCCTTTCATTACCTTACCTGAAACTGCTTCAAAGTCTTTAAAGAATACTTTTATAAATTCAAATGGTATTTTATATTCTATAGTCCATGGTTTAAAATTATCAAACTCACTTTGATTTTCTTCTGTAACATCAGCTTTGATTTCAAAGTAGTTTGGATTTATATAATTCATGTAATGTCTAACTGGTGGAATATTATCTAGTTGTAACACTAATACTCCTGCTGCATTAATTTCAAAATTAAAATATCTGTCATCACTGTCTGGCATTGGTAAGAAGAAGAATTCAACACAGCTATCTTCCCATACTGGTGCATTAAATTCCTTTTCAGCTATTCTAATTTTCTCTTCTGTTGCTACAAATTTAACTTTTAATTCCTCATCTGTGTAAAAAACCTTTACTTCTACAGAAGGTTTGTACCCGTTTACATCCCAAGGAAAATTATTAATAGTTATTGGAGTAATACTATCCCAAACCTTTTCAGTTAATTCCCCACTATTTACCTTTTTAATAGTATACATAACCACACCTCTTCTCAATAGTTTTAAACTTACTTTTATATTATAGCATAATTTTATCCAATATTTATCATTTCACAAAAAATAAAATTCCTAATATACTATATAAGGGCAAATATCCTTTATGTTAAAATACTTGATTTAATATAATTTTAAAAGTAAAATATTACATGTAAACATTTAACAGATATTTCACAATACCACGAAGAGAAAGGGATGCAAAATAACATGAGTAATTATAGCTGTAAGGAAATAGCTAGCAAGTTTAAATTCAGTGGGGAAATTGTTAATTCAGAACTTCATATATGTGGTCATATTAATGACACCCATATATTAGACTTTATAAAACCAAACGGAAAGGAAATTAAGTATATTCTTCAAAGAATTAATACTAAAATTTTTCCCAAGGTTGATGAATTAATGCTTAATATTTCAAGAGTAACAAAACATATAGAAGAAAAAATCAAATCTCAAGGTGGAGATATTAGTAGAGAAGGTTTATGCTTAATTCCAACTATTGATGATAAGCTTTATTATAAAACTGAAAATGGTGATTGTTTTAGAGCTTATAATTTTATAGAAGGTGCACGTACCTATATGAAGGTTGAACACCCAAATGATTTTTACAAATGTGGTCAGGCCATCGGGAACTTCCAAAATACTCTGTCTGATTTTGATGTTGAATCACTTTATGAGTCAATACCAGATTTTCATAATACAGCTAAAAGATTTGAAGCCTTTATGGAAGCTGTAAAAAATGATTCTTGCAATAGAGCAAAGGATGCTCAAGAAGAAATTAATTTCATTATTGAGAGAGAAGCTGAAACTAGAATTTTAGTTGATTTATTAGCTGAAGGAAAACTGCCTTTAAGAGTTACTCATAATGATACTAAATTTAATAATGTAATGATAGATGATAAAACTGGAGAGGCAATTTGTTTAATTGATTTAGATACTGTAATGCCTGGACTTTCATTATATGACTTTGGTGAT
>JBOFQV010000283.1:0-3325 GCA_051650705.1 Clostridium sp.
CAAATATACTTATATGTAATAGTTCCTCAAGCCATAAGAAGAGTTGTTCCTGGTGCAATAAATTTATCTACAAGAATGATAAAAACTACATCCTTAGCAGTTTTAATTGGAGTGGTTGAGGTGGTTAAGGTGGCACAACAAATAATAGAGGTGTCAATATTAACAAACCCAAGTGCATCATTTTATATTTATGGATTTGTATTCTTCTTGTACTTTATAATTTGTTATCCATTATCAATATTATCAAAGAAATTAGAATCTAAATGGGAAGGATAGTGATGGGCCTTGGAAGTTTTAAAAATTAAAGGGTTAGTTAAAAATTATGAAAATATAGAAGCATTAAAACAAGTTGATTTAGAGGTTAAGAAGGGAGAAGTGGTGGTTATACTTGGTCCATCAGGCTGTGGAAAAAGTACATTGTTAAGATGTATAAATGGTCTTGAAAGCTATAAGTCTGGAGAAATTACCTTGGACAATGAGATTCTTGGAAAAGAGATTCCTTGGGAAAAGGTTAGACAAAGGGTTGGAATGGTTTTTCAAAGCTATGAGCTTTTTCCTCATATGACTGTTATAGATAACATTCTTTTAGGACCTACAAAGGTTCAAAAAATAGAAAGAGATATAGCAGAGCTTGGGGCTGATGAATTATTAAAGAGGGTAAATTTACTAGATAGAAAAAAATCATATCCAAGACAATTGTCAGGGGGACAAAAACAAAGAATAGCAATAGTTAGAGCACTTTGCTTAAGACCAGAGATTATGCTGTTTGATGAGGTTACAGCAGCCTTAGATCCAGAGATGGTTAGGGAGGTTTTAGATGTTATTTTAGAGCTTAAAAATACTGGAATGACTATGGTTATTGTTACTCATGAAATGAATTTTGCAAGGGAGGTGGGAGATAGGATTGTATTTATGGACAAGGGAGAAATTGTAGAGATTTCCTCACCAGAGGAGTTTTTTACAAATCCCAAAACTGAAAGAGCAAAAGAATTTTTAAATATATTCAAGTATCAAAATTAAGGAGGATTTAAGATGAAAGGTTATAAAAAAATTGCAGCATTATTATTATCATTAACAGTATTGGCAGGGTCAGCAGTGGCTTGTGGAAATAAAACAGAAAAGGGGGAAATAGATAAAATTAAGGAAAATGGGAAAATAAGAATTGGGGTATTTAGTGATAAACCACCATTTGGATATGTGGACAAGGATGGTAAGAAGCAAGGATTTGATGTGGAGATAGCAAAGGCAATTACTAAGGACTTATTAGGTAGTGAGGACAAGGTAGAGTTTGTTCTAGTGGAGGCACAAAATAGAGTTGAATATTTAGAGTCAAATAAGGTGGATATTATTTTAGCAAACTTTACTGTTACTCCTGAAAGAAAGGAGAAGGTTGACTTTGTTAAACCCTATATGAATGTAGCTCTTGGAGTTGTTTCTAAGGATGGAAAGGTTAAATCAGTAGATGACTTAAAGGGAAAAACATTGATTGTTAATAAGGGAACTACAGCAGAAAGCTATTTCACAAAAAATCATCCAGATATTAAGCTATCAAAGTTTGACCAAAATACTGAAGCCTTCCAAGCTTTAAAGGACGTAAGAGGGGATGCTTTAGCTCATGATAATACATTAGTTCTTGCTTGGGCAAAGGAAAATAAGGGCTTTGAGGTTGGTGTTCCAAGCTTAGGTGATCAAGATAAGATTGCAGCAGCTGTTAAGAAGGGTAATAAGGAGCTTTATGATTGGTTAAATTTAGAGTTTGAGAAGCTTGGTAAGGATGGAGTAATTAGAAAGGCTTATGAAAAAACACTTCTTCCTGTTTATGGGGATGGTGTTAAGCCTGAGGACTTGATAATAGAAAAGTAATGATAATTTTAAATGGAGTGTACGAAAAAAATCCCAGATAGGTAGTCTATCTGGGAAGTTTTTTTTGTTTTTCTGATATTATATTACCACAAAATGACCAAAATTTCAAGTCTTGTAGTGGGTATACCAAAGGAGTAGAGTGGAGCTAAGAGGTGATTTGTATGAATAAAAATGTTGGTTTTTCGCTACAACAAATGCAAATAAATCAAGGGTTAATGGAGTTAATAGAATGCAATGAATTAACTATAAAATATGGTTTAAGCTTATCTGTTGATGAAATGAGAGAGCTTATAGAAAATAGATTTAAAGCCTTAAGAAATAATGGAAGAATTGAGTTTGGTGAAGGGATTTTAAAAAAACTTATAGAAGCATTTTGTGACTCACCATATCTTATTCAAGACAGCTATAAGGATGTAATTTTAGAGCTTCAGGAATCCTTTTATTACTTTAAAAAAGAGTCAATGGATATAATTTCAGATGATGAGCTTATTGAATTTATGAAAAGGCATTTTGATGGTAAGTGTGAAGGATCCCTTGAATATTTAAGTGATACGACCTTAGAGGAGCTTTGTAGAAATACAAGATATGGTTTTAAAACCTATGATAAAGAAGAGTTTTAATAGGGTATAGTGGAGGAATTATGGAAGAAAATAATAGGTTTTTAATATTGATTAAGGATAAGGAAATAAGTGAGTTTGACAAGATTACAATTGAGGGGAAGCTTTGGAATTTGCTTGGGAAACGAACAGAAAGATATACAATGGGGGATAGTACTTCTGTTCCTATTGAATTTGGTGAGGAATTATTAAAATCTATTTGTTTTTCACTTAGATTGGAATTGATGGATAAGAAAAACATAGGTGAAACACTTAAAAATGAGGATTTTGATAAGCTATTAACATCATCTTGGAGTAAAATTGAGGAATTAATTGATGAAGGGAAATTACTTTTAGAATGGGTAATGAAAACTTCACCAAATATTGAAAATATCTCATATGTGGATACCTTAAAGGGGATTGAATTGGGCTTTAAAATGTATGATTATAGGTTTTTGGCACATAGTTTTGAGTGTAGTATAGATTATCAGCTTTCAAATCCAGTTAGCGAAAGTCTTCAAGGAATTGAATATATTAATCAATATTTAACACATTTAGGAATTGAAAATGAATTTTGTATGGCCTTTGATAGTGAGAAAATGATTAAGGTTTTAGAAAATTATTGTGAGGATTATAAAGGTTTATTAATAAATATTTTTGAGCCTGTTTTAACTAATGCACTTGGACTTGAGATTTTAGGGGAAAGGATTTTTGAGCTTGAAATTACAGAGCTACAAAGAGAAAGGTTAATAGAAAAGCTTGGGGGAATGAGTAAGGATGGAATTTTGGAGGAACTTATAAATTCATCAGATAGAATTTGTAATGCTTTATCAATATATGAGCATTTTAAAAGAGAATATATTCAA
>JBOFQV010000284.1:0-4912 GCA_051650705.1 Clostridium sp.
AAAAGTATAGTTTCTCCATTATATTCAACTAGGAGAGTGGGAAAGTTTATGCTCTTGCCTGTATTATCTCTATATGTTTTTGAAGCTACTTTAACGTGCCCCATATACATCCTCCTCTACTTATACTTTGATTATATTATTATGTATAACACCATAGATATTTATACTTAAGAATAATAAAAAAGGTACTACATATTCAAATGTAATACCTTTTTAGTAGTTTGATTATAAATATTTTACCCTAGATAACATAACGCTAAACTCTTTTTTATTAATCTAAAACGTTTGTTTTAGTAATACTATCAATATTGTTCTCTTTCATATAATCTATCAAAATATTAGTAGGATTATCTGAATTAATTTTATCTTCATTAATTTTAACGTAATTTAATAAATCAGAGTTATCAATAATAGTATCAGTAGTTGTATTATCAACAGTATCACTAGTTTCACTTAAATTAGATGAAGTATTAAATAATACAAAAGTAGCAACAGAAAATACTATAATAATTATAGATAAAAATGATAATAGAATCTTTTTTAAACGCATAATAAAAACACCTCCTTTACAGAATTATATTACAGAAAATAGAAAGTATTACTATTAATAGCTATCATAATGATTATAAGTTAACAGTATATTCATTGACTTTAGAGAGAACTCCAATGTTATAATTTCCAATAAGAGGTGATAACATGGATGATGTAAATATAAATGAGCTATCAAATTACTTAAAAGTCTCAAAGGATACATTAAGGTATTATGAAAAAATTGGATTACTTACTTCAAAAAGAAGGGACAATGGATACAGATTTTATAATGAGGAAAACATAAAAAGCTTAAAATATATACTGGCATTAAAGACCTTGGGCTATACATTAAGTGATATAGAGTGGTTATTAAAAAATACTTCAGAAAACTCCAATTGTATGGATGTGCTAGAAACTTCTCTTAAAGAAAAGGGAAAAGAACTAGAAAATCAGAAGAAAATTATAGAGAAAAAGCTTACTTTAATTGAAGAATATATTAAGGAGCCTAGTTTGAGGGATGAAGCTAAAATAGATAATCTCGTAGATGAACTAGTTATGGGTTAAACAATAACAGTATGCTCTGGTCTTCAAGCCATTAGCTTTTGCATATTTAAAGGAGATTTTGATCTATTATGGTATGTATTTAATCTTTATTTGATTATCTATCCTATTCCATTTTTAATAAAGTATATTAGAGGTGAATTTAATGAATAAATATATTTTTCTACTACTTGCTATAGTGTTTGAAGTACTTGGAACAACCTCTATGAAGTTGTCAGAGGGAATGAGTAATATAAAGTATATAATACTTATGGGGATATTTTATGTGCTAAGTTTATCAATGCTTACTTTAGCTGTAAAAACCTTAGCTATTTCAGTAGCCTATGCAACTTGGTCAGGTATTGGTATTGCAATAATTACAGTTATATCTATTCTTTTGTTTAAGGAGTCAGTAACCTTTTTAAAAATATTATTTTTATTACTTATAATTATAGGAACAATAGGGCTTAATTTAACAGCAAATCACTCCTAATAATGAAGTATAAGGGAGTAAAATAATAACAATAATCAGAAAGTTTGGTTTTAAAGGGGTATTATGGTAATATATTCTTAAAAAGGGGAAATCTATTTTAATAACTTTGGAATAGAAAATCATATTCCCTAAAAACTATGGAGGAATTTATGGAGAAACAATTAGTTTTAAAGAAGATTGATGAAGGGAATTTTATAGAGTGCTTTAATTTAAAGCTTAAAGAGGGTCAAGAGAAATTTGTATCACATCCAATTCGTAGTCTAGCACAAGCCTATGTGTATTATAACCAATGCATACCTTTTGGGATTTTCAATGGGGATGTAATGGTTGGCTATGTTATGGTTATTTATGATTATGATGAGAAGAACTATAATATTTGGCACATGATGATTGATGAACAGCACCAAAATAAGGGGTATGGAGCAGTAGCGTTAGAGCTTTGTATAAACTACATTAAGTCCAAGCCTTTTGGGGATTCTAATGATATTATTTTGAGTTGTAATTTAGAGAATGCACAAGGGATTCATCTTTATGAGAAATTTGGCTTTAGAGATACTGGAGAACGTGATGATGATGAAATAATAATGAAGTTAGTCTTTTAATAAGAATACATGATTTAAAGTGTGCACTAAAAAAGGGAGCACACAAGGTTAAAAAATATTTGTTGCTTATTCCGTCGTATGCACTCCAAGTCAACGCCCCAAATTTTTTTAACCTAATTGATGTTCTTTCCCTACTTTAAAATGTCTGTATCACTACTTTAAAACTCTCAAGAGTTTTTGAAAAAAATCTATTCAGCACAGCTTAATTCAATGATTGAGAAGAATAAACCATCAATTTAGAGAAAAGACTGCAATAGGGATAAAAGTTTTTATGGCGTCGACTTGGAGCGTGCGACGGAGAAAGCAAGAAAAACTTTTATCCCCTTGCGCTCCCTAAATTAAGTGCACACTTTAAATCTTTTATTCATCAAGCATACTTGCATATAGGTCAAAATGCTTTTGACTATCTTGTATTTTCTTTTCTTTATATGGGAAGGACTTATCAAATTCTTCAATTTCTTCTTCGCTAGCTTCAAGAGCTTCAGAAAAAGCTGCATATCCTGAAATATTATCAAGAGCACCATCATAAAGTGGTAATGCTAATAAGCCTTTATAGAAGTTACCATCTGCCATTGATATTCCATACTTTTTCCCACCTGTAAAGCCATATGGCTCATAGTGATAAGGGTAGCCTAGGGTTAATATAGCTCTATATCCAAGCTTCTTTGCTTCTTCTATGGAGTGAGTTATTAATTTGCGTCCAAGCCCTATTCTATGCATAGTTGGAGAGATAAATACAGGTCCAAAGCTAATTGTTTTGTGTTCTGTGCCATCTTTAGCTACAATCTTTGAATGGGAGTAAAATATTCCTCCAACAATTTCACCATCAACTTCAATAACATATGTAAGCTCTGGAATAAAGTCCTTGTCTTTTCTTAATTTGTGGATTGAAAGATGCTCTGCACATCCAGGGAAATAAAGGTTCCAGAAGGCTTCTCTAGCAACTTCTTCAACCTTTCTATAATCTTTTGTTTCTTCTTTTCTTATTCTTATGTTCATAATGTCTCCTTTTAAATAAATACTTAGCTGATAACCCTAACCTTAGAAAAATCAATATCCTTTTCTGTGTGAGGGGGCATTTCTTGATCCTTGTGTCCAAGGGCTATAATGGAAAGAATCCCATAATTATTTGGTAGGTTTAAAGCTTCCCTAACCATTTCTTCTGAGTTTTTATTCTCGCCATTTCTGTTTCTTATTTGAATCCAGCATGAGCCAAGGTTTAGGGCTTCTATTTCTAGTTGGATGAAGGTAGCGGATATTGAGGCATCTTCAATCCACACATCACTAATATCCTTGTTTCCTAAAACTATTATGGCAACTGGGGCGGTTTTTAATGCAATGCTTCCTGGGGTTTTGCACTTTTCTAGCTTGTTTAGTATTTCTCTATTTTCCACCACTATGAATTCTAGTGGCTTTTTGTTTCTTGAGGATGGTGCAAGTAATGCAGCTTTTAAAATATTGTTTAACTCTTCTTGTGATACTTTAGTATCTTTAAATTTTCTTATACTTCTTCTATTAATTATTAAATCTAACAAAAAATCACCTTCTTTTATTAATTAAAATAATTATAACACAAAGGGTAAAGTGGAGGGGACGTCGATTAAAAGTATAAAATTTTTATTAAAACTGATATATTTTTGAATTTTATCCTTATAATAATATTTAAATAATGGTTTTTAGATTTGGCTCTGTTTTAAAACATAGCCTTAGATTAAAAGGAGAAGATATATGAAGATTAAAAATAAATATTTAAAGCTAGAGAATACTTATTGTACTTTACCTGAAATAATGTTTTCAGAAAATGAGCCTGAGAGGGTAAAAGCACCAAAGCTTATTGTGTTTAATAGTGGATTAGCTAAGGAATTAGGATTGGATGAGGAGTTTTTTAGAAGCCAAGATGGAGTGGATTTACTTAGTGGAAATGGGGTGCTAGAAGGAAGCACACCTATTGCACAGGCATATGCAGGACATCAGTTTGGACACTTTACTATGCTTGGAGATGGCAGGGCAATTCTTTTAGGAGAGTATGTTGCAAAGGCGGGAGAAAGAGTTGATATACAGCTAAAGGGAGCTGGGAAAACTCCTTACTCTAGAGGAGGAGATGGAAGAGCAGCACTTGGACCAATGCTTAGGGAATATATTATTAGTGAGGGAATGAATGCCCTTGGTATTAGTACAACTCGTAGTTTGGCTGTGACTTTGACAGGGGAAAAGGTTATTAGGGAAAAGGAACTTGAAGGTGCAGTTTTAACACGTATTGGGAAAAGTCATATTAGGGTTGGAACATTTCAGTTTGCCTCACAATGGGGAACTCTTGAGGATGTTAAAAGTCTAGCAGATTATACAATAGATAGGCATTTTAAGAGGGAGCATTATGGGGAAAACAAGTACTTATATTTGCTTAATGAAGTGGTGAAAAGTCAAGGAGAGCTTATTGCAAAATGGAACCTTGTTGGCTTTATTCATGGGGTCATGAATACTGACAATATGGCTATTTCAGGGGAAACTATTGACAATGGACCTTGTGCATTTATGGATAGCTATGATGTGAATACTGTTTTTAGTTCTATTGATGTTTATGGAAGATATGCTTATGGAAATCAACCAAAAATGGGAATGTGGAATTTGGCTAGGTTTGCAGAGGCATTATTACCTTTACTTCATGAGGATAGGGAAAAAGCTATTAAGATTGCAGAGAATGCAATTGGAGGCTTTAAAAGTATTTATGAGGGGACTTTTTATACAG
>JBOFQV010000285.1:0-4889 GCA_051650705.1 Clostridium sp.
AATGTTTTTTCATTTTCTACTTGTTTGGACACAAAATAATGTTCATCAGATAGTATTGCAATTTGAGGTAGATGAGTTATACATAAAACTTGGTGATTAATACTTACTTGGTACATTTTTTCACCAACTCTTTGCCCAACTGCCCCACTAATTCCTGTATCAATTTCATCAAAAATTAAGGTTGGAATACTATCCTTATCTGCAAATACACATTTAAATGCAAGCATTATTCTTGAAAGCTCTCCACCTGATAAAACTCTTTCTAATGGCTTTAGTGGTTCACCAGGATTTGTTGAAATTAAAATTGAAACTTCATCAAAGCCCTTTTCATTAAAATCATCCTTTAAATCAACAGCAATTTCTAATCTTGATTTATTTAATCCAACATAAGAAAGTTCTTCAAGAAGCTTATTTTCAAGCTCACCTTTTCCAGAAACTCTTATATTATGAAGTTTCTCTCCAATCAGCTTCATTTTAGATAGAAGCTTTTCTTCTTCAATATATAGCTTATTTAATATTTCTTCTCTATTTACTAATTCATCATGCTGCTCTAAAAGCTTATTATAGTTATTAATTACATCCTCTAGCGTTGGTCCATATTTCTTTTTATATGTATTTATAACATATATTCTCTCATTAATTGAAGCTAATCTATCCTCATCATATACAATTTCTTCAGATAAATCTCTTACATCTCTTGAAAGCTCTTGTAATGAATAAAATGCATTTTCAAAACCTTCTCTTTTTTCCTTTAAGCCATCATAGCTTCTTTCTAAGTGCGTAAGTTCTCCTATAATTTTAGATAATGAATCTAAAACAGAATATCCACCTTCAACTTCACTTAATAATCCATAGCTTAATTTTAATGCATTATTTATTTTCTCTGCATTTGATAATACATTAAATTCTTCCTTAAGCTCCTCTTCCTCACCAAGCTTTAATTTTCCTTTTTCAATATCTTCTATTTGAAACTTTATATAATCTACTAACCTTTGGCCATCTTTATTTTGATTTAAGCTTTGAATTTTCTCTCTTAATGCTAATAGCTCTTCTCTCAATGCTGAAAATTCTTTTAACTCTTCCTCTAAATCTTCAATTATATAGTTATCAAGATATTCAATATGATTTCCCTTTTGCAAAAGAGTTCCAGTTTGGTGTTGACCATGTATGTCCAAAACTCTCTCTCTTATTCTCTTAAGTTGTGTTACTATTAAGCTTTTTCCATTAACCTTAATAATACTTCTTCCACTTAAAAATGTTTCTCTACAAATTATTAAAACATCATCATACTCTATTCCTATTTCATCTAGTATTTCACGAGTATTGTCATTTTCAATAGAAAATATTGCTTCAACAATTGTTCCCTCTTCACCAGTTCTAATTAGATCCTTTGAAAACTTTCCACCTAATACATAATCAATTGCATCAATTAAAATAGATTTACCTGCACCAGTTTCTCCTGATAATATGTTAAATCCTTCTTTAAAGTCAATAGAAAGTTCCTGAATCAGTGCAAAATTCTTTATATTTAACCTTAAAAGCATTCTTTCCCACCCTCGAAATTTATTCTCTTATTAGTTTATTTAATTTAGCTACTATTTCTTCTGCTGCTTCTATAGTTCTAACCAATATAAATATTGTGTTATCCCCTGCTACAGTACCTGCTATTTCTGTAAATCCTAAGGTATCAATTGCCTCTGCTGCTGCTGAAGCTCCACCTGTAAATGTCTTTACAACAACCATTTTATCAACATTCTCAGCTGATATTACAGCATTAATTAAAATGTTTGATAATTTATCAGTTAAGTTTGCTCTATCATTTGTTGGTGCTGTATATTTATATTTTCCATAAGCACCTTGCATTTTTACAAGCTTTAAGTTTTTAATATCTCTAGAAACCGTTGCCTGAGTTACATCAAAGCCTGCATTTTTCAGCTCTTCTGCTAACTCTTCTTGAGTTTCAACATCCTTTTCTTTTATAATTTCTAAAATCTTAATATGCCTTTTTGATTTCAAAACTTTTTCTCCTCACATCATTAAAATTTGTTACTTAATAGTTTTGCCCTAAGCACCTTAAAATAATCATAATCCTTAAATAATATTATATTAACTCTCTTTTTTTCTTTTTTTATTGTAACCTTTGCCCCATCATCAAGCTTTATTGCCTCCTGACCATCTAAGGTTAAATACATTTCCTCATTTCCATTTTGTGCATAAATTTCTATTACACTATCTCCACCAATCACTATTGGTTCCATACTTTTGGTATGAGGACAAATTGGAGTTAGAGTAATTACATCAAGAGTTGGATAAATTAATGGACCACCTGCTGAAAATGAATATGCTGTTGAACCTGTGGGAGTTGAAACTATCAGACCATCCCCCTTAAAGCTTGCATATTCTAGCCCATCAATGTAAACACTAAACTTTACTATTCTAGATAAAGTTCCTCTTGAAATAACAACATCATTTAAGGCATTATGACTTAGTTTATCAGTACTTTCTGCCTTAAGCATCATTCTACTTTGTAACTTATAATTACTGTTCTTTATCTCTTGTATAGCTGCATCTATATCATGTTCTTCAATACTTGATAAAAACCCAAGATTTCCAATGTTTATTCCTAGAATTGGAGCATTAGTTTTTTGAACAATTTTTCTTGCAACACTTAAAATTGTTCCATCTCCACCAAGTACTACAATAAGCTCTAAATCCTCTAATGAATCTTCCTTTTCAACCTCAAAGGAATTAATAACTTTAATATCGCAAAGATCAAAGCCCTTCATTAATTTTCTCTTTATATCTTTTAAAATACTGCCAGTATCATCCTTTGACGGATTTATAGCTATTGCCACCTTTTTCATAATTGCCCCCTAAATTTCTGTATGTGATGCATTAACTACATCTTCAACATCTTCCCTTTTAAATTCACTTTCCTTATTTTTATCCTTAGTAAAGTAAACTAAATACTCAATATTTCCTTCTGGCCCCTTAATTGGTGAATAATCAATACCAAGAACATTTAAGCTATGTCCTTCTAGCATATCAATAATTTTATATACTACATCCTTATGCACTTCTATATCTCTTACAACACCTTTTTTCCCAACTCTATCTCTACCAGCTTCGAATTGAGGTTTAATAAGTGCTACAACCTCTCCAGTATCTTTTAATAGTGAAATTGTTGCAGGCATAATTGTCTTTAATGAGATAAAAGAAACATCTATTGATGCAAAATCTAATAGCTCTCCAATATCCTCTGGAGTAACATATCTAATGTTTGTTCTCTCCATACAAACTACTCTCTCATCAGTTCTAAGCTTCCAAGCAAACTGACCATATCCAACATCAACTGAGAATACCTTTGATGCTCCATTTTGAAGCATACAATCAGTGAAGCCTCCAGTTGATGCCCCAATATCCATACAAACTTTATTATTTAAGTCTAAAGTGAACTTTTTAATTGCCTTCTCAAGCTTTAGTCCCCCTCTACTTACATATGGAATATCCTTTTCTTTGCATTCTATTGAAGCGTTAACACTGACCTTTTCCCCAGCCTTATCAACTCTTCTTCCATCAACAAACACCTTACCAGCCATTATATAAGTTTTTGCTCTCTCTCTTGAGGATACAAGTCCCTTATCAACTAATAAAATATCTAGTCTTTCCTTTTTATCTGCCATACTATTCTCCTTTTGTAACCTTACCTAGGATAAATTTATAAATCTTTTCTGGACTTAATCCATTTTCATTATACAATATATCAACATCCCCTTGGTTAACAAAGCAATTATTATATCCTAAGTTATATATATTTCCTTTATATCCTTTATCTAAAAGAATACTTGTTATTCCTTCTCCAAATCCTCCTCTAATTACATTGTCTTCAATTGTAATTATATTTTTAGAAGACTTGCTTACCTCTTCTATTAATGCCTTATCTATAGGTTTTATAAATGTTGCATTAATTATTTCAATATTTATTCCATCTCTTTTTAAAAGTTCACTAGCTAATATTGCATGTTGAACCATTTTTCCTGTAGCAATTAAAGTGGTACCACTTCCTTTTTCAAGAACCTCCCACTTTCCAAGAGTGAATTCTTTTTGTGGAGTAATTTTATCTAATATATCTCCCCCTCTTGGATATCTTATTGCAACTGGTGATTTTAACTCAAGTGCAAACTTAAGTAAAGGCTTAACCTCACTTATGCATTTTGGTGCTAAAATTGTTAGATTTGGAATAGCAGAAAGATATGAAATATCAAATATTCCTTGGTGAGTTTCCCCATCCTCTCCCAC
Source organism: Clostridium sp. (assembly GCA_051650705.1). Classification (GTDB taxonomy): domain Bacteria; phylum Bacillota; class Clostridia; order Clostridiales; family Clostridiaceae; genus Clostridium. Next base: position 4,300 of record JBOFQV010000285.1, read on the forward strand.
AATTCCAGCTCTATCTAAACAAAGTACTACAGGTAGATTTTGTATACAAACATCATGAAGTACTTGGTCATATGCTCTTTGAAGGAATGTTGAATAAACTGCAAATACAGGCTTTAATCCTGATGTTGCCATACCAGCAGCTAGTGTTACTGCATGTTGCTCTGCAATTCCAACATCAAAAAATCTATCTCCATAAAGGCTCTTAAAGTTTGAAAGTCCTGTTCCATCTGGCATTGCAGCACTAATTCCAACTAAATCCTTATCTTCTCTTGCAATATCACACATAGCCTTACCAAAGGCTTTAGAATAGCTATTTTGAGAAGCTGAAATTGGTTCTCCTGAATCTAAATCAAAAGGAGAAACACCATGATATTTATCTGGACTTTTCTCTGCATGTTCATATCCCTTACCCTTTTGAGTAATAGTATGAATTATAACTGGTCCCTTTACCTCCTTAGCTCTTTTAAAAACTTCATTCATAAGTTTTATATTATGACCATCTATAGGGCCAATATATTTTATTCCCATTTCTTCAAAAAGCATTGAAGGAACTACTAACTGCTTTATACTATCCTTAATTTTTGACAAGG
>JBOFQV010000286.1:0-4911 GCA_051650705.1 Clostridium sp.
ATGGAACTTTAGGATTAATTCCACCAGGGTCAATATTCAAATCTATGACAGCCCTTGTTGGACTTTCAGAAGGGGTTATAGATGAAAATACACAAATGTTTGATTCAGGAAAATATGATAATCATAAGGAGCTTCATGGATTTGCACCAACCTGTTGGAAGAAAAGTGGACATGGTTCTGTAGACTTAGTAAAATCACTTCAAAGCTCATGTAATATATTCTTCTATGAAACTGGATATAGATTGTACAAAAATAGTGGTGGAGATATTAATGCCTTAAATAAAATTGCAGAATATGCATGGAAATTTGGTCTTGGTGTTGACCCAAATGGACAAGGTAAAAAGGGAACTGGAATAGAAATAGAAGAGAATTTTGGTAATGTATATAATTTTGAGACATCTAAAAAGGATATTGCCTATTTTTCAAAGTTCCAGTTAGCTAATGATTTAGATAGTGGAAATTATAATAATGGTTCTGCTTATTTTGTACCATTTGATTATAGCTATAGTGATGATGATAGTGAGGAATTACATATTGCAAAGGATGAGCTAAAGGGAAAAATTGATGAGAGATTTATGGCTATAGGAACTCCAATGGCTATAAATACAGATGAATTTTCAAGATATATTATAAAAGATGTGAGAAAAATAATGGACATATCTCCTAAATATAAAAACAATCTAACTGAATATGAGAAGAAGCATGGAAAGGTTAATTTAGAAAATGAAGCTAAAAAGGTTTCAGATATTATTGCAAAATTTGTGTGTAATGATAAACAAACAGAAATTACTTCCCCTGCTCAGCTTATATATGCCAGTATTGGACAAGGAACGAATAATTTTACACCTATTCAGCTTGGAGGATATATTTCAACCCTTGCAAATGGTGGAACAAGATATAAGCTAAGCTTAGTTGATAGAGTTTTAGATTATGATGGAAATGTAATCAAGGAATTTGAACCTGAGATTCTAGATAAAATAGATATAAAAGAAGAACATTTAGCCTTAATAAAAGAAGGAATGTCAAAGGCAAATGATGCAGAGGGGGGAACAGCAACAGCAGCATTTAGGGGCTTCCCAATTCAAACAGCAGGTAAAACTGGAACAGCAGATTTTACAGAGGATCAAGCAGAATGGGGAAGAGAGCCTTTTGCAACTTATATTTCATTTGCACCACTTGATAAACCAGAGATTGCATTTATTGGAGTTATTTATGATGGTGGACATGGAGGATGGACAGCACCCGTTGCTAGAGCTGTTTATGAGGAATATTTTAAGGAAAAACTAATGAGTGAATATCCTGGATATACTTCAAATAGTTTTGAGAAGTATGTAAAGAATAAGGAATTTAACTAGGAGAAACAATGAAAAAGCAAAAGAAAATAATAATCACAAAACCAAGGAGGAATAGGATAATGAAAAAAAGAGTAATTTCACTAATGTTAATAGGAAGTTTATTGTTAACAGGATGTGCCACCGGAAAAGAAAATATAGAAAGTGATAATAAGGAAAATAGTAATGAAATAGTAGAACCAAATAAGGAAGAAAATCAAGGCGGGAATGTTGCAGAAAGTATAAAACCAACAGAACCAATAATAAACAACATAGATTTTACTGAAAACTTTAAAGGTATAAAAGGAGGAGCAATATTCTATACACCAAACTCAAATAAATATGATGTATATAATGAAGAAGTACTTGATGAAGAAATTTCCCCATATTCAACCTTTAAAATAATTTCTACTTTAATGGGATTAGAAAAGGGAGTAATAACATCAAAGAATACAAAGCTTGGATATGATGGCAAAAAGTATAGCAATGAAGCCTGGAATAAGGATGTAACCCTAGAGGAAGCCTTTCAATCCTCCTGTGTGTGGTACTTTGAAAAGCTAGTAGCTTCCTTAGATAAAAGCTATGTCCAAGAAGTTTTAAATAACTTAGGATATGGAAATAAGGATTTATCAGCATGGAACAACAATGGACATAATACATTTTGGATAAGCTCCTCATTAAAAATTTCACCAAGGGAGCAAATAGAGGTGCTAAGAAAAATATTTGAGGGGGAAAGTACCTTTAAAAAGGAGAATATAGATTTATTAAAGGAAATAATGTACGTTGATGGAGATAGTATATTCTCAATCTATGGTAAGACAGGAAGTGCAAAGGACACAAACTCATGGTTTGTTGGAATTGTTGAAGTAAACTTTGAAAAAACATATTTTGCAATTAGATTAAAGGATGAAAATATTAAGCTTGGTGGAAATAAAGCAAAGGAAATTGGAATTGAAATTATAAAAGAATATTTTGTATATTAAAATAAGGGCTGTAAAAAAACAGCCCTTAATTAGTTAATTGTAGTATTTTTTTAGTTATTTCAATAGCTTGGCTACTTGTAGCATTTTCATTATTTAAAAGATTTGTTGAAAAGTAATATGGCTTTCCATTTACTTCAATACATCCAATAAACCACCCAACAGAGCCTTTAATTTTAGAGCTTCCAGTACCAGTTTTTCCATAAATAGAAACTCCATTAGAACTAGTAATAAGTAATGAGTTTTTTATAATTTCAATGTTTTCAGAGTTAAACATAAAATCATTACTAAATAAGGAGTCCAAAAGCTGAACCTGTTCAATAGGAGATATTTTTAATGAGGATTGAGTCCAAAAGTTTTCAATCCCACCAGAAACATCATAGTTTCCATAATTAAGATATTTTAAATAAGCTTTTACCTTTTGTAAGCCTAATAAACTATCAAGCCTTCTAAAATACCAGCTTGTAGAATTTTTAATAGCCATATCTAAATTTTGATCACTGTTCCATTCTTCATAACCATGAACCTCTCCATCCCAAGGTAATGTACTATTTTCCTTTGAAATTATATTATTTTCAAGGGCGAAAAGTGCACTATAAATTTTGTAAGTAGAGTTTGGAGAAACACGTTTTTCACTAACTTCTTCATTATATATTTTAAAACTTTCATCAGATGGATCATAAAGCACAAAGCTTCCCTCAATATTATTAAAATAACTACTTAAATCAATATATTCAACATTGTTGCTTTCAAAGTAATATTTTGAATCATCACTGGCCCTTACAGATAAAAGAGGGATTAATGAAAAAACAAAAATAGAAAGTAGTGAAATTGCAATTATACTATTTATTTTAGTTTTTAGTGATGCTTTTTTAAAAGAAGCAATTTCAATTATTCTTCTTTTAATTTGAGCCTTTCCTCCTCCAATATCAGATGCAGTTATAAAGGGAGAGTTATTAAAATACCTATCTGCAAAGGAAATAATAGTGTTGCCGTATTCAAAATGTTCCTCCTCATTTAAGCTATGAAGTACACCCATATCACAGGCAACCTCTCTATCTATTTTCATTTCCTTAATGGATTTCCACACTAAAGGATTGAACCAATATATTATCTGAAAGATACAAAGTATATAATTCATTAATATATCCTTATTCTTATAGTGTTGTAATTCATGTAATAAAATATATTCAACCTCTTTTTGTGAAAATGTAAAAAGCTCATCCATAGGAATTACAACCACAGGATTAAATAATCCTAAAATAATTGGTGATTCAACTAAATGAGAGGATTTAAGCTTTATAGTTTTATTAATGCCCATTTGTTTTTTGCATTTTAAAAATATATCATTCACATTCTTATCTTCCACATGAAGAAGGGATGCTTTTATGCTTTGAAGCCTTACAAAGCTTACAATTGTAAAAGCAAGTACAATAATCATTCCAACAATCCAAATTAAACAAAGAGTAAAATTAATTGACTCAAAGAATGTGGTGTTTGGAGTTACAGAAAAATCCTTAAGCCAATAGGAATTTTGGGCTTCAATAGTGGAATTAAGAGCTTCTCCATTACCTTGAAAGATATTAGTTGAGGTATTTAACCTTGGAAGCCAAGAAGTAAAAATGGTATTCTCAAAGTTTTTTATAGAAATAAATGGGGTAGTTAATAAAATTAAAAATACAAACCATATGTAATATTGTGTTTTTGTTGTTATATGTTTTTTTAGTTTTTTCTTTATAAAATGAATAAATAAAATAATTAGCGAGAGTGCTGTAGAACTTATAATGAGTCTAATAAAAAATGGTAAATTCATTAAAAGCTACTCCTTTGTTTTCTTCTTTTCTAATAAGTTTCTAAGTTCATCTATATCATCATTTGTAAGCTTATCACTTTCAAGAAAATTTAATACCATTGAGTTTATGGTACCATTATAAAATCTGTTTAAAAATGAATTACTTTCATTATCTAAATATTCTTCCTTTTTTATACATGAAGAGTAAACAAAAACTCTGCTTTGTTTTTCATAGGTTAGAACCTCTTTTTTTACTAATCTTAAAAGCATTGTTTGTATTGTTTTAGGACTCCAAGATGTTTTATCTGATAATTTTTCAATAACAGCAGTTGTACTAATAGGCTCATTATCCCATATAACCTTCATTACTTCATATTCTGCTTCAGAAATTTGAATTTTTTCCTTCATTTGTAGTCTCCTTTTCTTACACTTGTAATTCATAATTATAAGAAGTTTTTTTAGGTATGTCAATTGAAAAAGAACCCATAAAACCCAACTTGACAAAAATAACTTACAACTGTAGTATTTAATGTATTACATATGTAAGTTTTACTAAGGAGGAGATTATTTGAATAAAGAAAGCAAATTAATATACATAATTTCTTTGGGTTTTATGGTAATTATTTTTTTCATAGTTGGAGTTATTTACTTTAAAGGAAAAGACAAGCCAAAAGTAGATGTAGAGAAATTAATAGTTAAATATTTTGAGCTAGTTGAAAATAAGAAATACAATGAAATGTATGAGTTAATTAGTAATGAGAGCAAGGCTTCCATTGAGGAAAAGGCTTTTGTTGAAAGAAATAAAAAT
>JBOFQV010000287.1:0-1176 GCA_051650705.1 Clostridium sp.
TTAAATATAATAAAATATAATAAATTTCATACTTTTTTATGAAATAAACTCATCTCCTATTTGTTCATCTATATAAAACAAAGAAACCTCTTTCGAGGTTTCATTCCTAAGCATACTTCCTAATAATCTCGCTCATCTCGTCCATCTTCTCTTCCATATCAGAAACAAGCTTCAATTGATTTCTAGCTCTATCCAAATTATGATTCTCTCTATGAACCTTAAAATAAGTATCCCCATTAATATGATCCATTAAAAATCTCATAGCAAGCTCCAAAGTAATAAGCTTACAAGAGAAAGGTAATAACTCAATCTCCTTTGGAGTTAAATCATCACCAACAGACTCAAGGAACCCTTTAGTAAATTGCTCAAATAAGTTAATATCAAAATTAACCTTTGATAAATCCACCTCATCCTCCTCTGCTGTAGTTGCTCCAGAACGAATAGCATCACCAAAATCATAAAGTGCAGAACCCGGCATTACAGTATCAAGGTCAATAACACAAATCCCTTCTCCTGTTTCATCATCAATCATAACATTGTTGTACTTTGTATCATTGTGAGTAACTCTTAAAGGAAGCTCCTCTGACCCTAAAATATCAACAACCTTTTTTGTATCCTGCTCTCTTGTTATAATGTAATCTATTTCACTCAATACAGACTTTACTCTTCCACAGCAATCCTCATTCACAGCTTTTCTAAAAGCTTCATATCTTTTAAATGTATTGTGGAAATCTGGAATTGTTTCATATAAATCATTAACTTCAAAGTCACTCAAATGCTTTTGGAACTTTCCAAGGGCCTTTCCACATGTATAGAAGTCCTCTGGTTTTTGAACCATCATATAAGTTTTTGCTCCATCAATAAATACAAAAGCTCTATAATAGTCCCCACTCTTTGTTTTATAATAGCTTTTGCCATCTAATGTTTCTATTAGATTTAAGGATTCTCTTAAAGGATTACCCCCTTCTTCCTTTACTCTGTTAGAAATATGTGCTGTAACTTTTTTAACGTTATCCATTAATTCTACTGGCTTTGTGAATATGTCTGTGTTTATTCTTTGCAATACATATCTGTTAACTTGTCCCTCTTCTTCAAAATCAACAAAATATGTATCATTAATATGACCACAAACATGATTTTCAGCTGTTAATAACTTTCCTGAAAACTTAAAATTAT
>JBOFQV010000288.1:0-13836 GCA_051650705.1 Clostridium sp.
TACATCAATATACAAAAAAGCTATATTCCGTAAGGAATATAGCTTCACTATTTCTATAATATCTTTAGTAAGCTTTCCACCGCTGGCATTATCCAGTTCAGGTTTAAGGGTTAATGATTTTTTCATTTCTCAGCCAACAAGTGGCACCCCTAGCAAATATTTAACATATTATAATTATACACTTATTACATTTATATGTCATTACTTTTAGATAATATTTACTATTATTTAATAAAAAAGGTAACCAATTAAGGTTACCTTTTATTAATTAAATAATAATTACTTATTTAATTGAGCCTTTGCTACTTCTACTAAATCAGCAAATGCCTTTGCATCATGAATAGCAATTTCTGATAACATTTTTCTGTTCATGTCAACACCAGCTAACTTTAATCCGTTCATGAATCTTGAGTATGATAATCCGTTCATTCTTGTAGCTGCATTAATTCTTGCTATCCAAAGTCTTCTGTAATCTCTCTTCTTTAACTTTCTTCCAACGTAAGCATTTCTTAAAGCTCTGATAACTGATTCGTTAGCAGTTTTGAATAACTTGCTCTTTCCACCGTAGTATCCCTTTGCAAGCTTTAATACTTTCTTATGGTTCTTACGGCTGTTAACCGCTCTCTTAACTCTTGCCATATTTCAATTCCTCCTAGTTGTATATTATAGATATGGTAATAATTTCTTCATTGCTTTTTCTTGAGTAGTTGATACGTAACCAGCTTTTCTAAGGTTTCTCTTTCTCTTTGAGCTCTTCTTAGTTAAGATATGGCTCTTGAATGCCTTAGCTCTCTTAAGCTTCCCTGTACCTGTTTTTCTAAATCTCTTTGCTGCACCCTTGTGTGTTTTCATTTTTGGCATAATAAAATACTCCTCTCTAAGTTACGCTTTTTTTGGTCCTACCATTAAAGTCATGTTTCTACCTTCTTGTTTTGCAGGTTTTTCAACCACACAAACATCTTCAAGTTTTGAAACAAAGTTTTCTAGGATTTTAAGCCCTAGGTGACCAAGTTGTGCTTCTCTACCCTTAAATCTAATTGTGATTTTAACCTTGTCTCCATCAAGTAAAAACTTTCTTGCATTCTTTGCTTTAATAGCAATATCATTTTCTTCAATTGTAAGACTACATCTAACTTCCTTAATTGTTGTAACCTTTTGTTTTTTCTTAGCTTCTTTATCTTTTTTGTTTTGCTCATATATGTATTTTCCAAGATTCATGATTCTACATACTGGCGGCTTTGCTGTTGGACTTATCATAACTAAATCCATTTCCTTTTCATCAGCCATTGCTTGAGCATCTCTAGTAGCCATAATACCTAATTGGCTACCATCATCAGATAAAACTCTGATTTCCTTTTCTCTAATGTCCTCATTGATAATAAACTTTTTGTTATTTATATTTCTCACCTCCATGGTAATTTTACACATAAAAAAATGGATGACTAATTTATAAGCCATCCATATAGTCATCTATCCAAACACATAATAATAAACAATTATATTTTGTACCAATCTAGCTTTCGCTGAATGGTGGGAATGACTTTATTTCCGCTTAACCTAGTTGATTATAACATTTTACTTTTAACGTGTCAAATTTTTTATGTGTTTTGTCAAAGACAATTTAAAATCTACACTTTTATTTTAATCACATTTAAATTTATTATACATGTTTAAATAACATCATTCCAAAAAATATCATTCAAAAAACAAATTCTTAATATTGTATTATCTTTATTGACAGTATGAATTACTATTTGTAATATTAAATTAACTGGAAAATTTTACATGAACGAAGGTGCTTATATGAAAAATAAAAAAAATCTTATCCTATTAATCGCTTCAGTACTTATCATTACTGTTACTGGTGTTCTTATTTACTTTGTAACTAGGAAACCAAACACTGAAAAAGCATTGAAGGAATACTTTGAATTAGTTAACAACGGTGACTACGAAGGAATGTATAACAAACTATCTAATGCAAGCAAAAAGAAGATAACTAAGGATGATTTTATAGCAAGAAACAAGAATATCTACATAGGTATTGAGGCTGAAAATATTGAAGTAACTGAAACTAATTCTACTAAAAACCTTAACATTTCCACAGCTAATTATTCTACAACAATGGTAACCCAAGCTGGTGAAATTTCCTTTGATAATACTATGGAATTTGTTAATGAAGATGATGAATTAAAAATTAACTGGAGTTCAAACTGCATATTTCCTGATTTAAATGATAACTACAAGGTTAAAGTGAATACATTCAAATCTAAAAGAGGTGATATTTTAGATAGAAATGATAAAGTCCTTGCTACTGATGGAAATGCATGTAATGTTGGAATTGTTCCTGGAAAACTTGGAGATAATAAAGATGAGAACCTACAAAAAATAAGTTCCTTATTAAAGGTTTCTATTGATGACATAAACAAAAAGCTTAATGCTTCTTATGTAAAGCCAGACATGTTTATACCTATTAAAGTTTTATCTGGTTCTGACCCTAATGTTCCTGAACTTTTAAAAGTTTCTGGAGTAATGATTAATGACAAGCCATCTAGAGTATACCCTCTTGGTGAACAAGCTGCTCACTTAACAGGATATATTCAACCAATAAATAGTGAAGAACTAAAAGAAAAAGAAAAGAATGGATATAATCAAAATAGCCTTATTGGAAAAACAGGTCTTGAAAAAATGTATGAGGATAAACTTCGTGGAATTGATGGCTCTGAAATAGTTATTGTTGATGAAAAGGGAAATACTAAAACTTCTTTAGCAAAAAAAGAGCTTAAGAATGGAGAAAATATGAAACTTACTATTGATGTAGATAGCCAAACCTTGTTATATTCTCAAATAAAAGATGAAGCTGGAACATCAGTTGCTATGAACCCTAAAACAGGTGAGGTTCTTGCCCTTGTTTCAACTCCTTCATATGATCCTAACGAATTTGTATTAGGACTATCAGATGAACGTTGGACTGCACTAAATAATGACCCAAAACTTCCATTAACTAATAGATTTCAATCAACATTAACACCTGGATCTGTATTTAAACCTATTTGTGGTGCTGTTGCTCTTGAATCTAAAACTCTTGATCCAAAAGAAGATAAGATGATTCGTTCATTAGATTGGCAAAAAGATAAAAGTTGGGGAAATTACACAATTACTAGAGCTCATGGATACGGTGGTCCTTCAAATTTTGATAATGCAATGATTAATTCTGATAATATTTATTTTGCAATGGCTGCCCTTGGAGTTGGAATTGATAATTTTTCTGCTGGATTAAACAAACTTGGCTTTGGTGAAAAAATTCCATTTGAATATGGATTATATAATTCCCAATATGCTAAGGATGGAAAAATCAAATCAGAGGTTCAGCTTGCTGATACTGGGTATGGACAAGGTGAAGCTCTTGTAAATCCTGTTCACCTAGCTTCTATTTACACTATGTTTGTTAATAATGGTAGCATGATTAATCCTTATCTTTTATATAAGGATGATAAAACTCCAACTATTTGGAAAAAAGATGTTATATCAAAAGAAAGTGCTGATATAGTTTTAAACTCCTTAAAAAAGGTTGTTACAAGTGGTACAGGTAGTGGTGCAAATATTCCTGGTCTTAATTTAGCTGGAAAAACTGGTACTGCTGAAATAAAGAAAAGTAAGGATGATAAAGATGGTACAGAGCTTGGTTGGTTTATTGGTATGACCACAGGTAGTACAAACTCAGATTTACTAGTAGTTACTATGGTTGAGGATGTTAAAGGTAGAGGGGGAAGTGGATATGTTGTTCCTCTTGTTAGAAAGGCATTTGAAGAATTAAAATAGAGAAAAGCTGAGAATTTTATTCTCAGCTCTTTTTTATAATAAATATTATAATTTCTTATGGATATTTATCATTTTTCCAACTAATTCTTTTAAGATTTCAGTAGTCATTAATTGGTCTTCAGCGTGCATTAAAAGTAAGTTTAACTTAACCCCTTCTCCAGCTGCTTCTTGTTGTACAAGCTTCATGTGTGGGTGATGACCCTTTGTTAATTGTTCCTTACCTTCTTGGAAAGTAGCTTCTGCCTTTTCAAAATCCCCATTTTCAGCAAATTCTAATGCTTCCATGAAAAGACTCTTAGCTGTTCCAACCTCACTGATAATTTCAAATGCTACTAATTCTAATTCTTCCATTAGTAATACCTCCACTTCTATAACTCTCAGGATTGTCTAAGTTATAACCCTTAGAAATAATTTTATCTTTAAAACGTATACTTTGTCTACCCTTTTTTTATAATTATTGTAATATCCAAGGATTTTTTTTCCTTCAATATAACTTATTATTTGTTATTATTCCTTTTATTTTTTACTTTTCTATAATTTTAAGTATTATTACAGAAAATATATAAATACTATTACTATAAGAAAATTTATAGGAGGACTTTATGCATAATAAATATAATGATTTATTTGATTCACTAATAAAATCTTATTATGATGGTAATTTTGAAGAAACTCTTCTTCATATAATGGATGGACATGATACCTCACCTCAGGAAACCTTTGCTATACTTTGTTCTCTTTGTGGTGTCTCTATCCCCTTTGATAACAATTATTTGTACAATCTAAAGAAAGCTATTACTCACTACTCTGTTAATAAGAAAATAGTTGAAAAGATTGATGCTTGTTCTACTAACTGTAGTAAAGATGCTGATGATAAATATGCCTGTCAAGCAACATGCCCTTTTAATGCAATTTATTTTGATAATGCTACTCAATCTACTTCAATAGATAATGAACTTTGTCTTCACTGTGGGCTTTGTATTGATGTTTGTAAATCTGGAAGAATTCTTGATAAGGTTGAATTTATTCCTATTATAGACTTAATAAAAAACAATACTGTCGTAATTGCTGCTGTTGCCCCTGCAATAGCAAAACAATTTGGTGAAAATATTTCAATGGATCAATTAAGAGCCGCTTTTATAAAGCTTGGCTTTACCGACATGGTAGAAGTTGCTTTTGCAGCTGATATTTTAACTATTAAAGAAGCAGTTGAATTTAACAAACATGTTAATAAACCAGATGATTTAATGATCACCTCTTGTTGTTGCCCAATGTGGGTTGGAATGTTAAAAAAGGTTTATGGGGAGCTTGTGCCGGATCTATCACCATCTGTATCTCCTATGATTGCAGCTGGAAGAATTATTAAAAAAATGAATCCCGAAGCTAAGGTTGTGTTTATTGGTCCATGTATTGCTAAAAAAGCTGAGGCTAAAGACAAAGACATTGCTGGAGCAATTGATTTTGTTCTTACTTTCCAAGAGGTTGATGAAATTTTTAAAGCTCTAGAAATTAAACCAACAAAACTTAAAGGAATCCCAACAAAGGATTATGCTTCTCGTGGTGGAAGACTTTATGCTCGTTCTGGAGGCGTTTCAATTGCTGTTTCTGAAGCAATTGAGGAATTATACCCAGAAAAATATAAAATTTTCTCTTCTGTAAAAGCTGAAGGTATTAAGGAGTGTAAAGAAATTTTAGCATCTGCTCTTAAGGGAGAAGTTAAGGCTAATTTTATTGAAGGAATGGGATGTGTTGGTGGATGTGTTGGTGGACCAAAAGTTCTTATTCCTAAGGAAGATGGAAAAATTGCTGTTGATGAATTCGCTTACGATTCCCCTATTAAGATTGCAACTCATAGTGAGGAACTTGATAGAATTCTTCAAACTCTTGATATTACTACCTTAAAAGATTTTGAAGATGAAGATAAAATTGATATTTTACATCGTAATTTTTAATCTTTTTGCATCTCTTTTTTAAGAGGTGCTTTATTTTTATATTATATTTGTAACTGTCATTTACATTTATGCAATATTTTAATATATAAATTAGTATTTTGTATTTCTTCCTCTAGTTCTTTCTATTATTTTTATTTTTTGACTAAATATGACTAATTTTGAATTTTACTTTATTTTTCTTTGAAGATATTATATGAGTATAAACTAAAGGGAGTTGGTATTTATGAAAAACATTAAGAAAACATTATTTAAAGGATTAGCAGGAACTATGGTGGCAATTGCATGCCTTACTTCATTAGAGATTGCAGATAATGCAGTTAATAATGGCAAAGTTTCAAGTAACACACTTGAAAGAAAAGCAATTGGTTGTTTAACTTCTAACACAATTGAAAGAAAAGCAGTTGGTTGCTTAACTTCTAACACACCTGCAACAAGAGCTGTAGACAAGGGTGAATTAGTTTAATCTTCTAATTTTAACTTAGCAATTTAAAATAATATAAAGAGGTGGTAACGAATGTACATAATATTACTTTTTATAACTATAATATTATTACATCCGTTACCACCTCTATTTCTTAATAAATAAATTCTATAAAGCATATTATAATCTAAAAATGTGTTAGTAATAAAATAACAATACTTTTTATAGTTCCAACACTATATTTTTACTTGTTCTACTAATATTAAGATTTTCTTTTAATATAATGTATTTACATTCATTTGTTAACTCATATAAATACTCATACAACATATATAAGTCATAATTATATCCTTCCCTCTTAAAAAAAACCTCACACTTTTTAAAATTTTTAATAGCTAACTCTTTTTTTCCTTTATTCATTAAAAAGCTTCCCATAACAAAATTATAGTCCGCTAAAAAATCCTTATTTAAATTTCCAATCTTTATTTTCTTAGATACATTTTCAACATTTCTAAAATCATTCATATTATAATAAACAATCATCTCATTAACCAAAATATCATTAATTATTCCATGCTCACCCTTAAATTCTTCCTTACAATATCTTGCTATCCTTAATGCCTCTTTAAAATCCCCTGAAAACCGTAAAGCATTTATATAATTTGTATATGCAATTCCCCTTTTGTTATGGTCTCCTAAAAATTCATATAAACCTATTACTTTTTTAGTATTTTCTATAGACTTATCATAATCCCCTATATTACTATAAGCGACAGCTAAGGATTTATGTATATTAACAAAGATTTGAGGATAACATATCTCCATTTTTGTTGTTTCAAAATATCTACAGGTGTTTATTATTTTTTTATATCTCATACTTTGTAAATAAAGATGACATGTGTTACTTAAAAATGCTAATCCTATATATGAATTTTCAACATGAAACTTAGTAATAAATTTATTTCCAACATCTAAATAATGCATAGCAACATTAATATTCTTGCCTTTAATAAAACTAATTTTACAGAGAGTATTTAGTGCAAGACAAAAATCTAAAACTATTTTTTGTTGAACCTCCTCTTCCTCTTTTAAGAAATATGTAACATACTTTTTCAAGAATTTTTCTGCCTCTTCATAAATTTTATTCTCATAGTAAGCAATCCCCAAATAAAAAAATTTATTTTTATTTTGAATTTTAGAAAATTCTTTCTTATATAGATCATAAAACTTAACAATGTCATAGTAATGCTTATTATTATACATTACCGCAATCTTATCAAAAAATTCATTATTATTCCTAAAATCAAAACTTCCATTTCTAAAAAGCTCTACAAGGTCAATATCCATCTTCTTTGCTATATGTAATAATTGCCCTAGGGTTGGGTCTTGCAGATTATTTTCAACCCTACTAAGAACAACCCTATTTAATATATCTCCACTAATATCTGATTGAGTTAACCCTCTCTCTTTTCTAAGCCTCTTTATTCTCTCACCAATATTATACAAACTCTCACCTCTTTTGTAGTGATATTCTCAATTAATTATATAAATTTTTCCATACTTAATCAAATTGAGTTACCTATCACATCACAAAAAATATTATGCTTTAAATCTTCTAAGTCTCAGCGCATTTAAAAGCACTGATACAGAACTTAAGCTCATAGCCGCTGCTGCAATCATTGGATTTAATAACGGACCTCCAAAAACATGAAGAATTCCCATTGCTACTGGAATACCTAAAATATTATATCCAAATGCCCATCCAAGATTTTGTTTAATATTTGTAATTGTAGCCTTACTTAACTTAATTGATGTAACAACATCCATTAAATCACTTCTCATTAAAACAATATCAGCAGACTCAATTGCAACATCAGTTCCTGTTCCAATTGCTATTCCAATATCAGCCTGAACAAGTGCTGGAGCATCATTTATTCCATCTCCAACCATTCCAACCTTACTTCCATCCTGTTGAAGCTTCTTAACTTCATTTGCCTTATCCTCTGGTAAAACCTCCGCTAAAACAATATCAATTCCAACCTGCTTTGCTATAGCTTCTGCTGTTCTACTATTATCTCCAGTAATCATTGCAACCTTAATTCCCATTTGGTGAAGAGTTTCAATGGCTTTTTTACTACTTCCTTTAACAGTATCCGCAACTGCAATAATTCCAGCAAATTTATTATCAATTGCAATATACATTGGAGTTTTCCCTTCATTTGCAAGCTTATCAGATTCCGCTAACTTTGATTCAACATTGATTTTTTCCTCATTCATAAGCTTTTTATTACCAAGTAAAACTTCTTTCCCATCTATCTTTACCCTTATCCCATGACCAGGAATTGCATTAAATTCTTCAATATCTTTTAGAGACATCTTCTTATCTTCTGAAGCCTTAACAATTGCCTCACCTAAAGGATGCTCAGAGCCTTTTTCTGCACTTGCAGCAAGTAATAATATTTCATCTTCTGAAACCCCTTCTGCAATAATATCTGTAACCTTCGGTTTTCCCTCAGTAATTGTACCTGTTTTATCAAAAACAATTGTATCTAATTTATATGTGGTTTCAAGAGCTTCTCCCCCTTTAATTAAAACCCCATTTTCCGCTCCCTTTCCTGTACCTACCATAATAGCTGTTGGTGTTGCTAATCCTAATGCACATGGACACGCTATTACTAAAACAGCAATAAATATAGTTAGTGAGAATATATAATCCTCTCCTGCTATTTTCCATGCAATTGATGAAATTAAAGCAAGTCCAATAACTATTGGTACAAAGTATGATGAAATAACATCAGCAAGCTTTGCAATAGGAGCTTTACTCCCTTGTGCCTCCTCTACAAGCCTAACAATTTGAGCTAAAGCTGTATCTTTTCCAACCTTAGTTGCCTTATATTTTATAAATCCAGTTTTATTAATACTCGCTCCAATAACAGAAGAACCCACTGTTTTCTCAACAGGTATACTTTCTCCTGTTAACATAGACTCATCAATAGAAGTATTTCCTTCCACCACTTCTCCATCAACAGGAAGCTTTTCACCAGGCTTAACCAATACAATATCACCTAAAACCACTTCCTCAACTGGAATTTCAAGCTCTAATCCATCTCTAATTATTGTTGCAGTTTTTGGTGCTAGTCCCATTAAAGCCTTAATTGCCTGTGATGTTTTCCCCTTTGATATTGCTTCTAAATACTTTCCTAATGTAATTAAGGCTAATATTACAGCAGCTGATTCAAAGTATAAATGCATTGCATATTCTCCTTGACCATCTGCTATTTTATATATAGCAAATATTCCATAAATAAAAGCTGCAAGGGTACCAATAGAAATTAGTGAATCCATATTTGGTGCTAATTTAAATAAATTCTTTAATCCAACCTCATAAAATTTATATCCAACAATCATAACTGGAACTGTTAAGGCAACTTGAACCAATGCAAAGTTCAATGGATTTACCATTGGATCAATAAACTCTGGTAAATGAAGCCCAACCATATGCCCCATACTAATAATTAATAATGGTATAGTAAACACTATTGATATAATAAATCTTCTCATTAGCTTTTCTGCTGGAGTTTTCCCCTCTATTTTTTCTTCTTTTACCTCTTCATTCCTTAAAAGCTTAAAGCCTGCCTTCTCAACTATCTCATTAATTTCCCCATAGGAGACCTCATCTTCATTAATTGCTATAGTTAACTTTTCAGTAGCAAAATTTACTACAGATGACTCAACGCCATCTACTTTTTTAGTTACCTTCTCAACTCTATTTGCACATGCAGAACAGCTCATCCCTTCCACTTTAAAAGTGTAGACTTTTATATTTTTCTTTACTTTATAACCAGCTTTCTCTACTGCTTTTTCAATTTCTTCACCTGTTAACTTCAAATTATCAAAGGTTACATTTAGAGTTTCAGTTGCAAAGTTTACACTTCCTGCCTCTACTCCCGCTAATTTATTTATTACTCTTTCAACTCTATTTGCACATGCGGAACAACTCATTCCTTCTATTTTAAATGATTTTTTCTTCATACTTTTTCACCTACTACTTGCTTAATACTTTTTCTAATACAGTATTTATTTCTTTAATCTTTTCTTCTGCATTTTTATTTTCACAAGCCTCTAATACGCAATTATTTAAATGATTTTGTAAAATAATCAAGTTTGCTTTTCTAAGAAGCGCTTGTGCTGCCATTATTTGATTTGATATATCTATACAGTATCTATCATCTTCTATCATTTTTATAATTCCTTCTAATTGTCCTTTAGAAGTCTTTAAACATTGTAGTGCTTTTTTTCTCTCTTCTTTCATTTGTACCTCCCCACCCCCTGGGGGTGTTGTTTTTTCTTAATTATACTATTTTAAATTTAATTGTCAACCTCTTGCCCTCCAACTTTTTCCCCACTTTATACAAAAACAAAACAGTAGCAAATTATAAAATACTACTGTTTTATCTAAATAAATTTTATTTAATTAGATAGCCCTCCACCTATTCGAAAATGCCTTCTCTACAACACCTATTTTGCATAAATAGCACTCAAGCAAATCTCTTATATACATAATATTATACTCAACATTTTTGTTGTTTTTAAGAGGAGAATACCCAGATCCTCTGTGTAGATAATCAGACGTTGCAATACTATAAATTTTATCCTCTAACAGTTCCTCACCATTAATCAAAATATTAACAACTTGTTTTGAATCATAATGGATTTGAACATTTGAGCTAACATGCAGATTACCTACAAATCTCCCTCGAAATCCTGGACCTCTTCCTTCACTAAGTTTTAAATCTACATCAAGTGCAAGATTTAAAGCTTCTCTAATGTATCTTCCCTCTATCTCAAAAACACAAGGATTAAGTGGCGATGGAGCAATTTGAAGTAATCTTAACTTATTAACTTCGCCCTTTGGTATTCCTGAATTTAAAACTCCACTATTTATAATTCCAAAGTCACAATTATAAAGCTCTAAAAGAGCATCAGCTAAAGCATTTGTAATAGGATTTTCAGAAATTACATCATGCCATAAATCCCTGTCTATCTTGTATAAGGGAATCATTAGTTTATCTAAAGCCTTCTCCTTATTTTGCTTTAAAATCTTTAAAACGCCCTCATCCATTTTTTCATTTGATATATTTATATTTTCACTTGAAATTAATGAAACTCCATCATCTTCCAAAGAAACCTTAAGTACTCCTAAATGTTCTCCATACTGTCCAGATGTATGAACTATGCAACTTCCTACTTTTTCAGCCTTCTCCATTAATATATGATAATGACCTCCAACAATTACATCTATCTGAGGTATCTCATGAGCTAAAATCTTATCACTATCCATACCTAAATGTGATAATAAAATGCAGACATCATATTCTCCATGATGATTATCAACTTCATATTTTACACTTTTTATCATATCTAAACTTTTAAAACCTAACATTTCATTAAAAGGTCCTAAGCTTGGTGATGTTCCAATAATTAATATATTAACATTATTTTTATTAATTATTACGCTCTTTAATACTCCTTTAAAATCACCATCATTTATTTCTTCTATATTACATGTTAAAAAGGGAATACTTCCATTTGAAGCCATGTTTCTCAAACTACCAGTTCCATTGAAGGTTTCATTGTTACCAATAGCAATAGCATCATATCCACCACATTTTAATAAATCCACAGCAGCATATCCATTTGTACCTAGAAGTTCCATTCTTTTAAAGTCTGCAAAATCCCCTGCATCCAATATAAGTGTATTTTCATTCCTTAACTCATTTATCTTCGTTACAATTTTTGCAAAGTTTTCAAAATTGCTATGAATATCATTAGTATGAAGTATTGTTAATTCCATGATTTCATCCCCTTTTATATTAAGTAAGTATATTATATTAAACCGCCTTTTTATTTACCATATTTTAGAGTGATATTTTTAAATTATTTATATATTTTTCAAAGTATACATAAATAAAAAAATGATGCAATATTTTGCACCATTTTACATCTCTTCATCCTCTACGTATCTAAACGGATTATAACCTTTTGGAGCATTCAATATCATAGCCCCAATTCTTATATTACTCATTTCTTCACCTTCATTTAATGCTTTATTCATCTTCTTAAAATTAATACTATGAATTATTATCTTTTCTTGAATATCATTATCCAATTTCTTATTAATTCTCTCAAAAACAGCATTTTGAACTTGGATGTACCCAAAGAAACCAGTAGAGCTTAACTCATACTCCTTCCCATCTTCAAGTTTAAAAATAATTTCATCATCATAAAAAACCTCTGGAAAAATAACTCTACAATATACATCTGGAATAAATGAATAAAGCTCAAAAGCAAGTTCAATATCTCCTATTTCCATAACAACATTTTCAAATACACCATTAATATCCTCAAGATTTTTGCATCTACTCATAATTTTAATACATGTATCAACCTTTTCATCAATTTCCTCTGGCGTATATTTTAACTTTTCCTTATTAACTTTTTCTTTATTTCCTCTCAATACTTCATTGAATAATCCCAAATCACTCACTCCTTAATAACCTTTGATTAATATGCTACTTATAAGTTATTAATTTGATTTGGGCTTTATAACCTAAATTTTATTAATATTTATACCGTTCTTAAATACTCAAGTTCATCTTTTGTTAGGTATCTCCAATTTCCATATTCTATATCATCAATCTTTATATTCATTATTCTAATTCTTTTCAACTTTATTACATTATATCCAAAAGCTTTACTCATTCTTCTAATTTGCTTGTTTAAACCTTGAGTTAAAATAATATTAAAGGTTGTATCATCAATCCTTCTAAGCTTACAAGGTTTTGTAAATTCCCCTAAAATGCTTACACCTTCACTCATTCCCTTTAAAAATGCTTCATCATAAGGCTTATCTAATGTAACTATGTATTCTTTCTCATGCTCATTTTCTGATTCTAATATTTTATTTGCCAAATCTCCATCATTGGTTAAAATTATTAATCCATCTGAAGGTTTATCAAGTCTTCCAACTGGAAAAATATAATGTGGATAGTTCATATAATCTATAATATTGTCCTTTACTCCATCTGCTGCTGTGCATGTAATTCCAACTGGTTTATTTAAAGCAATATATATGCCTTCCTTCTTTTTAAGTTTCTTATTATCTAAAAGAATATCATCACTCTCCTCAACCCATTGCCCTTTAAAGCAAAGTTCACCATTTACTACAACTCTTCCTTCTTCTATTATTTTATTTGCTTCCTTTCTTGAACATATGCCATAATTACTAAGCAACTTGTTAATCCTCATGTTTTTTTATCTTCCTTTCATGCTAGTATTTTTATTTTACCATAAGAAAAAAGGGAATACTCTTCCCTTTTTCTTATATTATTTGAATTATACTCATTACTGAATTTACATTTTTAATTTCGCTTCCACTATTATTTACAACTTTTAAATCAATTGGCGCAACTAATCCAGTAGTATCTATAACTACTGATGTCCATCCTGACACAAAATTTCCACCTGTTTGTGGATCAGCATATATATCTGCTTTTGTTATTCCTTCTAATTGAACTTCAAAATCCATAATATTATTTCCTGTTGTCAAATCACCATTTACACTAACTTGTACTAAATATTTAT
>JBOFQV010000289.1:0-18640 GCA_051650705.1 Clostridium sp.
AGAGAAGATGAATTAACAATTATAATGAGAAGATTTATGATGAGGGTGGCATGTGCTTTATCAGAGAAATATGGAATTCAATCAGTAGCTTCTGGGGAAAGTATTGGTCAAGTTGCTTCTCAAACAATGGAGGGGTTAATGGTAAGTACTGATTGTGCTGACAGGCCAGTGTTTAGACCGTTGATTGCCATGGATAAAGTGGATATAATGGATATAGCGAGAGAAATTGGAACTTATGAGACATCTATTCTTCCATATGAGGATTGTTGTACAATATTTGTACCTAAGCATCCAAAGACTAAACCAAGAGTAGATGAAATAAGAAAGTCAGAAGGTGCATTAAATATTGATGAACTTGTTTTAAAAGCGATTGAAAATACAGAGTTAGTTAAATTTGAATAAGTAAAAATAAAACAAAGGTTAAGGGGGATATAGGGAATGAAATACTTTGAAACAAAGGTGGATGGCTTTAAATTAAGAAGTACAATAAAAGAAGATGCATCATTAATATTAGAACTTATAAAGGAAATTGCAGTTTATGAAAAAATGCTTGATGAGGTTGTTGCAACAGAAGAAAGTATTTTAGAGTCAATTTTTGAGAAAAAAGAGGCTGAGGTTTTAATTGGAGAGTTTAATGGGGAACCAATAGGATATGCTCTTTATTTCTTTAATTATTCTACCTTTATAGGAAAGGCTGGATTTTATCTAGAAGATATTTACATTAAGCCTGAATATAGAGGGAAAGGAATAGGAACTGAAATTTTTAGGGTTTTAGGTAAAATAGCCTTTGAAAAGGGATGTAGAAGAATGGAGTGGAGTTGTTTAAATTGGAATGAACCATCAATTCAATTTTATAAGGGCTTAGGTGCAATTCCTATGAGTGAATGGACTGTATATAGATTAACTGATGAAAATATTGAAAAACTAGCAAATAGCTAAAAGATTAGGCAACAATATATAAAATTGTTGCCTTTTTAAATTATAGAAATATATAGAAATATGTAGTATTATAATAAGTGGACTTTTAAAGGTGGGTGAAAAAATGATAAGAAAATATATTATAAGACCTGTAGCATTTTTATTAGTAGTATTTATTAGTACATTAGGGATGGACAACTATAGAGTTAATGCCTATGAAAGCTTAAATTTTAAGAATATTGATGTTGAGCAGGGGTTAACACAAGGAACTGTTCAAGCTCTTTTTCAAGATAGTAAGGGATATGTTTGGATAGGTACTGGAGATGGATTACATAGATATAACGGGAATGAATTTAAAGAATATAGACATAACAAACATAATGAAAATAGTATAGTAGATAATAATATAATTGTTTTAAAAGAAGATAACAATAATAATTTGTGGGTAGGGACAGCAGAGGGACTTAGTAAAATAAATTTAATTACAGATGAGATAAAGACTTATGATGAGAAGCGTGGATTAACTCATAATAATATATGCGACATTATTATAACTACAAAAAATGAAATACTAATAGCAACAGCAGGTGGATTGTTTAGATATATTGAAAAAGAAGATAGAGTTGAAAGGCTTTTTGAGATAGGTTTATTAAATCAAGAAATTTTCTCGATTTGTGAAGATGAGAATGGTGATTTGTGGATTGGGACCACTGGAGGAATAAACAAAATATCTTATAAAGGTAATGAACCTGTAATTGAAGTTGTTGATGAAAAAGCTTATGTATATAAAATGATTTCTGATGGAGAGGGATTTGTGTGGGTTTGTACTCTTTGGGGTGGACTAATGAAGATAAATATAAACTCCAATGAAATAGAAAGATATAAAAATACAGAGGATGTAAAATCAATAGCTAGTAATGATATCAGTACAATAATGAAAGATAAAAATAATACAATATGGGTTGGTACTTATGAAGGATTATGTAGATATAATAAAGAAGCTAATGATTTTACCGTTTTTGAGCATGAACAATTTGACAAACAAAGCTTAATAAATAATGAAGTTCTTTCAATTATGCAAGATAGGAACGGAATAATATGGACAGGTACATTAAGTGGAATCAGTATGTTTAACCCAGATAATGTAATCAAGAACTATAAATATAATTTTAGTGAAAAAAATTCAATTGGTGAAGATAAAGCAGTAGGAGTATATGAGGATAAAAATTTATTATGGGTTGGAAGTAGATCTAAAGGAATAAGTATAATAAATAGGGAAACTGAAGAAGTAGAAAGTATTCTAGCATCTGATTCAAAATTTGGGTTAAGTAGTGATAGAATTAACACAATAGTTGGAGATGAGAAGTATGTATGGGTTGGAACAGGTGAAGGGTTAAATAGAATTGATAAAAATACAAGAGAGGTTAAAAAATATACAGATAAACAAGGGTTAGTTGTAACAAATGTAAGTAGTATATTTGTAGAAGAGAATAATGTATATATAGGAACTAATAACGGATTATTTTTATTAGATAGAAATACAGATAAAATAACTAACATTACAAGCTTATTAGTTGGGGGTGATGTTGAGGATGATTATATTTCAGATATTTATAGAGATTCAAAAGGAACTTTATGGATAGGTACTTTCATTAATGGAGGATTAATAGAAGTAAATAGTGAGTTTAAACAAGTAATAGTACATAAAAGTAATGAAGAGGATAACAGTATAAGTTCAAATTCAATAAATTGTATTACAGAAGATGAAGAGGGAGATATTTGGATTGGGACAAAGTATGGGATTAATAAATTTGATACAGAAACAAGAGAATTTGAAATATATGATGAAGATGATGGATTAATAAATAATTATGTATATGGTATTTTATTTGATGATGAAGGGGATCCTTGGGTGAGCACTAATCAAGGAATATCAAAACTAGATATTAATACATCAACCTTTAGTAATTTATCATTAGTTGATGGGCTACAACATTATGAATTTAATGCAAAGTCTAGCTATAAAAATGAAAAGGGAGAAATGATATTTGGAGGAATAAATGGTATAAGTATTTTTCATCCAAATGAAATAAAAGTAAGTAATTATAAAAGTAATGTTATAATTGATAGCTTGTTTGTTAAAGGTGATAAATTTATTAACATTGATGGATATAGCTTTGCACATAATCAAAATTCAATAAGTATAAAATATTTTACACCAGATTATAGAAGTCCAAATACAATAAAATATTATAGTATTTTAGAGGGATTTGATAGTGAATGGAGAGTGTCAAAAGGAAATGAAATAAATTACACAAATCTTCCATCAGGTGAGTATACATTTAGAATAAGAGCTTTGAACCATAATGGAGTGATAGGTGATGAGACATCATTTTCTTTTAAAATAAATAAGCCATTTTGGAGAAGTGGATACTTTTTTATTTTAATATTATTATTAATTATTTTGGGATACTTTAATAACAAAGCGAGAGTAAAAAAACTAGATAAAATGGTTGAAATGAAAACAAAAGAATTAAATAATGAAATGACTAAAAGTAAAGAATTACTTAATAAGGTAATAATGCTTGAAAGGAATAAAAATAATTATTTTGTTAATTTATCTCATGAGTTAAGAACACCATTAAATGTTATATTATCCTCTCAGCAATTAATAGAAAAATTGGCTAAAAATCCTGAGGGAATATCGCCAGCAAAACTAGATAACTATATATCAATAATGAAAAGAAATTCAAAAAGATTATTGAATTTAATTAATAATATTATAGATACTACAAAAATTGAAAGTGGAACATATAATATTAATATTGAGAAAGTTGACATAGTATATTTAGTAGAGGAAACAAGCTTAGCTTTAAAAAATTATATAGAGGAAAAGGGAATTGAATTAATTATTGATCCAGAAATAGAAGAAAAAATTATAGAGTGTGATGGTCAAGAAATTGAAAGATGTATTGTGAATTTGGTAAGTAATGCTTATAAGTTTACCAAAGAGGGTGGAACTATTAATATTACTGTTAAGGATCTTAATGATAAGGTAGAAATAAGTATTAAAGATTCAGGAATAGGAATTGAAAAAAAATATCATGAAAAGATATTTGATAGATTTAATCAAGTTGTTGACTTCAACACTGAAAATAAAGGTGGAAGTGGTTTAGGATTAACAATTACAAAATATATTATAGACCTTCACAATGGGGAAATATATGTGGAAAGTGAATTTAATAAAGGAAGTAATTTTATAATTATATTACCAGTTAAACAGGATAAGTGTAAAGATAAGGTATAGCTAAAGCTATGCCTTAATTATTTGTCAAAAAAAGTATTGACAAATATAGGGAAATAAAATAATATAATACTAACAGTTTAACGTGATAAAGCGATAAAGGGGGCATGTAAATTGGAAAAAAATATATTGCCAGAAGGTATGAGAGATTTATTATTTAAGGATTGCATAAAAAAGAATTTTATAATTGAAGGGGTAAATGAAGTATTTAGTAAATGGGGATATGAAGAAATAATAACTCCTAGTATAGAATATTATACCACTTTTTTAACTAATGGGAGAAGTATTAAAGAGGAAGAACTTTACAAATTCTTTGATAATCAAGGAAGAATTTTAGTTATGAGAGGAGATATGACCATACCAATAGCTAGAGTTGCAGCAACAAAGCTAAAAGATGTACAAGCTCCATTAAGATTATGTTATACAGCTAATGTATATAGAGTGCATGAAAGTCTAGGTGGGAAGAGAAATGAGTTTACAGATTGTGGAGTTGAATTCCTTGGTGGGGATAAGATTGAATCAAATTTAGAAGTATTATTAATTGCCTTAGAAAGTATAAAAAACTTAAATATAAATGATCTTAAGTTAGAAATTGGGGATATTAATATCTTTAATTCAGCATTAAGCGGATTAGATTTAACAGAAGAGGAAAGAGAAAAATTAGCTCAGTTAGTTGAAAATAAAAGTTTGAAAGAATTAGAAAACTATTTAAATAAATTGGATTTTAAAGAAGCGATTTCAATATTTTTCAAAAGACTACCTTGGCTATTTGGAGGAGATGAAGTTTTAGAGGAAGCATTAAAATTATCCTTTAATGATGAGTTAACTAACTCAATAAATGAAATAAAAGCATTATTTGATATTTTAAAAAGCTTTGGATATGAGAAAAATATATCATTAGATTTAGGAATGGTTCCAGGGGAAAATTATTATACTGGATTAATATTCAAGGGTTATGTAAATGGAGTAGGTCATCAAGTATTAAGAGGTGGAAGATATGATAACCTTCTAAAGGGCTTTGGAAGAGATATGGAAGCAGTAGGATTTTCATTAAATATAGATGGCTTAGTTGATTTAATTTCATATGAAGAGAAACGTGAAAAAGTAATTTTATATTATGAAGATAATGATTTATTAGAAAAAATGAAAATAGCAATAAAATTAAGGGTAGAGGGTAAAAAGGTAGTTTTAATTAAAAAATAAAGGGGGCTTTCAATATGGGCATAAGTATAGCATTAACTAAAGGCAGGCTTGAAAAAGATGTAGTAAAGATATTAGATAAGTGTAATTATGGTACGGATGAATTAAAGGATAAAGGTAGAAAGCTTGTTTTTAATGATACAAAGGAGGATATTAAATATTTTTTAGTAAAGGGAGCAGATGCAATAACTTATGTGGAACATGGGGTTGCTGATATTGGGGTAGTTGGAAAGGATACTTTACTAGAAAGTAATAATAATTACTATGAAGTATTAGATTTAAAGGTTGGAGAGTGCAAATTTATAGTTGCATCACTGCCAGAAATAAAGCTTTATGAAAAAATTGGCCATATTAAAATAGGAAGTAAGTATCCTACTGTGGCAAAGAATTTTTTTAAGAGCAAGGGAATGGATGTAGAAATTATTAAAATAGAAGGTTCTGTTGAACTTGCACCAATACTTGGTTTATGCGATGGAATAGTTGATATTATGGAAACAGGAACAACTCTAAAGGAAAATGGATTAGTAGTTTTAGATGAGATTTGTGATATAAGTGCAAGAGTTATTATAAACAAGGCTAGCTTCAAATTAAAACAAAAAGAAATTGGGGAATTTTTAGATAAAGTAAGAAGCTGCATTGAGTAAAAAGGGGGCTGTTTATTCATGTTGAAGATATATGAATATAATGAGAAAACAAAAGTAAGTTTATTAAAGGATTTAAAAGAAAGAGAAGATGAAGATAATAGAGAGGCATTAAGAAGCGTTGAAGAAATATTAAAGACTGTAAGAGAAAATGGGAATCAGGCTTTAAAAAGCTTCACAAAAAAGTTTGATGGAATTGAAGTTGATGACTTTTTAGTATCTGATGAAGAAATTGAAGAATCAATAAAGCAAGTAGATGAAAGCTTTGTTGAAGCACTTAAAGAAAGTAAGAAAAATATAGAAGATTACCATATGCTACAAAAACAAAAGGGATATATTTTAACTAAAGATAATGGTGTATATCTAGGTCAAAGAGTATTACCATTATCAAGAGTTGGGGTGTATGTTCCAGGTGGAAGTGCATCATATCCATCATCAGTTTTAATGAATGTTATTCCGGCTAAGGTTGCAGGTGTAAAGGAAGTTATAATGGTAACACCACCTGGTAAGGATGGAAAAATAAATGGAAACATTGCAATGGCAGCGGTAATTGCTGGAGTTGATAAAATATATAAAGTTGGGGGAGCACAAGCAATAGGAGCTCTAGCATATGGAACTGAAACTATAGATAAGGTTGATAAAATTGTTGGTCCTGGTAATATCTTTGTTGCTTTAGCAAAAAAATGTGTTTTTGGACAAGTTGATATAGATATGATAGCAGGGCCTAGTGAAATTTTAGTTATAGCAGAAGAGGAAAGTAATCCAAGATATATTGCAGCAGATTTAATGTCTCAAGGTGAGCATGATGTATTAGCATCTTCAATACTTTTAACTACAAGCAGAGAACTTGCAAAAAAGGTTAATGAGGAGCTAGAAATACAAGTTGAAGGCTTAGAGAGAAAAGATATCATAAAAGCCTCTTTAAAAAAATATGGTAAATGTATAATATGTAACTCTATTGATGAATGTTTAGAGCTTTCTAATATAATAGCACCAGAGCATTTAGAATTATGTGTTAAAAATCCAATGGAACTATTAGAAAAAGTAGAAAATGCAGGTTCAGTATTTTTAGGTGAGAATACTCCAGAGCCTGTTGGAGATTACTTTGGTGGAACAAATCACGTATTACCTACAAATGGTACAGCAAGATTTTTCTCCCCACTTTCAGTAGATAGTTTTATTAAGAAATCATCATTTTTATATTACTCAAGAGAAGCATTGGTTAAACATGGAGAAAAAATTGTTAATATAGCTAAAAGAGAAGGTTTGACAGCACATGCAAATTCTATAAAAGTGAGGTTGGAGAAATGAAGGGAGTAAATGCTTATATAAATTTAAATGAAACTGGTAAGATAAAGCTTAATGGAAATGAAAGTTATTTTGATACTAATAAGGAAGAGCTAAAGAAGATATCTATGAATTTAGGAAAAATTGATTTAAATAGATATCCTAATGATGAAGCTAAGGAGCTAAGAGAAATTTATGGAGAGTATGTTGGAGTTTCATCAGAAAATATAATAGCTGGTAATGGATCAGATGAGATGATTTCTTTGTTAATGGGGGCTTATCTTGGAGCAGGGAAAAAGGCATTAACATTAAATCCAGATTTCTCAATGTATGATTTTTACTCATCTATGTATGGTGCAGAATGTATAAAGCTTGGATGTAAAAAGGATGGAAGCTATAGCGTAGAAGATTTTATAGAAATGGGAATTAAGGAGAAGGTTGATTTAGTTATATTTTCAAATCCAAATAATCCAACTGGATATGCAATAAGTGTAGAAGATATTAAAAAAATTCTTGAATGCTTAAACAATACAAAAGTAGTTGTAGATGAAGCTTATTTTGAATTTTACGGAGAAAGTGCAATTCCACTTATAAATGAATATAAGAATTTATTTGTTACAAGAACATTATCTAAGGCTTGGGGATTAGCAGCATTAAGAGTTGGTTTTTTAATTTCATGTGAGGAAAATGTAAGTTTATTGAGAAACTACAAGGTGCCATATAATATTTCAACTCTTTCTCAAGTTATTGCAACTGAAATGATAAAGGATCAAAATAGAGTGAAATCAAATAGTAAAGCAATAATAGAAAATAGAGAAGTATTATATGATGCTTTAAAAAATATAGAAAATGAAGCTGCATTACAGATAGAATTTTATCCATCAAAGGGAAATTATATTTATGGAAGAAGTCCTTATAAAAATATATTGATAAAATCATTAAAGGATAATGGAATAATAATTAGGGATTTTGTGGTAGATGATAGCTTTAGAATTACAGTAGGGTCAACAATGCAGAATAAAAAGCTTATACAAGTAATAAGAGAGGGGTTTGTATATGACGATAAATAGTAGAAGTTCCTCATTAAAAAGAACAACTAAAGAAACGGATATATATGTTGAAATTAATTTAAATGAAACAGGAAATAGTAAAATAAATACTGGAGTGGGTTTCTTTGACCATATGCTTAATTTACTTTCCTTTCACGGAGGTTTTGCATTAAATATTGAAGCAAAAGGAGATTTAGAAGTTTGTGACCATCACATGGTTGAGGATGTAGGAATAGCTATGGGACAAGTTTTTAAAGAGGCTTTAGGTGATAAAAAAGGAATAAGAAGATATGGTACATCTTATGTGCCAATGGATGAAGCCTTATGCTTTGTTACTTTAGATATAAGTGGGAGAAGCTTCTTAGTATTTGATGGAGACTTTAAAAGAGAGAGTATAGGAAACTTTTCAACTGAAATGGTAAAAGAGTTTTTTAGAGCATTTGCATTTAATGCAGGAGTAACTCTTCACAGCAAGGTTATGTATGGAGAAAATGACCATCACAAAATAGAAGGGTTATTTAAGGCTTTAGGAAGAGCTCTAAGAGAAGCTATTGAAGTAGTTGGAGAAGAACTTCCATCAACAAAGGGAGTGATATAAGTGATAGCAATTATAGATTATGGAATGGGAAATTTAAAAAGCGTTAAAAATGCCTTAGATTATTTAAAACTAGATTGCATTATAACAAGTGAAAAAGAAGAGATTCTTAATGCTGATGGAGTGATTCTTCCCGGTGTTGGTGCGTTTAAGGATGCTATTAAAAATTTAAAGGAAAGTCAATTAGATGATGTTGTTAGGGAAGTAGCAAGTAAGGGTATTCCGCTTTTAGGAATTTGCTTAGGAATGCAATTATTATTTGAAAAAGGATATGAAGGGGAAGAGTGTGATGGCTTTGCTTTTCTAAAAGGAAAAGTTATTCAAATGGAAGGTGATGACATAAGGATTCCTCA
Organism: Clostridium sp.; assembly: GCA_051650705.1. GTDB lineage: Bacteria > Bacillota > Clostridia > Clostridiales > Clostridiaceae > Clostridium. The sequence continues at coordinate 9,348 of JBOFQV010000289.1, forward strand.
TATAGGATGGAATTTATTAAAAGGAAAAGGTGGAACCTTAACAGAAAATATTGTTGGAGAACCATTTGTATATTTTGTCCACTCTTTTTTAGCAATAGATTATGAAGAGGATGATTTAATAAACTATGCAGAGTATGGTAGATATAAAATACCTGCTATTGTTGGAAAAAATAATGTGATGGGAGCACAGTTTCACCCAGAAAAAAGTGGAGAAATAGGGCTGCAAATACTAAGAAATTTTGGGGAGATGATAAAGTGATTATAATACCTGCTATTGATATAATAAATGGTCAAGCTGTAAGGCTATATAAGGGAGATTATTCAAAGAAGGAAGTTGTAGCAAATGATATATTTGAAACAGCATTAAGTTTTGAAAAGCTTGGAGCTAAGTATATTCATATTGTAGATTTAGATGGGGCTAAAGAGGGGAAGGTTGTTAATAAGGATATAATTCTGAAGCTTTGTAAGGATTTAAATACTCCAATAGAAGTTGGTGGGGGAATTAGAAAGTTTGAAACAGTTAAAGAACTTATTGAGGGTGGTGTTAGCAGAGTAATCTTAGGAACATCTGCCATTGAAGATAAGGAGTTTTTAAAAGAGGCATTAAACATTTATGGAGAAAAAATAGCTGTAGGAGTAGACTGCTTAAATGGATATGCTTATGGAAGAGGATGGCTTGAAGAAAGTCAGCTTTACTATATAGATTTTATAAAGGAATTAGAAGCTTTAGGTGTTAAAAATGTAATAGTAACTGATATTTCAAAGGATGGTACTCTTGAAGGGGTGAATGTAGGAATGTTAGAAGAATTACAAAAGCATGTAAGTATAGATATTACAGCATCAGGTGGAGTAAAAGATATTGGTGACATTAAGAAGCTATTAGAGATAAATGTGTATGGAGCTATTACTGGAAAAGCTATTTATTCAGGTCAACTTTCTTTAGAGGAGGCAATAGCATGCACACAAAAAGAATAATACCGTGTCTAGATGTTAGAGAAGGTAAGGTTGTAAAAGGAGTAAATTTTGTAGGGTTAAAAGAAGTTGGTGATCCTGTAGAATTAGCGAAGGAGTATAATGCACAAGGTGCAGATGAATTAGTGTTTTTAGATATTACTGCCTCCCATGAAAAAAGAGGCATAATGGAAAAGGTAGTTGAAAGAGTGGCAGAAGAGATATTTATTCCATTTACAGTTGGTGGTGGATTAAGTAGCTTAGAGGATATAAAGAAAATATTAAGAGCAGGAGCTGATAAAGTAAGCTTAAATTCAGCTGCTGTAAGAAATAAGGAGCTAATAAGAGAAGGAGCCTTTTATTTTGGTTCACAATGCATTGTGCTAGCTGCTGATGGAAGAATGAGAGCAGATGGTTCAGGTTGGAATGTTGTTATTAATGGTGGAAGAATTGATACAGGAATAGATCTTCTTAAGTGGATAGAGGAAGCAACGAGGCTTGGTGCAGGGGAAATATTATTAACATCAATGGATGCTGATGGTACCAAAAAAGGCTTTGACTTAAAAATGACTAAGGCTGCTAGAGAAGTTACGAATGTTCCTATAATAGCATCTGGAGGATGTGGGGCATTAGAGCATTTTTATGATGTATTAAATGATGATGTAGCAGATGCAGCCCTTGCAGCTTCATTATTTCACTTTGGAGAACTAAAGGTTGAAGATGTTAAGAAATATCTTAAGAGTAGAGAAATTGCTGTAAGAGGGTAGATGGATGGATATAAAATTAGATTTTGATAAAGGAAATGGATTAATTCCGGCAATAGTTCAAGATTATAAAACAAAAGAAGTTTTGATGATGGCTTATGTTAACGAAGAAAGCTTTAAAAAAAGCATTGAGTCAAAGGAAACTTGGTTTTATTCAAGAAGTAGAAATGAATTGTGGCATAAGGGGGCAACATCAGGAAATACACAAATAATAAAAGAAATTAAAGTGGATTGTGATAATGACACAATTTTATTTTTAGTTGATGTTAATGGACCAGCATGCCATACAGGGGAAAGAAGTTGTTTCTATAGAAATATAGGGTAAGGGGGATTTAGTTTTGGAAAAGGTATTAGAGAGTTTATATTCTACGGTATTAGAAAGAAAAAATGGAGGGGAAGAAGGTTCTTATACTTCATATTTATTTTCTAAGGGAAAGGAAAAGATTCTTAAAAAGGTTGGAGAAGAATGTACAGAGGTTGTAATTTCAGCACTTAAGGATGATAAAGAGGAACAAATTAATGAAATTTGTGATTTAACATATCACTTAATGGTTTTAATAGCAGAGTTAAATATACCGCTAAGTGATATTGAAGAAGAATTAAATAAAAGAAGCCTTAAAATTAATAATTTCAAAGGAGAAAGAAAAACCATTGAAAATGTATAAAGTCATAGAAGTGAGATGTGTAAAATCTTACTTCTTTTTCTATTAAAGTACACTAAATGATAAAATAAGTATATAATTAAATAATATGCTAATAATAAAATAACTAGGGGGCAAAATGAGGGATTTAACAACTGGAAATGAGGGAAAACAAATTTTTATTTTTGCACTTCCAATGCTGGTTGGAAGTATATTTCAACAATTATACAATACAGTTGATAGTATGATTGTTGGAAGGTATGTTGGGACAGAAGCTATTGCTGCAGTTTCAGGAGCAAGTCCTATAATGTTTTTATTAACATCCTTTTTAACAGGAATAACATTAGGATTTTCTATTTTAGTTTCCCAATATTACGGTTCTAAAAATATGAAAAAGGTTAAAAGAACCATAGATACAACATACATATTTATTTTTGGAGCTTCAATAATAATAACTTTAATAGGAGTAGTTTTTAGTGAAAGCTTCTTAAAAATAATGAATACTCCAAGTGATATTTTAATTCAAAGTGGTGAGTACTTAAAAATTATATTCTTAGGAACATTAGCTTCAGCTGGATATAACTCTGTTAGTGCAATTTTAAGAGGACTAGGGGATTCAAGAAACCCATTAATATTCTTAATAATAGCTACAGTTTTAAATATCTTTTTAGATGTTATATTTGTAATTAATTTTAATATGGGAGTAAATGGTGTGGCATTAGCAACAGTTATAGCTCAAGGTGCTTCATTCGTATTTAGTTTAATATATTTAAATAAAAAACATGATGTATTAAAGGTAAATATTAAAAACTTAAGTTTTGATAAGAGTATATTTAATAGGGGATTAAAACTTGGTATACCAAGTGCAGCACAACAGATGCTATTTTCAGTAGGAAATATTGCCCTGCAGTCATTGGTTAATAGTTATGGAACAATAGCAATGGCAGCCTTTGGAGCAGGAACTAGAATAGAAGGATTTATAGCAACACCAATAATGAATCTTGGAGCAGCGGTATCAACATTTGTAGCACAAAATATTGGTGCAAATAAATTAGATAGAATTAAAAGAGGGGTTGACGCCTCAGTAAAAATGGCAATAGTAATGGCAATAGCAGTTGCATTGTTATTCTTTGCTTTTAGTAAAGAATTAATTACGCTATTTAATGGAGATTTAGAGGTTATTAAAGTTGGAAGCGCTTATCTTACGATAATAGGTCCAGCATTCGTTTTAATATGTACTTCATTCATGTGGACAAGTGCTATAAGAGGAGCAGGTGGGGCAATGTTTGCTTTAATAAGTTCAATTATTTCATTGTGGGTTGCAAGAATTCCAGCATCCTACATATTATCAGATATGTTTGGTGTTAATGGAATTTGGTTAGGTATACCTATTGGATGGTGCGTTGGATGGATAGTAACTGCAATTTATTATAAAAAAGGAAAGTGGAGAAATAAAGTTACAATTTAAAGGAGAGACAAATGGAAAAAATATATTATGATAATAAGTATTTAAAGGAGTTTTCAGCTGATATAGAGGAAATGCAAGAGAAAAGTGATGGCTTTCATATTACACTAAGTCAAACAGCCTTCTTCCCAGGTGGAGGAGGACAGCATTGTGATAAAGGAACAATAGAGGGAGAAGCGGTTATAGAGGTTTATGAAAAAGAAAAAGTAGTGTATCATGTTTTGAAGAATAAACCTAAAAAATTAAAGAGATTAAAATGTGAAATAGATTGGGAGATTAGATTTGATGGAATGCAACAGCATTTAGCTCAACATGTCCTATCTGGGTGTTTTTTTAAGCTATTTAAGGCTAATACTCAAAGCTTCCATTTAGGAAAGGAAGCTTGCACAGTTGATATTATAGGTCAATTAACAGAAGAACAAATAATAGAGGGTGAAGCTTTAGCAAATGAAGTAATTAGAAATAATATTACAGTTGAAAATTTTGCTCCAAACTGGGTTGAATTAAAGAAATTAAATTTAAGAAGAGATTTACCAAATACTGATGAGGAAATAAGAATTGTAAAAATTGGGGAACTTGATATTAATGCGTGTTGTGGGCTGCATCCTGTTTCAACTTTAGAATTAAATTTAATAAAAATAAAGAAGTGGGAAAAACATAAAAATGCAACAAGGATAGAATATTTATCAGGAAAAAGAGCATTTGATGATTATATAAAGAGAGATAATTTTTCTAAGAAGCTTTGTAGAGAATTAAGTTGTGGAGAAGAAGAAGCTCTATCTTCTATTAGCAATTTAAAAACTCAAATTAAAGATTTAATAAATGAATGTAAAAATTTAAGCAATGAAGTTACTAACTTTAAAATGTTAGAGATGATAGAAAATGGAGAAAAAATAAAGGATAAAACTTTAATAACTAAGGTACATGAAAATATTAGTGTTAAGGAATTAAGTAGTATTTCTTCAAAGTTAGTTGGTGAGGATAATGTTATTTGTTTACTAGCAACAATTAATGCTGAGAGAGTAAATGTTATATTTGCTTCATCTAAAAATATAGAAAATGTTGATATGAATGTGATTTTAAAGGATGCAATAACTTTAATTGATGGAAAAGGTGGAGGAAGTAAAAATCTTGCTCAAGGTGCTGGAAAAAATAATAACAATATAGAATCTGCTTTAGATTATGCAAAAAGAAAGATAAAAGAAAGTTTATAAAAATATAGGTGACTCAAAAAGGAGTCACCTAAAATTAATTTTCAATTAATATTCTATTTTGGAAATAAACTGTTTTTAATCCTGCTTCATGAATAAGTTGAAGACCTTCTTTGAAGTTTTTACCTATATGAGCTGAATTGTGAGCATCAGAACCGATTGTAACATAATTTCCACCAAGCTCTTTGTAGCGTTTGTATATTTCAAGAAGGTTATTATATGAAGTCTTATTGTTAACTCGAGCCGTATTTAGTTCCATTAGCTTGTTTTTTGAGATTAACATTTTTAATACTTCATCAATTTCGTTAGAAAATTCACTATAATAAATCTCCTTATCTTCATAAGGAATATATCTACATGGATAATCTATGTGACCAAGCACATCAAAATCAGGGAAGTCTTTAATGCAAGTATACATGTCCTCAAAGTATCTTGAATAAAAATCTTTTTTAGGAATTGGATTAATTCTAAATACCCTATATATGTCTTCATCAAATACACCATGCATAGAACCAATGACAAAATCAAAATTGTTGGAATTAACAAAGGCTGAATTTTGATCATTGATGCTTTGACTTAATCCGATTTCAACACCAAGTAGTAGATTATCGCTTCTATATTTTGAATAAGTATCAAAATATTCTTTTACATTTAATCTAAAAAGATTTGGGTCAGGGTAATTAAAATCAGTGTGTTCTGTTAATATTATTCCTAAGTTTTGTTCTTTAGCTGCTAAAATTGCATCTTCAATGTTCATTTCACTATCTGAAGAAAACATTGAATGCATATGACAATCAAATACCATATAATCACCTCTCAACTTTTAGTTAATTATAACATAAAATAGGCATATAAACTTACATATGTTATAATTGCTATGATAAGATTTTGTTAAAAGGAGAAACAGCAATGAAAGAATTATTTAAGGTAAAGGATTTAGTATTTTATAAAGAAGAATTTTTAGATGATATAAAAGAATTTGAAGATTTAATTCCGCTTATACAAGAATTTAGTGATGTTTTAGATTATGAAGAAATTCAATGTGTTGATTTAAATGATTGTTGTAATAAATCAAAAATGAACTATATTGTACAAATTAATGGTTTTTTAAATGAAGAAGATGAATTTGTTACAATGGAAGAAGTGGAACAAGATAGTAGTATAAATAGAGAAAAATTAAGTTTATTTGTTATTAGAATATATATGTGCACAGAATGTAAAAAGTGGATAATTGATATACTAGAGTAACTATAAGAGGTGGATATCATGGGAGTTAAAGAGAAGCTTAATAACTTTATATTAAAGCTGAAAGAATATGTTATTAGTTATTATGAAGATTTAAAAGAAATATCAAAGAGTGGAATTAACCCTTTTTTCTCAAAGAGAAAGATATCTATAGCAATTAGTATTCTTGCAATATTTATGCTTGGTGGATATTTTGTTGGAAATGTTAAAACCACAGAATCACAACTATATAGAAGGTTAGAATCATCACTTAAAAATGGAAAAGAGAGAGCTTTGAGAGAAATTATAAGAGTTAATGGTAAGGAAGTAGATAAAGGGAAGTTAAAACCTTTAGTTGATTATTATGAAGGAAACAGTGAAAAAGTAAATCTTTTAATGAAAGAATTAAAAGGTGATGGAAAATCTACACATATGGAAATAAAGAATGAAAGTGGGCTTCTTGGAAGTAGTTATTATGTAGAGCTTAAGGTTTATAATTTAAGAGTAGATAGTAATTACAAAGAAGGAACAATATACATAAATGATACAGAACAAATATCAGCAGGAAATACTTTAAGGGGATTAGTTCCAGGTGTATATACTATTAGAGGGGTTATTGAGGGGGAATTTGGACAAATCGAAGAAACTCAAAACGTAGTAGTTGAAAGAGATGCAGTGACTACTCTAAATTATAAGGCCAGTGATGTTACTATAAACTCACCATTTGGAGATGCTATAGTTTTTATAAATGGAGAAAAAACAGACTATACAGTAGATGAATTTAAAGACATTGGTCCAATTACTCAAGATGGAACAGTTAAGGCACATATAGAAAAGGACTTCCCGTGGGGGAAAATTAAAAGTGAAGAGTACACAATTAAAGATATTTCTAATATTAAAATAGATATGGAAATTTCAAATGATGTATTAATTAAAGATGTAACAAATGTTGTAAATGGATTTTATGAAAGTGTTTTTTCAGCATTGAATGAAGAAGAAAAGGATTTGATTACAAATGCAACATCAGAAGCAGTGAATAAAGTATATGGAATTATGGAAAGAAAATATTTTATTTTAAAAAATAAGTATATAGTAGAAAATATAGAATTAAAACAAGAGAATAGTGTTTATTCTTTTGAGGGTAAAAAGTATAAAGCTACTATTGTGGCAGACGTAGAGTATGAGGTATCAAAAGAGTTTTTAGGGTTTGACAAGGAGAGAAAAAATAATAAATTTTTTACGAAACTTGTTTATGAAAATGGAAAATGGGTAGTAGAAAATGTAGAAAACTTCTCATTGTAAAAAATTATGATGAAATATAAAAGAATATATTTAAATTTGAATAAAATTAGTATAAAATTAATCAGAAGAAGAGACTACTCTAGGAGGATGGAGGGAGCATGAAAGTTAAATTTAAAGTACTATCATTAATAATGGCTATGTGTTTGTTCTTAAATGTCCAAGTTGCTAATGCAACTGGTTCAAGCTCTATTCAAGATCAAATAAATGGCAACAATGATAAGATAAATCAACTTGAAAAGGAAAAAGAAGAATTAAATAATAAAAAGACAGAGGCACAAAAAGAACTGGATGAGCTTATGAAAAAAGTGAATTCAAAAGAGAAAGAATTAAATTCATCAGCAGAAAAAGTAAATGAGTTTCAAAGAAAAATAGATGAACTACAGAAGTCCATTGATGATGTACAAGCTAAAATATCTAAAATGGATGATGAGATTAAATTAAAAGAAAAAGTTATAGAAGAGAAAAAGAAAGAGGCTGATGAAAGAGAGAAGCTTCTAGGAGGAAGATTAAGAAGCTATTATAAAATGGATATGACTAGTCAATTCATTTATATACTTGTTAGTAGTAATAGCTTTTCAGATTTAATTTCTAATGTTTTTAATATAAATAAGCTTATAAATATGGATAATCAATTATTAAATGATATAGAAAAGACAAAAGCAGAATTAGAATCAGCACAAAAAAGCTTAGCTGAGCAAATAGTTGTTTTGGAGGATGAAAAAAACAGTATAGTTCAAAAGCAGGACGAGCTTAAAAATGCACAAAATGAGTTTGTAAAAGAAAAAAATATATTTCAAGCTCAAATGGATGAATTATCTAATCTTGAAAGACAAAAAGAGAGAGTAATAAATAATTTATCAGAAGAGGAAAAAGAAATTAAAGATAAAATAGGAAATCTTAATGATTTTAATAAGGATCTACAAGATGAACTAGATAAAATTTTTGATAACATAGGTAGTGGGAATAATGGAGGAGAAAGCTCTCAGGGAGAAAGCTTCTTAAGACCTACTAGTGGAACGTTCACAAGTCCATATGGACCAAGAAAACATCCTATAACAGGAGTAAATGGATTTCATACAGGAATAGATTTGGCAAATTCGACAGGAACACCTATATTGGCATCAAAAAGTGGTACCGTAGTAGAAGCTAGAACAATGAATGGATATGGAAAGACAATAATTATTGACCATGGTGGAGGGTATCAAACTCTATATGCTCATAACAATGAGTTATTAGTTTCTGTAGGACAAAAAGTTAAAAGAGGACAAACTATCGCTAAAATGGGTTCAACAGGAAATAGTACAGGGCCACATCTTCATTTTGAGATAAGAATAAATGGAAAACATACAGATCCAATGAAGTATATAAACTAGGCACTTATGTGTCTGGTTTATTTATTTTAAATAAAATAAATAACCTGTACTCGGGTAAGTACAGGTTAAAGGGTTATGTTCATTTAAGAAAGGGAATAAATGAACATTGTGGGGTTTATATAATCTCTATCTTTATATGATAGAGTGGTATGGGCGAATTTAAAATTTAATTTAATTAAAATGTTAATTAAATTATAAAATATTATAAAACAAAAAGAAAGAGTATTTTGACTTATTTACAAAATGTTCACAAAATCAAGAGAATATAAAATAGGCAATACATTTAATATGTTATTCTTAAAATTTAATAAATAAACCTTAAATTTTAATTAAAAAGGTAAAAAAATATTTATTAGTTATTT
>JBOFQV010000290.1:0-4857 GCA_051650705.1 Clostridium sp.
TTTTGAAACAGAGTTCATTTCTTATTTAAAATTTATTAAATTTGAATTAATTTCAAATTTAAGTGCCAGAGAGGTAATATAGACGTCCCGGCGATGTCCCTGTCACCTCTCCGGCACCTTATTATGAAAAAAGCAGCGAACAACCTTAATTGTTCACTGCTTTGTTTGAATATTGTTTTTGTTTTCTTTTAGATATTTGCTTTGATATTTTGTATATTATTTGTGCAACTATTATTCCAAACATTCCTCCTAATGTATCAATAAATACATCTCTTACTTGTGCCCCTCTTCCATCTATAAAGAGCTGGTGAAATTCATCCATACTTGCATAGATTACTACTATTATTAATGTTAAAATTATTGCTTTTTTGTTTTTAATGTTTAATGATAGCATAAATAAACATAGTAGTATTGCTAATACTTGAAATTGAAAGAAGTGTGCAAATTTTCTAATGAATGAATTTAACTTTTCAACGCTTGCCATACTTGTTTTATTTAATTCTGGAACTTTTTTTATTACTTGTTGATTTATTTCCTTTGAAATATTTTTGCTTATGCTGTTTGATACTGTGGCACTTTGGGATGAATTTAGAAAAATTATTCCCATGCATACTACTATTAATATTGCTAAAACTATTCTTGTATTTTTAATTAACTTCATATTTTACCCTTTTTATTTTAATTCTATCCTATTATGTATAGTATTATTCTTATTTTTGAATATATCTAATTATTATTCTATAAATTAAAACTATTGGTAAGAATATTTTGCCTTGTTTAAGATAATGTTATATTGCAGTTAAACTAAAAAGAATGACTTCTATTTCTAGAAATCATTCTTTTTATTTTAAATATTATTTTCAACCCCATTTAATACTGCACCAAGAAGCGTTCCCCCTATGCCTTCAACTGCTTCCTTAGCCATTAAACATTCTTTTGTTTTTATTGTTCCATTTTTAATAACCAAGATACTCCCATCAACAATAGATGATATTTTTTTTGCCTCATCTGCTGTTTCCCCTTCTAAAATGGATGGTGTATCTATTATTATCTTTTCATAATTTTCTTTTAAATTTATTAACGTATTTTCAAGAGTCTTTTTTAAGGATCTATTTGATAAGTATTTTAATGATTTTAATTCATCACTAACTTGTCCAACTGGTATAACAAATAGATTTTCTCCTAACTCTTGAATTACTGCTTCCCCTATTTTTTCTTCATTTAATACTTCTGATATTCCGCTCTGATTTTTTACCCCTAATTTTCTATGAAGTGATGGCTTATGAAAGTTTAAATCTATCAATAGAGTTTTATACCCTTCCTCTGAAAAACAATATGCCAAGTTTGAAGCTATTGTGCTTTTCCCTTCCCAATCTCTGCAACTTGTTATTTGTATTGTTTTTATATTTTCTTCTTTACATAAGTTCAACACTTTATCTTTTATCGCTCTGTATTCACCCTTATATTTTGAATTCCCCGTTTCTTTCATTAATAACATATCTTATCCCCTTTTAATGTTCCCCATTATTTTAGTTTGGCATTTCTACTGATAATGCTCCTAAAACCTTTATTCCCATTAAATTTTCTATATCCTCAGTACTATTTATTATCCCCATCTTTTTTTGAACTGACTTTTTTATCCCTTTAACCAATCTATTAACCCATTTTTTCATTTTAAAACCTCCCGCTACCTTTTGTTTGCTATTTTAAAGGTCACCACAATCCTTTAATAATTTTAAAGGTAATTATATTACTTTACTTCAATATAATTACCTTTAAATAAAACCCATATCCATTTGAAACATTTTTCAAACCCCTAATAAAATCTTAACAAAATATTTTTCCTGTTTCAATTTGTTATTTAACATTTTATTAACTTTCGTTTTACATAGACTTACATAGTTTTTCATTTGGTTATTTTTATGTAAATTTTTTCAATTTTTATTTTTTAAATTATAATTGTGTTTTGATTGGAATTAAACTTGTGACCATTTTGGTGCCTGACACGTGTCAGGCACGTGTCAGGCACCACTTGTATATTATTTCCTAATTTCACTTTCCTTACTATCTACAAATTCTTTGTATTGTGCTTCCTTATCTCCATAACAAAAATAGTCTAACAATATATCTTTTTTAATTGAAATCTCTCTTTGTGTGTTATTAATTATATCTCTATAACTAGACCACCTATAGTTTTCAGGCATTTTTTCTATACCTGCCTTTACAGGATTTAAATGAATATATCTACTAACTTCTAATAATTGAGCCGTATCTTTTATTATGTCGCAATAATATCTCTCCTGATATAAATGGCCAACATAATTATATTTTCTATTGAAATACCTCGCATATGAGCTGTTTAACCTTCTCATAAAATACTCTGGTTTCATGGTATTGCACTTCATTAAAATATGTACATGGTTTGTCATTAAACAATAACTAAGTATCTCATATGTTTCCATATTTGACTCTTCTTCCTTATAAAATTCTTGAGTTTCTATAATGTCTTGCTGATATCTAATATAGTCATCATAATGTATAAATATATTTTCTTTTCTATTTCCTCTGACAGTTATGTGATACATAGCTCCTTCATACCACACTCTTGGTTTTCTCCCCATTCTCATGCCTCTCTTTTCTTTGTTTTTGTTTTGATTATTGACATTGAGAGGAGAAAATATTCATTTTGGTGCCTGACACATGTCAGGCACGTGTCAGGCACCATTTCTTTTACATTCCTATTGAATTATCATCATCAGATGAAATATTATTCTTCTTTTTACTCTTCATATATATAAATCCACCAATAGCACCAAGAATCACAACACCACCAATAACAAGGAAAATTGTAGATGAACCACCCTCATCTTCTTTATTTTCTTCACCCTTGCTATCACCATTTGCAGCAGTTCCATTGTTATCCTTATTTACCTCTCCTGACTCATTAGAAGTTACTTTATCTTTATCTTTATCTTTATCATTCTCATTAGAATCATTATTATTATTTGCATCTCCATCAGTAGAGTTATTACCACCTGCTGGTGTTTGTCCTCCTTCACCTGATCCTGAACCTTCCCCATTACCTGATGTGTTTCCTGATGTATTACCACCTTGTCCACCACCATTTGGATATCCATTAGTTTCTTCTGAAGGTGTTTGATAACCATTAAAGGTATATTTCATTGGAAGCATATTATCTTCCATATTTCTCTCAACAAGCTTAATTTCCATATTATCCTTACTTATTTTTAACTTGTCACTAGTTAAAACCTTAGCTTTTATTGTCATAAAATTACCTGAGCCTTTATTTCCTTGGTAATCCCCCATGAAAGTAAATGAATACTTTGCTTGTCCACTTTCTTTTATTATTTCTCCATTATCTCCATTAGGCTCAAATCTAGCTGAATTATCACTTTGAACAATTGCACCTGGAGACATTGATAAAATCTCTAATTGAGTTGGATTATATCTGTAGATCATTGATGCAGCATAAAACCTCTCTACATCCTTTACATCAACAGTAATTTGAATTTCATTACCTTCCTTTACTTCACCAGAAACCTTAACATCAACCACAACGTTATCATTTAACGCTGATGCTTTTATTGGTGATAGTAACAAAAAGGCTCCTAAAACTAATGATAAAACCTTCTTCATAAATACCCTACCCTTCACAAATTCATTATATTTTCTCTAATTTATTTTACCAAATAAGTTAATTTATGTAAATATAAAAGTGACAAAATCCACTAAAAGGTGCCTGACACGTGACAGGCACCAAATTATCATAATTGAGTTGCTACTATTACTAAGTCATATATATCTACTATCTTATCAACATTTAAATCATATTTCATATCCCAAGCAGAATCACCTTTTTTAAGGTTATATTTATTAGCCACTTCTGCTAAATCAACAATATCTGGCTTTGGAGCAGAGCCACCGCCCTCAACAAGTTCCCATGGATATGCATTGCCTGAACCACCTTTATCTGGTTGATCTCCTTGAGTCCACCATTTTGCTTTATACTTAGCACCATTGTAAACTACAATTTCTCCTCCAGTATAAACTTTTGTTGGATCCCATTGCTCTCCTTCAATTACAGCACCCTTTACAACCTTAATTGTTCTTGTCTTTGTTGTTTTCTTTCCTTTACTATCTGCAACTGAATAAGTTAATTGATAATCTCCTGCAACTTGATTATTTACTGAACCAGTCACAACTACATTATCAGTTAAGTCTCCATCCTCTTTGTCTGAAGCTTGCACCATATACATTGAATTAAAATAGCTTCCAGCACTTATTGTTTTATTTTCAATTCCTGATAATACTGGAGCTTCATTTCCATCTGGGTCTGGATCTGGTGTTGTTTTTCCAAACTCTTTAAAAATTGCTGTATGCTCATATTGATTCTTAACTTGTCCACCTTTGTCTAACAATGCATCTCTATTCATTGACCAAAATGCTGTCATTCCAAGTCCCTTTACCTTTGCATCGTCAACAACTACTCTACTATAGTCTGTTCCCCAATATGGATGTGCACTTCCTTCAAATCCAATTGAAACTGTTGTTCCACATTTTAAATAGGCTTCTTGATCACTAAGTGTTCTTCCATATTTCTTGTATTGAGCTTGAATTTGATTCTTTAAGTTTTCAATAGCTCTAACTGAAGCTGTTGCATAAGTTTCACCAGGTCTAATAGATGATGTTCCATAACACATTGTCATTACATTAACCATCTTTATATCTACACCCTCTGATAAATAAGCATCAAAAGAATCCATATCAACTGAAATTAACCCCTCTGGCATTACTGGTAAAGTTAAGACAACCTCTACTCCTGTTTTTTCTTGAACT
>JBOFQV010000291.1:0-5252 GCA_051650705.1 Clostridium sp.
CAACAAAGGGTTGCTATTGCTAGAGCTTTAATTTTTGAACCAGAAATAATATTTTTAGATGAGCCTATTGGAAATTTAGATTCTAAAACAGGAACTGAAATTATGGAGTTATTTAGAAAAATTAATGTAGAGTATGGAAAAACATTAATTCAAGTTACTCACTCAAGAGAGTCAGCTGAATATGGTACATCAATCATTAAGCTTATTGATGGAGAAATAGTTGGTAGAGATGACATTGATGTAAATATAGCAATGTAATTTTAAGTGAAATTTTTTACTATAAATAAATAAAAAATGAGAAAACTATAAGTGAGTTTTTGAATTGTAGAAGAGACGTATGATTTTTAAGTATATTTTCATATGTCTCTTTTATTTTATTATTGATTGGTCCCTGTCACCTCTCCGGCACGTGTCTGACACCTCCCTGTCACCTTTCCGGGAGATGACAGGGACCTTTTAATAAATTTTACATAAATTAGGTTAGGTTATGAGAATAAATTGTAAGGTTCTTTCATATTATTAGATAAAGAACATAGGGAGGGAAAAAGTGATGAGCAATATACTTGGCAAATTTGCAGAGTTATTTAAAGAAAAAAAGGGATACTACTTGATAATTTTACTTATGTTTTGCACAGGTGTGGTACTTGGTGCATATACAATAAAGTATATGGGGGAGGGAGATAAAACAGATTTAGCAAACTACTTTACTAATTATGTTAATGGCGTAGGGGACAGGCCTGTAGAATATGGAGTGTTATTTTTTGATATCATAAAGAAAAATTTAATGCTAATAATACCTATAATGTTATTTGGATTTGCCTTTTTTGGTGCGCCATTTATTCTACTAATAAATTTAATAAAAGGGTTTACCATTGGATACACATTTACATTCTTATTATCAACCTATGGCGGGAAAGGTGTTGGAGTGGCCCTTGCATCAACAATTCCACAGAATATT
Organism: Clostridium sp.; assembly: GCA_051650705.1. Taxonomy (GTDB): domain Bacteria; phylum Bacillota; class Clostridia; order Clostridiales; family Clostridiaceae; genus Clostridium. The sequence goes on from JBOFQV010000291.1 coordinate 959, forward strand.
TTCTATATACCATGCTTTATAGCTTTAAGCGTTGTATTTTTAGATGTATCCATAACAAAGTTTAGGGAAAAACTAAGTGGTAAAAATCTATTTAATTTTCAAGGATTTATAACTTATTTTGGGAATAATTTAGTTGTTATTCTTTGTATATTGGTAGTAGGAATTATAGTTGAAACATACCTTTGTCCAGGTATATTAAAATTTGTGGTAACCAAGTTCTATGTATAGAAAAAGGTTAACAAAAGCTAAAATTAAAGAGGGAAAATTGTAATTATGTCGAATATAATAAATAAATAATGGTATAGGAGAGAGCGATGATAGATATCATAAATAAGTACAGAGAGTTTTTACTTGCTAACAATAAAAGTGATAACACAGTATATGCCTATGTAACAGATGTAAATATATATACAAAGTTTGTGGATTCAAAGGGGTTAGATTTATATAAAACAGATAATTTAACCATTATGGCTTATATACAACAGCTTTTAAATGTGGGGAAGTCAGAAAGGTCTATAAACAGAATTGTTATTAGCTTAAGAAGTTTTTATGGATACCTAAAAAATGAAGGGTTAATTAAAGAAATTCCAAAAATCTCATATAAAAGTACTAGAACTACTAAAAAGCTTCCAGAAATCCTAACCATAGATGAGGTAGATAAGATTATTAAAAGCGTAGATAAGGATGGAATAAAGGGTATTCGTGATAATGCATTACTTGAACTTATGTATGCAACTGGAATGAAGGTATCTGAGCTAATTTACCTTAATGTGGAGGATGTTAATTTAGAGTTATCCTTTGTAAAGTGTACAGATAACAAGCACTATGAAAGATTAATTCCAATTGGAAGAAGTGCAGTAAGGGCAATTGAAGAATATCTTGAAGTTAGAGATAATGTTGCAGATGCAGGAATTCATAATTTGTTTGTTAATCTAAATGGAAAGAATTTAACAAGACAAGGGGTTTGGAGAATAGTTAAAGAATATTCTCATAAAGCTGGAATTAAAAAGGATGTAAATTTAAATACCTTTAGACATTCATTTGCAGTTCATTTACTTCAAAATGGGGCAAATGTAAGAGCAGTTCAAAAATTATTAGGTAATCAAGTATTGACATATATGGATACTTATTATGAAATAATAAATAGTGATAAAATAAATTTGGTTTATAAAAATTCACATCCAAGAGCATAATATGACAAATGAGGAGTTTATAACGAAGGGAGAAAACAAAATGAAGAGAACTATTTTAATTGTTTTAGATAGTCTAGGAGTGGGAGAGCTTCCAGATGCAGGAGAGTATTTAGATAAGGGAAGTCATACTTTTGACAATACCTTTAAGGCATGTGGAGGTTTAAATCTTCCAAATCTTAAAAGCCTAGGCTTTGGAAATATAGAGGGAGTAAATACCTTAGGAAAAGTTGATGCACCAAAAGCTTTATTTGGTAAGGCTATGGAGGAATCTAAGGGAAAAGATACAGTTACTGGGCATTGGGAAATTGGAGGAGTTGTTTTAAAGGAAGCCTTAAAGACATATCCAGATGGATTCTCAAAGGAGATAATAGATGAATTCCTTCAAAAAGTAAATAAAAAAGATGTGTTAGGTAATAAGGTTGCATCTGGGACAGAAATTATTACAGAACTTGGTGATGAACATGTGAAAACTGGTCACCCTATTATCTATACATCAGCAGATTCAGTATTTCAAATAGCAGCTCATGAAGAGGTAATTCCTTTAGAGGAGCTATATAAAATGTGTGAAATAGCAAGAGAAATGCTTATTGGTGACAAGGCTGTAGGTAGAATTATAGCTAGACCATTCCTTGGTGAAAAGGGAAATTATTATAGAACTTCTAACAGAAGAGACTATGCCCTTGATCCATTCTCAAAAACAATGCTTGAGTACATACAGGAAGATGGAAAGAGCGTAGTTGCAGTAGGGAAGATAGAAGATATCTATAATAAAAAGGGAGTTACCGAGGCTTATCACACAAAGAATAATATGCATGGTGTAGACAAGACTTTAGAGTATATGGATAAGGTTTCTGAAGGGCTTATTTTTACTAATTTAGTTGATTTTGATATGATGTATGGTCATAGAAATGATGCTAAGGGATATGGTAATGCAATTGAAGAATTTGATAAGAGACTTCCTGAAATCATTGATAAAATGGGAGATGAGGACTTATTAATTATTACTGCTGATCATGGTTGTGATCCTACTACAAGTAGTACTGACCATTCTAGGGAGTATATTCCTGTTATTGCTTATTCAAAGAGCTTTAATGAAGGAAAAGATATTGGTACTCTTTCTACCTTTGCTGATATTGGAAAGTCAGTTCTTGATTATTTAAAGGTTCCTAATGAACTTTATGGAAAAAGCTTCATATAGATAAAGTTTACTGAAGCTAGGGATAGTGGTTACTATCTTTGGCTTCAACTTAACTTTATACAATTACATAAATTTTGGAGGTTGACTGTTATGAGAATGTATGACGTAATCTTAAAGAAAAGAAGAGGAGAAGAGTTAAGTACAGAAGAAATAAACTTTTTTGTAAATGGTTTCACTTATGGTGAGATTCCAGATTACCAAGCTTCTGCTCTTTTAATGGCTATTTTCTTTAACAAAATGAATAAAAGAGAAACTGCAGATTTAACTATGGCTATGGTTAGGTCTGGGGATGAGCTTGATTTAAGTAATATAAATGGAATTAAAGTTGATAAGCATTCAACAGGTGGAGTTGGAGATACTACTAGTATTTTACTTGCTCCTATGGTGGCTGCATGTGGCGTTCCTGTGGCTAAGATGTCTGGAAGAGGGCTTGGACATACTGGAGGTACTATTGATAAATTAGAGGCCTTTAAGGGCTTTTCTGTGGAACTTGCTGAGGAGGACTTTATAAAGAATGTTAATAATATAAATATTGCTTTAGTTGGTCAAACTGGAAGCTTAGCTCCTGCAGATAAAAAGCTTTATGCCTTAAGAGATGTTACAGCTACAGTTGATAACATGTCTTTAATTGCATCAAGTATTATGAGTAAGAAAATTGCTTCTGGAGCAGATGCTATAGTGCTTGATGTTAAGGTTGGAGAAGGGGCATTTATGAAAACTCCTGAAACAGCTAGAGAGCTTGCTAATGAGATGGTTAATATAGGGAAGAGTGTTGGTAGAAATACTATAGCAGTTGTTTCTGATATGGATCAACCACTTGGATATGCTATTGGTAATGCTCTTGAAATTATGGAGGCAATTGATACCCTAAATGGTAAGGGGCCAAAGGATCTTTTAGAGCTTGCCTTAGTTCTTGGAAGTAACATGCTTATTTTAGCAGATAGAGTTAAAACTGAGGAGGAGGGAAGAAAACTTCTTCTTGAAAATATTGAAAATGGAAATGCAATTAATAAGCTAAAAGAATTTGTTAAGGCTCAAGGAGGGGAAATTGATTGTATTGATGATTTCTCTAAATTCCCTCAGGCTAAGTACAAAATTGAAGTTAAGGCTGAAAATAGTGGTGCTATTTCTAAAATTCACGCTGAGGCTCTTGGAATTATTGCAATGGAGCTTGGTGCAGGAAGAAAGACCAAAGAGGATAATATTGATTTAGCTGTTGGTATTGTTCTTCATAAAAAAAGAGGGGAACAGGTTTCTTCTGGTGATGTTCTTGCCACTGTTTATGCTAATGATGAAGAAAAAGGAGAAAGAGCAAGGGCTGATATTTTAAAGAATATTGTAGTTGAGGAAGGTTTTGAGGATAATATTCCTTTGATTTATGATGTTGTTAGATAGTGGTGGTTGAAACGAGGATAGTGATAAAAAAAGTAGCTTTTTAAATAAGCTACTTTTTTGTTTAATAATCTTTTCCATCATCGATGAAGGATTCTATTTTAAAGGTTTTATCTTCATTGATTTTTTGAAGTCTTACTTTGATTTTTTGTATGTTTTCACAGTTGAATTTTGAGATTAGTAGATATTCATGTTTATTTCCTACTTCATCAAAGTGATATAAATAAACATTTCTTTCACCTTTTAAATTATCTATCATTAGAAATCTTGAGAGTACAGCTCCCTTTGACATTTTTTCTATATGAACTTCTTTTTGATAATTTTCTAATCTAATGTAAATATCTTTAAGTTTTTCACCAGTGTTATTCATAAGATATATAAGTGAAAAGGGTTGGGCAGTTCTAAAGTAGTTAACCATATACTATCCTCACAAATTATTCATTATCAATAAAGGCATCTATTTCAAAAGTTCCATCTTCATTAACTTTTTGAAGTCTTACCTTAATTTTTT
>JBOFQV010000292.1:0-2273 GCA_051650705.1 Clostridium sp.
ATTATTTTGTTTTCATTATTATTATCCCACATAAAAGAGGTTTATATATTAGTATTATTACTCCAAGGAAATTTTGTAACCCTAATGATATTGATGATTTCGTGGTTTAATGATATACTAAGACTGTTTTCATAATGGAGTTAATGAAACACTTTCTAAGCTACATTTTAAAACACTGACAACAAATTCTAAAAAATAGAGATGGGGAGATTAACGTGACAAAAAGAAATTTTTTCAAAAAAATTGCGTTAGCATTATCATTTAGTATTTTAGCACCACTTGCTACAACTACTAAAATTGCTAATGCCGCAACAAATCCAACTATTCAAGCACAATCTGCAATAGTTATGGATTATGAAACAGGTGAAGTTGTTTATTCTAAAGGAGCAGATACAAAAAGATATCCAGCTAGTACAACTAAGCTAATGACAGCTCTTTTATTAGCTGAAAGTAAAACTAAATCTGATGATTTAATTTACACTCAAACTGCTAAAGAACAACCACCTTACTCAATTAACACTAACTATAAGCCAATTGCTGTTGGAGCAAAAATAAATGCTGATACAGTAATGCAAGCATTACTTCTTTATTCAGGTAATGATATGGCTTATGCAATTGCAGATAATCTTGGTGGAGATGCAAAAGGTTTTGCAGACCTTATGAATAAAAAAGCTCAAGAACTTGGAATGAAAAATACTCATTTTGTAACTCCAAATGGATTACATGATGATAATCATTATACTACAGCCTATGATATGGCACTTTTAACAAAAGCTGCATATGAAAATGAATGGATTAAAGAAACTCTTATGTTAAAAGATACTCATGTTACTCTTCCAGATGGTACAATTCTAAAACTAGACAACAGAAACAAAGGTTTAGGGCAAGAAGGAAACATTGGTGGAAAAACTGGTTATACCTCTCAAGCTGTAGGATGCTTTGCTGGTGTCTATGAAAGAGATGGAAGAAAGCTTGTTGGAGTTGTACTTAAAACTTCTCGTATTAACGATATTGATATGACAATGTTTGAAGATACAAATGCCATAATGGATTATGGATTTGCTGCTGAAAAAGTACCTTTTAAAAAGGCAAATGAAGAAGTTGGAACTGTTGAATTAGAATATAAATTATTCAAATTCTTTGGACCTACTAAAACTATTACAGCTCCTGTTTCAATTTCTCAAGATGTAAATTACTACAAAACTGAATTAACTGATAAGGATGCAGCAATAACATTTGATGCTTCAACTAAGGATGCTTGGAATGTTGCTTTTAAATCAGATGTAAAATTAAATTATTCATCATTATCTTTCAAAGAGGAAGTTAATGGTAAAATCGATGTTTCTGCATTTGATTTAATAAAAGCGAATCTTACTTTCTACATAATTACTTTAGTTGTATTACTTTTAGTAATTGCATTAATTATTTTTGCAGTGAAGATTATTGGAAATGGTGGTTCTTCTAGAAGACGTAGAAGAAGATATTAATAAAAAAAGCACGGTTATCCGTGCTTTTTTATTTTTATATGATATAATCTATAAGTAAATTAATTAGGAGTGATAAAATGAGTAAAGTAGATTTTAAAGGAAGTGTTGTTCTTAATCCAGTTCCTGTAGTTTTAATAAGTTCAAAAAATAAAGAAGGAAAAACAAACGCTTTTACTGTAGCATGGACAGGAACCATAAACACTAAACCCCCAATGCTTTCAATATCAGTTAGACCCGAAAGACTTTCCTATGAGTACATAATTGAATCTGGTTCATTTGTTGTGAACATTCCAAGTACAGACATGATAAAGGCTGTAGATTACTGTGGAGTTAGAAGTGGAAGAAACAATGATAAAATAAAAGAAATGGGTTTTACAATGGTGGATTGCACTGAAATAGATTCTTCGTATATTGATGAATGTCCTATTTCTATTGAATGTAAAGTTAATAAAATTCTCCCTTTAGGAACTCATCACCTAATTTTAGCTGATGTATTATGTTCACATATTACAGATGAAATAATAGATGAGAAAGGGAAAATTCATTTTGAAAAAGCTAATCTTGCAACCTATTGTCATGGGGAATACTATCCTATGAGCAAAAAATCTATTGGTACTTTTGGTTTCTCAGTAATGAAAAAGAAAACAAAACAAAGAAAAAGGGCTAAAAAATAATTAGCCCTTTTAAAATACTTTTTTAAATTATTTTCAAACTAAGAACTCTATCATTCGTAAAATTCCCTTCTTTATAGGTTGCCTTAAATTTAAGGTTATCCCAAACGATAAA
>JBOFQV010000293.1:0-3584 GCA_051650705.1 Clostridium sp.
AATGGAAAAGAACCCAAAACTTTAACTGTATTATTTTTACTAATTATTTCTATTGCCTCACTTATGTTTTTGTCTATATCATAATGACCTTCCACATCAATAAAAAAGTAATACTTACCAAGTGCTCTTTTAGTTGGGCGTGATATTATTGAAGTTAAATTAATATTCCTCGAAGAAAATTCATTTAATATTTTTGATAGCACTCCAGGCTTATTATTTATAGCATCCATAATAACTATTGAAGTTCTATAACGTTTATTTACATCATAACTTTCAGTATTTTTTGAAAGGATAACAAACCTTGTCTCATTATCCAGCGAATCAGTTATATTTTCTATTACAAAAGGAAATCTATTTTCAGTATTCAATATGTATTGAGGAACTATGGCTGCTTCTCCAATTATGCCCTCTTTTAATTTTTCAAAGGATTCCCCATTACTTTCAGTAGTTATAACCTTTATACTATTAAACTGTTCTAAAAAACTACAACATTGACCTTGAGTTTTAAATTGGGCATATACTTTTTTAACACCTGAAATATCTAAAGCATTTGCTACAAATGAAAATTGAATTGGGAGAACAAGTTCCTGTATTATCTGTAAATCTGCTTGTGCAAGTAAATCAAGTACAAGGTGTACATATCCATCAAGAGTATTTTCAATGGGTATAATCCCAAATTCGCATTCTTCACCAATTGAATTGAAAACTTTTGTTATAGTTGGATAGAATGTTATTTCCATATTTTTATTAGTTTTTTCAATATATTTCTTTGTAGCAAGTTCACTAAAAGTGCCTTTTGGACCAAGCGTGGCTATCTTAATCATTTATTTTCCCCCTCAAGATCACAATTTATAAAATTATATTAATATGTATATATTACCATATTTATCCTTAAAATCCAAACAACCAGATTATTGTTCTTATTTTCTAGCTATGTTTCTAAAACTGCCCTTATACTTTATTATCAAAAATGCTGAAAGCTCGACTACATCAAACTTTCAGCATTCTAAAATTATTTTACTAAACTTAACTTTCTTATCTAAATAAAACTAAAATTTGACTTTCATCCATCCTCTTTAACACCCTATATCCTGATTCTGATTTAGTTGCAATTCCTTCATTATTAGGAGTGCAATAACCATTTACTATAGAGCTTCCATCATCTCTAACTAGAAGTTTACCCATCATACCAACTATTCCCCATTCACCTCTATAATCTCTTGGCAAATATTCTTTATCTTTATCATATAATGGGTTTATTTTAGGCACATACTGTTTTTTAATTACTTCCTTAATAACTGGTTTTTCTTCAATCATTTCTACTTGCTCCGCTTTAACTTCTACCCATTCATATTGAATTCTTCCCCATTTATCTTTGATATACATGTCCTTCCATCCACATCCATGAACATCACCAACTATTGAAGGAGAAGCTGAAATTATACCAAGAATATAATCATCTTCAGCAGTTGCTTTTCTTATATTCTCACCATCTAGTGTAACAAAATATCCAACTCTATCTTCTAATTGTATATTTCCATCCTGCCATTCAAACATTTCAGCATAATCTGCACCAGCTGCATAGCTTCCTGTTGCATTATATACATTTCCTTGAAATGTTACTCTAAAAGCATTACTCCTTGTACTACTTGTACCATTTCCAATAATAAATGCATCATCTACGAGCAACCCATTATTACTAGGATTAGATTTAATATTATATTTCCCAATAGCTGTTTGAGAATCATTTCCAGCAATTGTATCTAAATTGGCAGCATGAGAAGCAATTCCTATAGCTTTTACAAATAACCCTTCTGCATGTGAATAAAATCCGCTAGCAAACGTACCATTCCCTTCTGCATGAGAAATATATCCGCTAGCTGTTGTATCTACCCCTTCTGCATGAGAAAATTCTCCACTAGCTTCGCTACCTAATCCTTCTGCATGACTAGCAATTCCATTAGCTATTGAATATCGTCCTTCTGCATGTGAATAATATCCATTAGCTATAGTAAATTGCCCTTCTGCAAATGAATAATGTCCACTAGCTTGTGTATCATATCCTACAGCCATTGCACCTGTTCCCATTACATAGCTTATTTCTGTATTTATACCGCTAACAGATCCAGGAGCATTGCCATCGATAAGATTTAATAGATTTGAGGGGCCAGTTGCACCTGTAGCTCCTGTATTACCAGTAACTCCAGCATCTCCTGTTGCTCCAGTTTCACCTGTAGTTCCTGTATATCCAGTTACACCTGTAAATCCTGTTGCTCCAGTAGTTCCTGTAGTCCCCTTTTCCCCTGTAGAACCTGTTTCCCCTGTAGCTCCAGTCACACCTGTACAACATGGTCCTGTTGCTCCAGAAGTTACTAATAATGTGTAATCATCTGAACTCTCTGGTATTCCAGATGGATTATCTTTGTTAACAAGATATACAGATGGATTTGCCACAAAATAAGGTTGTCCAAGGGCATATGGTGATAGGTTGTCACTAAAAGGGAAAATTCCTGATTGATATACAATAATAACTTGTCCAGCTAGATAATCTGATGAATTAGCTGGATCAAATATAGTTGCACCTAAGAGAGTTCCAGTAGAACCAGTAATCCCCATAGGACCAGTACTCCCTATAGGGCCAGTAAATCCAATAGGACCAGTACTCCCAATAGGGCCTGTGGCACCTGTTGGCCCTTTTGGTCCCACTGGTCCAGGAGGACAAACTCTTAGGATTGAATTGCAACCTGATTGTTCACATTGATTATAATTATTTGAATTTAAATTATCCTCATTATTAGTGTTTAAATTATACTTTTTCATTATTAATCTCCATTTCATTTATATAAGTTTTAATTAAGTTTCTTCATTCATTTTAATTGTGATGACTATACAAATAGTATTGATAATCAACACTTAGAGAAATCAATAACTTTGTTAAAACATATATATTAGTTTTCTTTTGTGTGTAATTTGAGATGAAAATTTGACACTTAACTTAATTGAAATCCATAGCATATTAGTATAACTTTAGGATTACAATTATAAAAGATTCTACTACATACTATGATGCAATATATTTACTTAATATTCTATGCATTCATAACTTCTTTTGCTTATACATAAGGTTGCTCCTGATATTTTTTTATCAACTGATTAATTACTACTAAAATTGTAATTGCCAAAGGATATAAAATTGCCCATCCACTAAAAATAAAAATAATAGTTGTTGCAATTAATGAAATACCACTAATTATCCACTGGCATTTATTATCTTTAAGCAAAACCACACCTGATGCACAACCTGCCAGGTAAGTAATTATAAAGGTTGCATTCGGAACTACAATTAGATTTTTTAGTGAGACAAAATTAAAATAACACAATACCATCACAATAATAAAACTAAAACCTAAGAAGAAGAGCCCACCAATTGGAGTTTTGAACTTTTCTGATTGCACCCCTAAAAGTCTTGGAGCATCTCCATTATTGGATAAGGAAAATGCAACCCTAGATGCTGCACTTGTATAAGCAATAATTGTTGCAGTACATATAAATACACTCACAATTCCTACAATTATTGCCCCTTT
>JBOFQV010000294.1:0-2467 GCA_051650705.1 Clostridium sp.
TGATTTAATTAAATTTACTAATGAATTAGTTAATTCCTCATCACTAATTCCTCCTAATTCTAGGTATCTTGCAATCTTTCCATATCTATTAGCACACTCTTTTGCATTATATTGAATAACACATGGTAATAAAATTGCATTAGCACATCCATGAGGAACATGAAATACTCCACCAATTTTATGAGCCATAGAATGTACAATTCCTAGAGAAACATTACTAAAAGCCATACCAGCTAAACATTGAGCATCATGCATTTCCTCTCTTGCCTTCATATCACCTGCATAAGATTTTTCAACATTATCTCTAACCATTTCAATAGCCTTTAAAGCTAATGGGTCTGAATAATTATCTGCAATAGTAGAAACAAAAGCCTCTATAGCATGAGTCATAGCGTCCATACCTGTATGTGCAACTAAAGTCTTTGGCATAGTTTCTGCAAGTTCAGAGTCAACTATAGCAATATCTGGAGTAATTTCAAAATCTGCAATTGGGTACTTAATTTTTGCAGCATAATCTGTAATAACTGAAAAAGCTGTAACCTCTGTAGCTGTACCACTTGTAGAAGGAATTGCAATAAATTTTGCTTTATTTCTTAATTTAGGTAATCCAAATGGAATAATAGCTTGTTCAAAAGTAAATTCTGGATGCTCATAAAAAATCCACATTGCTTTTGCAGCATCAATTGGAGAACCCCCTCCAAGTCCAACAATCCAATCTGGTTCAAATTTCAACATTTCCTCTGCACCCTTCATAACTGTTTCTACTGAAGGATCTGCCTCAACTCCATCAAATACCCTGACTTCAAGTCCAGCTGCCTTTAAGTTTTCTTCAATTTTTTCTAGGAAGCCAAACCTTCTCATGGAGCCTCCACCCATTACTATCATTGCCTTTGTCCCTTTAATATTCTTTAAAACTTCAATTGTTCCCTTACCATGATAAACCTCTCTTGGTAATGTGAATCTTGCCATATTTCATCCTCCCATAAAATAAAATTAAATCATCACTATTTATATGTTTATTGATGTTATTATATTTTAATAAATCTTTATTTCCTTTTATTAAGGCATTCAAAAACATATATATAATATATTTAGTCCTGATACTTTTAAATAATGATTTAATTTCTCATTAAATTTTCTGTATATTTTATTTTTTAATGGGGATAATATGAATGTTATTTTGTGTGGAGGTGAGGTATGAAAACTTTATTTATTGTGCTCTTTTTTATAATTTTACTATGCTTCATTCCAATTCCAATAACATTAAAAGCTGTTTTTAACCCTAATGATTATTACATAAAATTATATAAATTCTTCATAATTAAAAAAGGTAAAAAGCCTAAAAAGGAACCTCCAAAAGAAGAAGAGAAACCAAGTGAGGAACCCCCTAAGAAAAATGAGGAAAAAGAAAAGAAATCAAAACTCAATTTCTTTAAGGAAAGAATTAGCTTCATAATTCTTTATAGAAATGTTAGAGATAATATACATAAGCCAAGACTTAGAGTCAAAGGTCATCTTCAATATTCCTTAGGAGATGCTGCAAAAACAGCCATAAGTTATGGTGCAATTTCAGCCTTAGCACCAGTAATTTACAGGGGGATAACCCTATTCTTTAGGTCAAAAAAATTCTATTTACCAATTAAACCTTTAGTGGATAAGGATGCCACAATAAATTTTGAGGTAAACTGTATAATTTTTATATCAATTGCGCAAATTATTAATATGTTTTATATAATTTTTATATCAATTTTAGAGACACAGGAGGATAAGATAAATGAGCAATGAGCATCCAGTAGATAATTTAATGAAAAGTACGATGGAAAATTTAAAAAAGATGGTTGATGTTAATACAGTAATTGGAGAAGCAATAGAAACTAGAGATGGTACTTACATCATCCCAATTTCAAAGGTAACCTTTGGTTTTGCATCAGGGGGAACTGAATTTGGCAATCCAAAATTAAGCCATGAAAGTGCAAATTCATACCCATTTGGTGGAGGTTCTGGTGCTGGAGTTACAGTAAAGCCAGTAGCATTCTTAGTTGTTAGAAATGAAACTGTTAGATTAATGCCAGTAGAAGTAGATACAACCTATGATAGAATTGTTGATACAATTCCACAAGTTATTGATATGGTTATGGATTTAGTAAAGAAAATGAATAAAGATAAGAATCAAGGGGCATCATTTGAATATACCGCTAATGCCAACCAAGATACTTTGGATTAATTCTCAAACTCTTAACTTAACATATTTCCCAAATAAAAGAGACGCTGACCACCTTCAACGTCTCTTTTAACTATTCTTCTATTTCATATATTTCTTCCTCTTCAGCAGTTTCTTCTACTGAGAAAAGGTCTAAGCTAGGAAGCTCCTTTAAATCCTCAAGACCAAACTGTCTTAAAAACTCTTCTGTTGTTCCATAAAGTATTGGTCTTCCTGGAACATCTAATCTACCAACTTCTTTAATAA
>JBOFQV010000295.1:0-9366 GCA_051650705.1 Clostridium sp.
TTTAACCAGTGGATTTATTTAGTGTACCATTTTTTAAGGGAAATTTGAATAGTAATTCAATATTTTTTCTATTTTAAATTTTATTTGGTAGCATTATTCACTAATTTGACGACATTGCGCATGCGCTCCAAGTCAACGCACCAAATATTTTTTACCTTATTGATGTTCTTTCTCTTATTTTAAGTATAGTATATCTGCTTTAAAACTCCTTAGAAGTTTTTTAGAAAACTATTCAGCTTTGCTGAATTAATATCTTATGAAAACTAAACAATAATTTAGAGAAAAGACTGCAATAGGGATAAAAGTTTTTATGGCGTCGACTAGGAGCTTGCCGACTGGAGAAAGCAAGAAAAACTTTTATCCCTGTGTGCTCTCAATAATAAGAAATATTCATTTCATCATAAAAGATAATGGTTTGGGTTAAATATATACAGAGGTGATAAATTATGATGGAATATTTTTTAATGCCCCATCCACCAATAATTATTCCAGAAGTGGGAAAAGGGGAGGAAATTCAAGTTATAGATACCATAAATGCTTGTAAAAAAGTTGGGGAGAAAATAGAAAAATCAGAAGGAGAAACAATAATAATCATTTCTCCACATGGAACAGTATTTAGAGATGCTGTAGCCATGGTAACATCAAATACTCTAAATGGAGATTTAAGAAAATTTAGAGCACCAGAAGTTAGTTTATCCTATGAAATAGACATTGAATTAACAAACAAAATTGTGGAAGAAGCAAATAAAGAAGGGGTTTTAGTAGCAAAGCTTGATGAAAAAACATCATCAAGTTATGGAGTGCCATTAGAGCTTGATCATGGAGCAATAGTTCCTCTTTATTATGGAGATAAGGGGAGAAAACACAAACTAGTTCACATTACCTATGGTTTTCTTTCTCCAACAGAATTATTAAAATTTGGAGTAGCAATAAAGAAGGCAGTAAACAAAATAGGAAGAAAAACAATAGTTATAGCTTCAGGAGATTTATCTCATAGACTAACCATTGATGGACCATATCCATACACCCCACTTGGAGCAAAGTTTGATAAAACTTTAATAGAAATACTTCTATCAGGAAATTTAAAAGATATATTCACCATAGAAAAGCATTTAATTGGAGAGGCTGGTGAATGTGGACTTAGAAGCTTGTATATTTTAGCAGGAGCAATTAACACAACAACAATTTCATCAGAGCTATTCTCCTATGAAGGACCACTAGGAGTGGGTTATGGAGTGATGGAATTCAAGGAAGGTGAAGGAAATCTTTGTGAAGAAATAATAAGCATTAGAGAAAAGGAACATAAAAGAAGAATGGAGGAGGGAAATCCTTATACAAGTCTTGCAAGAAGAAATCTAGATAAATATTTTAACGAGGGTCAAACTATAGAGTGTGATTCAATTGAGGATGGAAGACTTTTAAATGATAAAAAGGGTGTATTTGTATCCCTAAAAATAAATGGAGAGCTAAGAGGGTGCATTGGAACAATTGAACCAATAACAAGCTGTGTTGGAGAAGAGATAATTAGGAATTCAATTGGTGCAGCACTAAATGATCCAAGATTTAACCCGGTAAATAGGGAGGAATTAATTGATATAGATATTTCTGTGGACCTTTTATATCCACCAGAGCCAACAAGCTTTGAGGAGTTAGACCCATTAAATTATGGGGTAATAGTAACATCAGGAGGAAAGAGGGGACTTTTACTTCCAAATTTAGAGGGTGTGGATACAAAGGAACAACAGGTGGAGATTGCAAGAAGTAAGGGAGGAATTTCTCCTACAGAAAATTATACTTTGGAAAGATTTAAGGTTGAAAGGTTTAAGGAAGTGGAGAATGATGAATAAAGAAGCTCGCTTTTATATAGAGGAGAATGGAAAAATCAGATGTTCTCTTTGTCCTCACAACTGTTTAATTAGTGAAGGAAATAGAGGTATATGCAATGTTAGGGAAGCCATAAGGGAAAATGGAAAGCTAAAGCTATTTTCTATCAATTATGGGGAAATAACTTCTATTGCAATGGATCCAATTGAGAAAAAGCCACTGTATCATTTTTATCCAGGAACTCAAATACTTTCAATAGGCTCCTTTGGATGTAATTTTAAGTGTTCTTTTTGCCAAAATTATAGCATTTCTCAATATAGGGCAGAAAGCAGATTCATATCACCAGAAGATATGGCAAACACATCTATAGAAATAGAGGGAAATATGGGCTTGGCTTTTACCTATAATGAACCAACTATTTGGTATGAATATGTTTATGAAGTATCAAAGGAAATAAAGAAGAGGAATCCAAATCATAAAACTGTTTTAGTTACTAATGGATATATTAATGAGGAGCCATTAAGGGAGTTACTTCCTTTCATAGATGGATTAAATATTGATTTGAAAGGAAATGGAGAGTATTATAAAAGGCTTTGCTTTGGCTCTTTAGAAGAGGTGGAAAGAACCATAAGGATATGCAAAGAGATGGGAAAGCATGTTGAGGTAACAACTCTTTTAGTTCCTGGTGATAATACTGATGATGAAACTATTGAGAGAATTGGGGCATTTTTAAGTAGTGTGGATAGAAGTATTCCTTTGCATATTTCCAGATATTTTCCAAGGTATAAGATGGATAAGGAGCAGACTCCAATTGAGGAGATTAAAAGGGCTTATTGGAGGCTGAAGGAAGTGTTGGAGTATGTTTATTTAGGGAATTTAAGTGAAGTGGAAAAGAAATATTGTGAAGAAAAGCTTTAAGAGTATATAAAGAGATATAATAAAAACCAATGGGTTCAGTTTAGTGGTGCATAAGGTTAAAATATCACTTCTAATAATAGTTATATTCACTTATGTAATATCATATAAATTCACATTAACAAATGAAGTCAGAATCAAATTTGATTCTGACTCTTTTAAGTTAGCTCGTATAAGATTAATTTTGTTCAGATAATCTAAGAGACAAATTGGAATTTATCGGGGAGTCCAAGTTCTGATTTATGGTTGGGCTTAAGATGAAGAAAATTTGTTTAATCTGAGAGCAAGAGTTCTTCCCATATATTTCATGTGTATATTATAAAACCAATTATGGTATAATTTAAAAGTATTATTTGAAATGCCGTAGAGCTGGCTGCGGTGGTTGTACGTATTCCCACCTTGGGCTGTTGATGATTTTCATCTTAGCTTAAGGGGGTGGTATTGGATATGATACTTACTTTGTTAATTGTTATAATATTTTTATTAATAGTTATACTAAAGGCTTTAAGTTCAAAAACTAAACTTTTAGAATTTGAACTTAACATAGGTATTAAATGTTTTAAATTAAGTTTTAAAACAAATGAAAAAAGCACTACATCCCAGCAAGAATGGTCGTGCTTTTTCATAAGATTTCATTTAATTTTAAATAAATCTAACCAATAGCCCTAAAACTAAAAACGTTCTAAGGATTGCTTAGTGTTGACGCACTAAGCTTTTCTTATTTATATTATATCAAATTTTTAAGAAAAATAAACATAAAAATTTATTGTAAAGATAAAATCCCATACATATTCGAAATTATCATGATAATACTTCAACCTTATCTGTAGCAATTCTTTCAGTTTCTCCATTAATATAGATATTAGCTTCAAGAGTTTTAAAAATAAGGACACAATATTTATCACTCCCACTTCGTGTTAATCTTTGCAGATACTCGTATGGTAGAATGCGACACTTTTCTTCCTCGTTTTGATTAATTTCAATAGTTCCTTTTAAAGAAACTGAATCATCTTCTGTATGAACTTCTACACAGCATTTATTATTTATACCTAGCAGGTAGACTTTATTTGAATCCTTCTTTGTAATAAAAAGAATTTTATTTAATTTATGTGAAATTACCTTTTCCATTGGATAAATTTTAGGACAATTATCAACATCAATAACAGACAATGAAAGTGTATTACTTTCACTTAACATATTTACTGCTTTCTCGTAAATTACTTCTTTCATTAACTTTATAACTCCTTTATATACATATATTTTAATTTATTAAACTAATGGAAATTCCTATTTATCGAGCAGTTTCAAAAATAAACTGCATCATAATTTAATACATTTGTGCAATGCTTGTTTATCAATATAATAACATTATATGTAAAATTAATCCGTATTAATGTTTTTATATTCAAAATCACATGATAATCTGTTGACAAACCTTGATAAGTTTAATAATATATAATAACAAACAAATAATATTCAAAAAATTCTAAAAATACAAATCATTAAAGATCTTTTAATTAAATTTCCAAAAAGCTTAAAATAAAATATATGAGGTGAAATATATGGAAAATATTACTCTAAAGGGTGGATATGTAAAAACTAAAATTGA
The DNA here is from genome assembly GCA_051650705.1 of Clostridium sp. Taxonomy (GTDB): domain Bacteria; phylum Bacillota; class Clostridia; order Clostridiales; family Clostridiaceae; genus Clostridium. The sequence continues at coordinate 4,349 of JBOFQV010000295.1, forward strand.
TGAAATCCATGATTACAATCAAAAGGTAAACAGGGGAGCAGGAGTTAAGAAATCTAAAAAGGGAAAAGGAAGCTATACAAGAAAAGCTAAGCACAAGAAATTCAGTTGTAATGAATTCTTAAGTGCTTAGCTTTTTTATTATATTTATTTTTTTGAATAAGAATCAATAAAATCATGAAAATCACTCTTATTAACAGGAGCACTAAACAAGAAGCCTTGAATCTTATCACAACCAAAATTCTTAAGAATAGTAAGCTGACTACTCTCCTCAACACCCTCACAAACAACCTCAAGCTGTAAGGACTTTAAAAGAGTAATTAAATCCTGAACAAGAGAAAGTGTTTTATTATCATCCTCAATAGGGGCAATTAAACTTCTATCAATCTTAATAGTATCCAAAGGTAATTGGTTAATATAATTAAAGGAAGAATAACCAACACCAAAATCATCAAGAGCAACCAAAACTCCCTCATTTTTAAGTTCAGTTAAAATAGAAATAATATAAGGAAGATCCTTAATTGTTTCATCCTCAGTAATTTCAAGTTTAATGAAGTTTAGAGGAATATCATAGCTCCTAATAGTAGAAAGTACAAATTCAACAAAGTTAGGCTGAGTAAGAAGACTATAAGAAATATTAATAGAAACCACTATATACTCTCCATACTTTTCTTTAAATTCCTTGCAAAGCTTGCAAGAATCATTAAACACCATTTTATCAATATCAACAATTAAACCAGTTCTTTTAGCAAGTGGAATAAAGTGATTTGGAGGAATAATTCCATCCTTGCTGTGCCACCTAACTAATGCCTCAGCAGAATCAAATTTATTTTTATTAACATTGAAAATAGGTTGGAAATAAGTAACTAACTCATTATTTTTCAAGCCATTAAATAACTTTTCCTCAAGTTCAAAATCATTAAGTAGCTTTTTATCAAAAATAGTGAAGGCATTTCCATCAACCAATTTACTGCTATACATTGCAATGTCAGCATATTTTATAATGCTTGAACAGCTTTCAGCATCAATAGGGAAGGAGGATACTCCAATACTAATATTTAATGTGAACTTTGTATTCTTTAAATCATAAATTTTAGAAATACAGTTTATTATGTTAGTTGAGGTTTCTTCAATCTCTTTAGGTGATAAATCGCCCTTTTTTATAACAACAAATTCATCTCCACCAAGTCTACCAACCTTAACTGTTTTACTTACTAACTTCTTTAAATCATTAGATACACCAATTAATAAAGTATCTCCATAGTCATGACCTAAGGTATCATTTATCTTTTTAAAGTTATCTAAATCTATAAAGAATAATGTAAAAGGAGTATTTTTTCTAATTAAATCATTACTATATTCTAAAAGCTTTCTTCTATTGTAAATAGAGGTTAGGGTATCATAGGAAGCCAAATACTTCATTTCTTCAGAATAAAGCTTAAGTTCAGTTATATCATTAATAATAATAAAGAAATAACCATCTATTACGCTACTCATTGAGAAAATAACCCATTTGTTATTGTTTAGCTTTAGCTTGTGAGTAGAGGTAATATTTTTATTTTTAATGGAGTTATTTAATTCATATATAAACTCCTCAGAAAGAAATGGTGGATTTAAATCACTAAGTAAAAGTTTTTCATCATTTGGTATGTTGAAAAATTCCTTTGCAAAGTTATTAATATCAACTATTTCTCCATCTATTATTTCATTTTCATCTGAAGTAATGGACTTACAGTAAATGAATCCATTGCTCATAGTTTTTAGTATTTCTTTGTTTATCAATTCATTTTCTTTTATCATTTTACCTGCAGAAATTAATCTTGTGGACATATGTGTAATTTCTGTTGTTAAATCTGAAATCTCATCACTATACTCCTTGTCATCATTTAGAATTAAGGTAGTATTTTCATTTGTTATACAGTTTACTGCTTTATTTAATGAAAGAATTCTTTTTATAATTGTTTTTTTAAGTAGTAGATATAAAAGAGTATTTACTATTAAAAATACTGAAACTATCAATACCATATATTTAATGAAATTACTTGTTACCATAGCTTGTACATTTTTAGGTTGCAACACTTCAAGGTAAGAAGTAGCTTTAGAGTTTAAAGTGTTTAGTGGTAAAAAAGTGTATATTGAATTTTTTGTTTCACTAAATAAGAACTCCTCATTATATACAGTGCTTGTATATGTTTCTAAATCAATTGAATTTATGTCAGTATGTACTTTAGTTTTTGATTTAGTACTTGATGAAATATAATTATGTACGGCTTCATCAAATGGAGAAATCCATACTGAATAATCATAGTCTTTTAAATCCACTGGAATTGTAGTTATAATAAACAATTCATTATTTAATGAAATTACCCCAGAGTTCTCATATGAAGGAAGTGGGGGTAATGTATTATATGTATCAATAAATAGAGTTGGATTAAAATCTCCTTTTATATTAACAAAATCCTGAGTTTTTGAATTTACTAATGTTGCATATAATAATGAAGAATCCTTTGGAAAATCAAAAGATGAACCATTATATGTATCATAGTTATTTTCAATTAATTTAGAGTATAAACTTCTAGTTTGAGTTTTACTATCTAAGTAATGAATTAAGGACCACTCAACTCCCTTTGAAATTTCTACTGCTCTCAATCTTTCACCAGATTTTGAACCATTAAAAAATCCTATAGTAAAACCAATGCATATGATTACACTGGTAATAAATGCACATAAATATATATATCCAAATCTTTTCCCAAGCCTCATTTCTTTTCCTCCAAAGTAAAAATATAATAACATTATTTATTATAAAGGAAAAATTTACTTATGTACATAATGGAAATTACAAATTTAATAAGAAATATAATTTAATTTAAAAAAATATAAAAAGCCACTCAAAAGAGAGTGGCTAAAAATTATCTTCTACGGCTTGCAAACCCAGTAGTTTTACTACAATTTGTAGGGCAGAAAATACCTTTTTGTAGCATGCAATCAGGGTCAAAGGTTGAGAAAGAAACCTTTAAGCCTACTGGATATTCTAAATTAGAGATTTGAGTAAATACCTTTGAGGCAACTTCGTTGAAATTATTGCATAAATCTCCAATATCATCATTAAAGAATTGAACTACAGAAGGTTTAATAACTAAAACAACATCTCCAACAAGACCTTGAGACATTGGATCTATCTTGCCAGCAGTTAAAACGGCTCCAACAAATAAAGGATTATTATAAAGTGCTAAACAGAACATTTTAGCTAAAGTTTCAGGAGTGTAAGCTTCATTTGAAACAGGAACAATGTTACCAGCACAATCTTTAATGATTATTGTAACAATTGAACCACCAAAATCACGGCTTACAGGAAGTATTTGTCTTAAAGCTTTAGCTATATCAGTGTAGCAACTTACTTCAATCACTAAATCAAACTTACCAGGTGAAGTTTCAACTAAATCATTTACCTTAATAAATGGACTTAATCCATAAGTGTACTTAATTTCATTAGCAAACCCAAACCAAGGAGGAGAAAGTGTTGGCATAAAATCACCTCATATAATATATTCTTTTTTTGATGTTTTACATAGTATAATATATGCTAGTAGTGTAAGATGTGTGAATATTAATTTGATATTTTCTCTAGAATGTGAAAAAATAAAGGGAAAGGGGAGAGGAAGTAAATGAATATTTATTTTGTGAGACATGGAGAAACCCTGAGTAATAGAGAGAAGAAATATTATGGAAATTATGAAAGCACCTTAAGCTTTCAGGGAAAAAGAGAGTGTGAGGAGCTTAGGGAGAAATTTAATGGAATAAGCTTTGATAAAATATATTGTAGTGAAAAGCAGAGAGCAAAGGAAAGCCTACAAATAATAAATGGTTCATTAGAAAATGCTATAATTTCTCCACTTTTAAATGAAAGGCATTTTGGGATTTTTGAGAATAAAAGCTATGAGGAGATAAAAGAGCTTCATTCTTTAGAACAGAAACTTTGGGAAAAGGATTGGAAAAACTATATCATTCCCCAGGGAGAAAGTGCTGTTTCTTTTTATGAAAGATGTAAGGAGTTTATGGAAAGCCTAGAAAAGGAAGAGGGAGAAAATATTTTAGTTGTTACTCATGGAGGGTTTATTAGGAACGTGTATTGCTATATCTTAGGTGGACTTGATGTGTTTTGGAAGTTTTCTTCAAGAAATGGTGATGTAACTTTAGTGAAGTATGAATACAACAATTGGTTTATTGATTATATTAGTCATATAGAAAGGAAGAAAAATGAGTAAGATTACATTAATTACAGGAGGAACAAGAAGTGGGAAAAGTTCCTTTGGTGAAGGACTTTTAAAGGGAAAGAATGAGGTTCTCTATATTGCAACCTTAAAGGTTTTTGATGAGGAAATGAAGGAGAGAGTTAAGCTTCATAGAGAGGGAAGAAATTCTTCTTGGAACACTCTTGAGGGGCATAGAGATTTACATAAGGAAATAAGAAATAGAAGAGAAAAGTTTATTATGCTTGAGTGCATTGGCACAATGGTTACAAACCTGATTTTTGATAAATATGAGGATGTGGAAGGGTTAACTAGAGAGGAAGTTTCTATTTTAGAGGGAGAAATTTTAAAGGAGGTTATGGAGATAATTAAGGCTTGCAAAGAAGAAGACAAGGAGATAATCATAATCACAAATGAGGTTGGATGGGGTCTTGTTTCTGAATATAAGCTTGGAAGAATTTTTACTGATATTGTGGGAAGGGTTAATCAAAGGGTTGCTTTAGAATGTGATGAAGTATATTTAGTAGCTTGTGGGTTGCCAATGAGGTTAAAATAATATGAAGAGAATTTTTGAAAACTTTCTTTTAATGCTTCAGCTAATGACAAGAATTCCTTTAAACATGAATCTTCCTTGTGAAGTGAGTGATTTTAAAAGAGGGGGATATTTTTTCTCTCTTGTTGGTTTAGTAATTGGGATGATTCAGTATGGAGTTTTTCTTCTTTTTGATGGAAGCTTTGATTATAATGTTTTAGTAATTTTTATTATAA
>JBOFQV010000296.1:0-3045 GCA_051650705.1 Clostridium sp.
ATTACTTAATGCATTAGACATTATAAATCCAAGTATTATTGAACCTGATATCATAATTATATTCAAATACATTGGTCTGTTATTAAGAGCTTCAAAAACAGTATTGATATTAGCTAATATTAAATAAGGATCATTCCCCTCACTTTTTATTAAATTAGATTGTTCTATCAAATTTAAATTAATATCATTTGAAGCTTCTTTTAAGTTTGAAATTTTATCACTAAATAAATCAATCATTTCTCCATTAGCTTTAAAATATGCTGATTTAACATTTATATCAGCTGGCGAATTTCCAAAATCAATTCTAATATTTTTAGCATTCATAGGAATTTCAAAGTTTAATTTTTCAAAACTCCCTGTTGCAGTATAAGCTTGTTTGATTACCGTCTCTTCACTCCAAATCTTATCACCATTATCATCATAGTATACTGAATATTCATCAACCTTATCTGATTGAATTTCTATACTTAAAGTTACCTTTTTAACCTGGTCATTATAATATTGGTTAAATAAACCTAAAAACAATGCTGATATAATACAAGTCGCTAAAAAGATTAACCCTCTTCTTTTTATAGTATTGTTCATACTTTTCTCCTCTTTCCTCTTAATAAGCATTAGTATTAATAAACCCCTTAAAAATTGTTAAGAAGAAAATCTTTATATCTAATGCCAAGCTCCAATTTTCAATATAGTAAATATCACATTCAATTCTCTTTTCTATAGAGGTATCCCCTCTCCAACCATTAACCTGAGCCCATCCAGTAATTCCTGGTCTAACCTGATGTTTAACCATATACTTTGGAATTTCCTCTTTAAACTTATCAACAAAAACAGGTCTTTCTGGTCTTGGTCCAACTAAACTCATATCACCCTTTAAAACATTATAAAACTGTGGAAGTTCATCCAAGCTAGTTTTTCTTAAGAAGCTTCCAACCTTAGTTTTTCTTGTATCATTTTTAACTGTCCATTGAGTCTTTTCTTCCTCAAAATTTTGAACCCTCATACTTCTAAACTTATACATCATAAAAGACTTTCTATTTAATCCAATTCTCTCCTGTTTAAATATAATTTCACCTTGCGATGTAAGCTTTATAACTACTGCAATTATAAGAAGTATTGGTGATAATAAAAGTAAAGCAATTGCTGATAAAACAATATCCATAGCTCTTTTTATACACTTATTTAAAATATTATCAAGTGGAATATATCTAACATTAATAAATGGTATTCCCCCAATTTCCTCAACATAAGGCTTTGCAGGTAAATACTTGAAATACCCTGGTATTATTTGAGTTCTAACTCCAAACTTTTCAGAAATTTCTATTACATGTTGAAGCTTGTCATAATCCTTCATTTCCAGGGTAATAATTATTTCTTCAATATCCTTATTTTCTCCAAGATAATCATGTAACTTTGATAATTCGCCTAAGTAGTTTAAATCTTGATATTCTACTTTTTTATCCTCAAACACACCAAGTACATTATATCCCCAGTGTTTATTTTCTTTAATAAGCTCATAAAATTTTCTTGTACCTTCACTATATCCAACAAACACAATATATTTCTTATTATACCCTTTATTTCTTGCTTTTCTAACCGATAATCTAATTATCATTCTTTCTAATGAGGTTATAAATAAGCACACAAAGAAAAATATAAATAAAAAGCTTCTAGAATAATCTATTTGCTTGGTTAAGAATAAAACTCCAGTAAAAATAAGAACACCTAAAATATTTGATAATGTAATACTCCATACCTCTTTACTTAAAAACCTTACTCTCTCACTATTATATAACCTTTGAGAGCTATAAATTATTAAGTATATAGGAATCATAATAAGTACTGGGATTAAATACTCCTTAAAGCTTAATCTCCCTTCTTCTATTGGCATAAGTCCACTATACATTCTTAAATACCAAGTTATTAAAAAAGAGAGTATTATTGCAAAAGCATCTATTAAAACTATTCCTTTATTCAAAACCTTTTGATTTTCTTTTAACATCTTACCTACCTCCTTTTAATAAATTCAAAGTATTTCTATATAGCTGTTTTTGTATATTTAAATAATTGTCTTTATTATTTTTAAGCCTAATCTTTTGAACACTACTTCTATTCTTTATTCCCTCTAAAACTCCTGAGAAATAAACCTTTCCAAATCCTTTTAAAGAAAAAAATACTCCCTTAATAGCTATTCCTCCAATAATAAATAAACCATTTAATACCATCTGCCATCCAGTCATATTTTTATGTATAACATAAATATTATTTCTCGAAGCCAGTCTTACCTTAAATTCATTATGCCTACTTCCACTTGTTGCACTTCCAATATGATAAACAAGTGCTTCATTGCAATAATAATTTTTATATCCATAAACCCTTGCTCTATATGAAATATCAATATCCTCAAGGTATGCAAAAAAATTCTCATCAAAAAATCCTATTTCATCAAAAACACTTCTTCTATATATAGCTGCCCCTGCACATGACGAAAAAACCTCTTCACTTTTGTTAAAGGCTTCTGCTAACTTTCCATCTCCTCTTTTAGTTGCCCAACCAAAAATTGTATACTCATCTCCAGCATCATCAATAATTTCACGATTATCATATCTCATCATCTTACTACAACAAGAAAATATTTTTTCATCCCTTTTAATGCAGTTATATAGATTTTCTAACCAAAAACTATCAAGCTCTGTATCATTATTTAACAATGCTACGAATTCATAGTTGCTTCTCTTAATTCCCTCATTAACAGCAATACTAAACCCGTGATTTTCATTCATACAAATTAAAGTCACATAGTCCTTATACTCACTATTTATTAAATCAATACTTCCATCCCTTGATGCATTATCTACAATAATAATCTCATCTGGTTGTAGACTCTGATTCTTAAGTGACTCTAGACATCCTCTTATATATTTTTCTCCATTATAATTAGGAATAACTACAGAAACACCCATACACTAAAACTCCTATATTCTATAAAAAGTTATGGCTATATTGCAAAAGCAATACAGTCATAACAATCTAAATAATCTTACT
>JBOFQV010000297.1:0-8642 GCA_051650705.1 Clostridium sp.
AAACTTAAGTAGGGAAGAGAACTTTAAAATATCAATACCAGGAGCATATAACCTTTATAATGGTCTTTCAGCAATACTTGCATGTAATGAACTTTCAATAGATATGGATGCTATAAAGAGAGGGATATCTAAGGCTCAAGTTCCAGGAAGATGTGAAAGAGCAGGGATTTCTCATAATCTTTCATATGACATCATAATTGACTATGCTCACTCACCAGATGGTCTTCTAAATATATTAAAAACTGCAAGAGAGTTTACTCAAAATAAATTAATTTCTGTATTTGGATGTGGTGGAGATAGAGATAAGGTTAAGAGACCACAAATGGGTAAAATAGGCTCAGACTTGAGTGATGTTGCAATAATAACATCAGATAATCCAAGAAGCGAGGAGCCAGCTGAAATTATAAATGATATAATAGCAGGAATCCATAAGGATAACTATTTAATAGAAGTAAATAGATATGATGGAATTAAGAAGGCAATTGAAATAGCAAAGCCTGGTGATGTAATTGTTATAGCAGGAAAAGGACATGAAACTTACCAAATTTTTAAGGATAAAACAATTCATTTTGATGAGAGAGAAGTAATAGAGGAAATACTAAGCAAATAGAGGTGGCATAAATGGAATTAACCTTTAAGGAGTTATTAAAGGCTGTAGATGGAGAAGTTATTATAGATAATGATAATAAAAAATTTAATAACCTTTCGATTGATACAAGAAAGATAGAAAAAGAAAATATATATTTAGCAATTAAAGGAGCTAACTTTAACGGAAATAACTATGCAGTTGAGGCACTTAAAAAGGGTGCTTCTGTTGCGATAGTTGATGAAATAAATAATGAACTTAGTGAATTTGAAGGTTTAGGAATTTTAATTAAGGTTAAAAATACAAAAGAAGCTTTATTAAACCTAGCAAAGTTTTATAGAGAAAAGCTGAATTTAAAGGTTGTTGGGGTAACAGGTTCAACAGGAAAGACATCAACAAAGGATCTTTTAGCAGCTTTTATAAGTGGAAAATTTAAGGTGTTTAAAACTAAAGGAAACTTCAATAATGATATTGGACTACCATTAATGGTATTGCAATTAGATAGCACTGTAGATGTTGCCATTTTAGAAATGGGAATGAGTGACTTAAAAGAAATACATACCTTAGCAAAGGTAGCTACTCCAAATATAGGAGTTATTACTAACATAGGATTATCACATATAGAGAATTTAAAAACACAAGATAATATACTAAAGGCAAAGATGGAAATTGCAGATTTCTTTAATAAGGATAATGTGCTAATTTTAAATGCAGAAGATAAGTTTTTAAATAGTATAAAAGATAAGGAATACAAAATAGTTAAAACAGGTTTAAAGGATGAATTTAGTATCTATGCTAAGGATATTACTTTAACAGAGGACGCTACATCATTTAAATGTGTTTGTAATGAAAGAGAAGAGAAATTTGTACTACCAATGATAGGAGCACATAATGTGCTTAATGCACTTTTAGGAATTGGAGTTTCATTAGAGCTTGGATTAACATTTGATGAAATGAGAAAAGGACTTGAAAACTTAGAAGCTACGAGTATGAGACTTGAAATAACAAAAGGAAAAAGTGGTAAAATAATAAATGACTGTTACAATGCAAGCCCAGACTCAATGAGGGCAGCCTTAGATGTTTTAAAGTCATCAGAAGGTAGAAAGGTAGCAATACTTGGAAGTATGAGAGAACTTGGTGATGAAAGTAAAAATGCACATAGAGAAACTGGAGAGTATGCAAATAAAACTTCAGATATATTAATTGTGTGTGGAGAGTACAAAGAAGAGTATAAAGAAGGTTACAATAACAAAAATATATATTGTTTTAATAATAAAGAGGAATTAATTAATGCTTTGAAAACTATAATTAATAATGATGATAATGTATTAGTTAAAGCTTCAAGAGGAGAAAAATTCGAAGAAATAGTTTTAGAACTTAAAAAGATTATAGTTTAACGAAGGAGGCAAAATGATGGGGGATTTATTTAGCAACTTACTAAATCCAACTATGTTATTTAGTTTTGGAATAGGAGTAATAGTATCAATTTTACTTGGACCGATTTTTATACCACTACTTCATAAATTGAAGTTTGGTCAGAATATAAGGGAAGATGGACCAAAGAGTCATTTGAAAAAAGCAGGTACACCTACAATGGGAGGAATAATTTTTATTCTTTCAATAGTTGTAGTAATGATAGTTAGAAGATATAAGGTATCAGATGAAGCTATGATAGTTTTATATTCAATGCTTGCTTTTGGACTAATTGGATTCTTAGATGATATGCTAAAGATTGTAAAAAAACAAAGTGAAGGATTAAAAGCTTGGCAAAAGATGGCCTTACTTCTTATATTCTCAACACTTTTAGCTGTTTATGGATATAAGGTTATAGGAACAGATTTAATAATACCATTTATAGGTACAAATGTTGATTTTGGAATTTTATATATTCCATTAATTATAATTTATTATTCAGCCTTTACAAATGCTGTAAACTTAACAGATGGTTTAGATGGGTTATGTACATCAGTAACAGTAATAGTGTTAACATTCTTTACTTTAGTAGCTTATAAAATGGGACATTATAGTGTAGCAGTATTTTGTATAGGGCTTGCAGGAGCACTTATTGGTTTCTTAAAGTTCAATGCATTCCCAGCAAGTGTATTTATGGGTGATACAGGATCACTTGCCCTAGGTGGAGCACTAGCTACAATTGCTTTAATTTTAAAAGGGCCATGGATATTTGTTTTAGTTGGTGGTATATATGTACTTGAAACTGTTTCAGTTGTAATTCAAGTAACATCATTTAAATTAACAGGAAAAAGAGTGTTTAAAATGGCGCCAATACATCACCATTTTGAACATTTAGGATGGTCAGAAACAAAAATTGTTATTGTATTCTCAGTAATAACTACAATATTATGTATTATAGGTTTTTTAGCACTTTAATAAAGTGGTAGGTGGAGGAGTGATTTATGATAAAGAAAAGACCCAGAAAAGCAAAAATGGGTGAAATAGATTATGGTATATTTTTAACTGTAATGGTGCTTCTTGCAATTGGTATAGTTATGGTGTATTCAGCAAGTTCATATAGTGCAATGATAAAAGATGGAGATAGTATGTTATTTCTTAAAAAAGAACTTGTATGGGGAATTGTTGGAACAGTTGCAATGTGCTTTACTATGAGTGTAGATTATCACAAAATAAAGAAAATAACCCCAATAATAGTAGGTATTTCAATTGTGAGTTTGGTAGCTGTATTATTCTTCCCGCCAATTAATGGAGCAAGAAGATGGATTCCACTTCCAGGGATGTCATTTCAACCATCAGAGCTTGGAAAATATGCTGTTGTTTTAGCGCTTGCAATGAATATTGAAAGAATTGGTGAAAGGATAAGAGATATTTATAAAGGAATTTTTCCATTCCTAATATTCTCAGGAGTATTTGCAGCCTTAGTTTTACTTGGAAGTAATTTAAGTATTGCCTCAGTAATTATGATAGTTACATTTATAATGTTATTTAGTGCAGGGGGGCAATATAAGCATTTATTTGGAGTAGTAGCGCCAGGACTCTTTGCAGCGGCAGCAGCCTTTGCAATATTAGAGCCATATAGATTAAGAAGACTTATGAGTTTTACTGACCCATGGAAGGATGCAGCAGGAGATGGATATCAACTAATCCAATCCTTCTATGCTTTAGGAGCAGGTGGAGTTACAGGGCTTGGTCTTGGTCAATCAAGACAAAAAACCATGTATATGCCAGAGCCACATAATGACTTTATATTTGCGATAATAGGTGAAGAACTTGGACTTATTGGTTGTTTAGTTATAATGGCCTTATTTCTAATCCTTATATGGAGAGGGGTAAAGGTAGCGACTAAAGCAAGAGATACTTATGGAATGCTACTTGCTATAGGTATAACATCTATAATTGCAGTGCAATGTCTAATAAACATAGCAGTTGTAACTGGATCAATGCCAGTTACGGGGGTTCCACTTCCTTTTATAAGTTATGGGGGAACGTCCCTTGTTATAAATCTCACAGCAATGGGTATACTTTTAAACATATCAAGGCAAAGTGAAAAGAAAGAAGTAAGTTAAATTATGCATGGCTTAGCCATGCATAATTTTTTTTTATGCTTAGAAAGTATAAAATTTCAACTGAGTTTATATCTGATAAATAAAGAGTTTGCTCTTTATAAAGTGTACAAAGCGTTAAAAAATAAAAGAGTTCCACAGTAGAAAACAAAAGCAAGTTTTGGAACACTATTGTATGGGTTAAAAAATATAAACATATTTAAAGATACGGAGAGTCAAAATTTTTATAAAATAATTATAATTTGTTACAAATTAGTAATGAAAAAAATTACTTAAAGTGGTATTATAGTATTAAAAGTTTAAATTATGTAAAAGAAGAATAGGGATGATTATGGGCACAAAAGGAAATGAATATATTAGAAAAGCAAAACGAAAAAGAAAAATTAGAAAAATGACATTTTTAATGGTATTAATAGTTGTTGTAATGGTTGGAATAGCATATAAGTCCCCACTATTTTTAATTAAAAACCTACAAGTAGTAGGAGAAAAGAATCTTTCAGAAGCAAATGTTCTCTCGATGACAGAGGGGCTAAAGGGAGAAAATATTTTCTTTATTAGTTCTAAAGAAATTTCATCAGCACTTACAACTTTACCTTATGTTGATAATGTTGAGGTAATAAAAAAATATCCATCAACATTACAGTTTAAGATAAAACAAAAGGAAGCAGCATATTATATTGAAAGTGAAGGTGAATATTTAATTTTATCAAGTGATTTACAAATTATTGATAAGGTATATGATTTAACAATACCAAATATAATGCTTCTTAATGGAGTAAGTATAGAAAACACAGAAATGGGTAAACAATTAAAAGAAATAGATGAAAGAAACAAGAAAGTATTACATACATTTTATGAGATAAATAAATTAGAAAAGGTTACTAAAAAAATTGAAAGCATAGATATTTCAGATTTAGGTAATATTAAGGTTTATATTGGAAATATAGAATGTCTTTTAGGAAGTGACCAAGAGATTATAGAAAAGATGGAATTTGTTTTCGATGCAACAAGTGAAAAAAATAATTTAATAACAGAGGGTTATATTGACGTGAGAACATTAAGTTCTCCAATTATAAATAATCACAAATAATATGGGAGGGTAAAAATGAAAAAAACAACATCGCAAGTTTTTGTAGCAATTGTTTGTGCATTACTAGGATTTTTGCTTGCCTATCAATTTAAGGCATTAACTAGTAAGGAACAAGGACAAAATCAAAGTATTGATAAAACTAATATTATTGAAGAAATTGATAGCTTAAAAAAAGAAAAAGAATCTCTCTCTAAAGTGAATGCTGAACTTTCCGATAAACTAAAAGAATTAGAAGAGTCAGCTGCAAAAAATGGAGAAGTAGACGCTGAAATTAAGAAGCAGCTAGATAGTGCAAGAATGGTACTTGGAACTGAAGATGTAACAGGACCAGGAGTTACAATTATACTTACTCCAAAGTCATCAATTTTTGCAGGAGGAAATGAAGCTGCAGCATTAACAGAAGAAGAATTAACATACTTAATTAATATGCTATGGTTTGCAAGGGCGCAAGCTATTTCAATTAATGGATTTAGAATTACACCACAAACAGGAATTAAGTCAGCAAGTAACTACTTAAATGTAGGGGATGCTGGTAAGTTAAATCCAAGAGAAAAGGTTGAAATAAAAGCAATAGGAGATAAAAACATATTTAAGGCTGCATTAGATTTTAAAGGAGCCTTAGACTATAATGCCCTTAGAAACTTTACTCCTGATATAAAATATTCGGATGATATTGTAATTGAAAAAACAACACAGAGCTTAAAGAGTGATCATTTAAGACCAATAAAGAAAAAGGAGTAGAGTAGGTTATGATAGCAGTAATTGGACTTTTTGTAGGGATTTTATTAGGATTTATAGTTGATGTAAATATACCGGATAAGTTTTCACCATATATGTCAGTAGCAATACTTGCTTGTCTAGATTCAGTTTTTGGAGCTATAAGAGCAAATCTTTCTAAAAACTTTCAAGCAGATATTTTTATATCAGGATTCTTTGGAAATGCTGCCTTAGCTGCAGGTCTTGCGTATTTAGGAGATAAACTTGGAATTCCAATTTATATAGCGGCAGTTATAGTATTTGGGGGAAGAATATTTGATAACTTTGCAATTATTAGAAGATTAGTAATTGAAAAAATGAAATCACGTTAAAGAGGTGATTTGGTGAAAGGTAAAAGTTATAATTTTGTTATATTCTTAGCATTTATATTACTTGGATTATTAATTGCTTTTAATTATAATTTTGAGGGAATTCAAACCACTTTAAATATGAATGCAAAAGAATATCAAGATGCAATAGAAGAAAGAAATAAACTTTATAAGGAAATTTCAAAATTAGAGAATTTAAATGATGAAACAGCTAAAAAGATAAATAGTTATGATACTCATGGTAAAAATGATGAAAAAATTCTTGAGGATATGAAAAGACAACTAGAGGACTATAGTCTGTTAACTGGAATGTCTGAAGTTAATGGGCCAGGACTCGTAATAACAATAAAAGATGGTGATATTGATCCCACGTTAGATTCAGAATTTACTCAATGGAGAAAGTTGTTTCATGATAGTGATATGATAAAGGTTTTAAATGATTTTAGAAAAGCTGGAGCAGAGGCTATAGCAATAAATAATCTGAGATTTTTACCAACAACTGGGGTTAACTGTGCGTGGTCATTTATAAAGGTTGATGACTCCTTAGAATATGCTCCTTTTAAATTCTCAATTATAGGAGACCCAGAGGTTATGAAAGCTGCATTACTTGAAGATGGAAGTCATATAAGTTCTTTAATTCTTAGAGATTTAAATGTGCACATTGAAGTGAAAGAAGAAATTATATTACCAGCAACTGAAAGTAAGATAAATGCGGATTTTTTAAGTCCATATAGAGAAAAATAAAACTTAAAGAATTTAAAGGATTTTATTACTGAAAGAAGAATATTAATATATGAGAGTAAGGTATTAGGAGGAAATTATGAGTATTGAAAGTAATATAGAAAACATTTTAAGTAAAATACCTAAAGATGTTACTCTCATTGCAGTTTCTAAAACTAAGCCACTAGAATTCTTAGAAGAGGCATATGAAGCTGGAATAAGAGATTTTGGAGAAAATAAGGTTCAAGAGATAGTTGAGAAGGAAGAGAATTTTCATAAGGATGTAAGATGGCATATGATTGGAAATCTTCAAAAGAACAAAGTGAAGTACTTAGTAGGAAAAGTACATTTAATTCATTCCTTATCAAGCATAGACTTATTAAAAAAAATTGAAAGTGAATTCAAGAAAAAGAACGAAATTGCCAATGTTTTAATTCAAATAAATGTTGGTAAGGAGGAAAGTAAGGGCGGATTTTATGAGGAAGAAATTGGAGTAGTAATAAATGAAGTCGAAAATTGTTCAAATGTTAAAGTTTATGGTATAATGGTTATAATACCAAAAGGTAATAAAGATAGTAATAAAGAATATTTTAGAAAAACAAAAATTCTTTATGATAAACTAAAGGATCATCAATATAAAAATGTTGAGATGAAGATTTTATCTATGGGAATGACTCATGATTATGAAGAGGCAATAGAAGAAGGTTCCACACTAATTAGAGTGGGAGAAGGAATCTTTGGAAAAAGAAATTATAATATTTAAAATACAGGAGGATTACAAAATGAGTAATGTAATGTCAAAAGTAAAAAACATTTTAGGATTTGGAGAATACGACGAAGAATACGATGATTTTGAAGAAGAAAACTTTGATGACACAGAAGTTCAAACAGAAGAAATAGAGCCAGTAATAACAAATAAAAAATCTCAAGCTAATAAGGTTGTTAATATTCATACAAATTCAACTGCTAGAGTTACAATTACAAAGCCAAATGCATATGAAGATGCAACAGAAATTTGTGATGCTTTAAAGAATAGAAGAATTGTAGTAGTTAACACAACAGCAATGGATATAAAATTAGCTCAAAGATTATTAGATTTTATAAGTGGTTCATGCTATGCATTAGGAGGAGAACTTGGGCAAATTGAAAAGGGAGTATACATACTTTCTCCATCAAATGTTGAAGTTACAAATGAATTAAAGCATGAATTAAGCTCAAAAGCATTATTTAATTGGTCAAAGTAGGTGATTTTTATGGAAGGTATATTAATAACCTTCGTATCTTTACTATTTAGATTGTTAGAGTTTGCTATTCTTATAGAGTGCTTATTGTCATGGATAGTAAGAGGACCTAATATACTAATGGATACATTACAAGCTTTTACAAGGCCAGTTCTTGAGCCATTTAGAATGCTTCAAAATAAAATGTTTGGTCAAACTGCAATAGATTTTTCCCCGATATTAGCATTAATAGCTATTGATATAATAAGGGCATTAATTTTTTCAGTTTTAATATAGGGTAATATGAATAGAGAAGATATTTTTAAATATTTTAATGAGGAGGAAAAAAGTGAAGTTCTTAAGGTTGTAAACAAAATGGAATTAGCTTACAATAAAGGAATTCCA
>JBOFQV010000298.1:0-6710 GCA_051650705.1 Clostridium sp.
ATTATTGAAACTAAAACAGGAAAAACAATTTTAACCTTCTATATTACAGATTTAACATCTTCTATTACTGTTAAATGCTTCTTAAAGGCGAATGAAAAGGATGAAGTTTTAGAAGGGGTTAAGAAAGGTCTTTACTGTAAGGTTAGAGGTGAAGCAGTTTATGATACCTACCAAAGAGAAGTTGTAATTATGGGTAGAGATATTGTTAAAATGCAAAAAATTGAGAGAATGGATGGAGCAACTGAAAAAAGAATAGAGCTTCATGCACATACTACAATGAGCACTATGGATGGAATAGTTTCTGTAGGAAAGCTTGTAGAAAAGGCTGCAAAATGGGGTCATGAAGCTATTGCAATAACAGATCATGGTGTGGTTCAGGCATTCCCAGATGCACAGTCTGCAGCGAAGAAAAATAAAATAAAGGTTATTTATGGAGTAGAAGGATATTTAGTTGATAATGGAGTTCCTATGGTGTTGAATGAAAGAGGGGAAACTCTTTTAAGTGATTATGTTGTATTTGACTTAGAAACAACAGGGTTCTCTCCAAAAAATGATAAGATAATAGAAATTGGTGCAGTTAAGGTAAGTGAAGGAAAAATAGTTGATAACTATTCTGTGTTTGTTAATCCTAGAAGAAATATACCATATAAAATTACTGAACTTACTGGAATAACAGATGATATGGTTAGGGATGCAAAAAGTATTGAGGAAATACTTCCGGAATTTTTAGAATTTTGTAAGGGTTCAGTATTAGTTGCACATAATGCTCCTTTTGATACAGGATTTATTAAATATAATTGTAATATTTTAAGACTACCTTTTGATTATGGAGTATTAGATACCGTACCTCTAGCAAGATATCTTTATCCAGATTTGAAAAAGGTAAAGCTTAATTTAGTAGCTAAATATTTAGGAATTGAGCTGAAAAATCACCATAGAGCAGTTGATGATGCAAAGGCTACAGCAGATATTTTACTGAAAATGTTTGAAAAGCTAAGAGATGAAATGGAAATTTTGGATTTAAAGACATTGAATACAAAATATTTATCTAATGTGAATGTTAAAAAACTTCCAAGTTACCATATTATAATGTTGGCTAAAAATCAAGATGGTGTTAAAAATCTTTATAAATTGGTTTCAGAGGCTCATTTAAATCACTTCTTTAAAAGTGCAAGAACACCAAAAAGTTTATTGTTAGAGCATAGAGAAGGATTAATATTAGGTTCTGCCTGTGAGGGAGGACAGCTATATAGAAGTATTTTAGATGGTAAAACAGACGAGGAACTTAAAGAGATTGTAGAATTTTATGATTATCTTGAAATTCAACCAGTTGAAAATAATGCATTTTTAATAGAAAAAGGAAATGTAAAAGATTTTGATGAAATAAGGGAAATAAATAGAAGAATATATAACCTAGCAAAAAAACATAATAAATTAATTGTTGCAACTGGAGATGTGCATTTCTTAGAACCACAAGATGAAGCCTTTAGAAGAATTATAATGGCAGGAAAAGGCTTTAAAGATGCAGATAATCAAGCTCCACTTTATTTAAAAACCACTGAGGAAATGCTTAAAGAATTCTCATATTTAGGAGAAGCAGAAGCTAGGGAAGTAGTTATTCATAATCCTAAGAAGATAGCGGATATGGTTGAAGTGGTAAAACCAATACCAGATGAAACATTCCCACCTAAAATTGAGGGAGCAGATGATGACATTAGAAATATGACATTAAATAAGGTTCACTCAATTTATGGAGATGAGCTACCAGAAGTTGTTCAAAAAAGACTTGATAAGGAATTAAATTCTATTATATCTAATGGATATGCCGTTCTTTATCTTATTGCCCAAAAACTTGTGGCAAAATCGCTAGAGGATGGATATCTTGTTGGTTCAAGAGGATCTGTTGGGTCATCCTTTGTTGCAACAATGGCAGATATAACAGAGGTTAATGGACTTCCACCTCATTATGTTTGTCCAAATTGTAAGAAGTCAGAATTCTTCTTAGATGGTTCAATAAGCTCGGGAGCTGATCTTCCAGATAAGGATTGTCCTGAATGTGGAGCAAAATATATAAAGGATGGTCATGATATACCATTTGAAACCTTCCTTGGATTTGAAGGAGATAAGGAACCAGATATTGACCTTAACTTCTCTGGGGAATATCAAGGAGTTGTTCATAAGTATTGTGAAGTTTTATTTGGAAAAGGCTTTGTATTTAAAGCAGGAACAATTGGTACTGTTGCAGAAAAAACAGCCTATGGATATGTTAGAAAATATTTAGATGAGAGAAGTATTGTAGCAAGTGGTGCAGAAATTGAAAGATTAACAGTTGGATGTACAGGGATTAAAAGAACCTCTGGACAACATCCAGGTGGTATAATGGTTGTTCCAAGTGATAATGAAATATATAATTTCACTCCAATACAACATCCAGCTGATGACAATGATTCTGATATTATAACAACACATTTTGATTACCACTCCATAAGTGGTAGACTATTAAAACTTGATATACTTGGGCACGACGACCCTACAGTACTTAGAATGCTTCAGGATTTAACAGGACTTGACCCAAAAACAATTCCTTTAAATGATGAAAAAGTTATTAGTCTTTTTACTTCACCAGAAGCATTAGGTGTTACAGCAGAAGAGCTTGAATGTGAAGTTGGTTCTTATGGTCTTCCTGAATTTGGTACTAAATTCGTTAGAGGAATGCTTGTTGATACTCAGCCAAAAAGCTTTGCAGATTTAGTAAGAATATCAGGACTTTCTCATGGAACTGATGTATGGCTAAATAATGCACAATACTTTATTAAAGAGGGATACACTACACTAAAGGATTGTATATCTACGAGAGATGATATTATGGTTTATTTAATGTATAAGGGAGTGCCTCCAAAGCTTGCCTTTACCATAATGGAATCAGTAAGAAAAGGTAAGGGATTAACAGAGGACTTTGAAAAATCTATGAGAGAAAATGATGTACCTGATTGGTATATAGAATCTTGTAAGAGAATCAAGTACATGTTCCCTAAAGGGCATGCTGTTGCCTATGTTATGATGGCGGTAAGAATAGCTTATTATAAGGTGTATTACCCACATGCATATTATGCAACCTTCTTTACGGTTAGAGCAGATGATTTTGATGCTGATTTAATTTGTAAGGGAGAAGGAGCAATTCATGCAAGGCTTCAAGAACTTTATGAACTTGGAAATGGAGCAACGGTTAAAGATAAAGGACTTATGACATCCTTAGAATTAGCTTTTGAAATGTATAAAAGAGGAATCAAGCTTTTAAAGGTAGATTTATATAAATCGGAAGCAGTTAAATTCATAATTGAGGATGGAAACTTAAGACCACCAATAAATGCTCTAGCTGGTGTTGGTGATAATGCAGCTAAATCTATTGTAGAAGCAAGAAAAGATGGGGAGTTTATTTCGAAGGAAGATTTAAGGCTTAGAGCTAAGGTTACAAAGACAGTAATTGAAACTTTATCTAATCATGGGTGCCTTGAAGGGCTTTCTGAGACAAATCAATTATCATTATTTTAAATAGCACTTGAATTATAAGAAAAATTATGCTAATATAGGAATAGAGTTAATTTCTAATAGCGAGAGTTTTGAGTGGGACAGTGAAAACCCGCTCTTTCTATTTTAACGCAACTACTAATAATAGTTGCGTTTTTGATTAATTTAAAATAGAAACTTAAGCTTTAGGGTAAACTATAAATGAAAATTGAATATTGCAAAGGAGGGGAAATCATGAAAAAGGACAGATTAATCCAAGAGATAGAAACTTTGGTAAAGCCAATTTCTGATGAACTTGAATATGAACTATATTACGTAGAATTCGTAAAAGAAAACGGAGAAAATTATCTAAGAATATATATAGATAAGGATGGCGGTGTTGCTTTAAGTGATTGTGAAGCTCTTTCAAGAAGAGTTAGTGACACGTTAGATGAAGTAGACCCAATTACTGAATCTTATTACCTTGAAGTATCTTCACCTGGTTTAAATAGAGGACTATATAAGCCAGAGCACTTTGAAAGATTCCTAGAAAGAGAAGTCTTTATAAGATTTACTGGAAGTCTTGAAGGTAGAAAGAATATTAAAGGAATATTAAAGGAAGCTTCAGATGACTACATTGTAGTTGAAGGGGAAGCTACTATGAAAATTTTAAAAGAAAAAATTAAATCTGCAAATATAGATGGGGAAATATAACAAGGAGGATATAACAATGAACGAAGAATTTATAGGTGCTCTAAGAGAACTTGTAAAAGAAAAGGGGATTAGCGAGGATCTTATTTTTACAACTATTGAAGATGCAATGGTAGCAGCATACAAGAAAAACTACCAAAACAATTATTCAGCAGCACAAAATGTAAAGGTAACAATCAACAGGGAAACAGGAGAAATACACGTTTATGCTCAAAAAATTGTAGTAGACGATGTATATGATGAAATAACAGAAATATCAGTAGAAGAAGCAAAGGAAATCAGTCCAAAGTATGAAGTTGATGATGTTGTTGACTTAGAAGTTACACCAAAGAATTTTGGAAGAGTTGCAGCACAACTTGCAAAACAAGTTGTAACTCAAAGAATAAAAGAGGCTGAAAGAAACATAATCTACAATGAATACAAGGATTTAGAATTTGATATTATAACTGGAACAATTTTAAGAGAAGACAAGGGTATGGTATTTGTTAACCTTGGAAAGCTTGAAGGAGTTATAGGACCAAAGGAACAAATTCCAAATGAAGTATATAAGTTTAATGAAAAGTTAAAATTATATATTGTTGAAGTTAAAAATACTTCAAAGGGAGCTTCTATACATGTTTCAAGAACTCATCCAGGTTTAGTTAAGAGATTATTTGAACTAGAAGTACCAGAAATATACAATGGTGTAGTTGAAATAAAGAGTATTTCAAGAGAAGCAGGATCAAGAAGTAAAATAGCTGTTCATTCAACAGATTCTGAAGTTGATGCAATGGGTTCATGTGTTGGACCTAAGGGTGTTAGAGTTCAAAATATAGTTAATGAGCTTAAGAATGAAAAAATTGATATAATTAAGTGGAGCAAGGATCCAGTTGAATATATTGCAAATTCATTAAGCCCAGCTAGAGTAGTATCAGTTGAAGTTGATGAAGATAGTAAATCAGCTAAGGTTGTAGTTGATGATAATCAATTATCCCTTGCAATTGGTAAAGAAGGTCAAAATGTTAGATTAGCTGCAAAGCTTACTAACTGGAAAATTGATATAAAATCAAAATCACAAGCTAAAGCACAAGAAGCAGTTGAAGCTACTGAAAAGGTAGAAGATGCTATTATAGCTGAAGATTTATTAGATTAGGCTTTAAGAGGTGGAGGGAAATCTATGAAAGTTAAAAAAATTCCACTAAGAATGTGCACAGGGTGCGGAGAAATGAAGCCAAAGAAGGAACTGATTCGTGTAGTTAAAAGTCCAGAGGGAGATGTTTCTGTGGATTTAACTGGAAAGAAATCAGGTAGAGGAGCTTATGTTTGTAAGTGTGTGGAGTGTTTAGAAAAATCTTTTAAAACAAAAAGACTTTCTAGAAACTTAGCAACTCAAATAAGTGAAGAAATTTATAATAGATTAAGGGAAGAAATTGCAGATGAATAAATTTTTTAATTTTTTAGGATTAGCTAAAAGAGCAGGAAGTATCGTTGAAGGATATAGTAAATGCGATGAACAAAGAAACAAGAAGAAATTACATTTATTCATAATATCAAATGATGCATCTTCCACAACAAGAAAGAAGTTTGTAAATCATTGCATAGAAAAAAATATTCCATATATTGAAAACTTTTCAAAAGAGGAACTTGGAAGCGCTATTGGAAGAGACGAAGTTAAGGTAATGGCTATCGAAGACAAGAATATGGCTAATAAGCTAATCTCTCTTTACGAGGAGGAAAATCAATGTATGAACTAAAATAATCGGGGGTGACTATATGTCAAAATTAAGAGTACATGAGTTAGCAAAGGAACTTAATATAGGTTCAAAGGAATTAATAACATTATTAATGGATGAATTTAGCGTAGAAGTTAAAAATCATATGAGCACAATTGAAGATGAGGATGCTGCATTAATAAAGGAACTTCTTGGAGACAAGAAGGATGATGTCAATGCTGAAAAGAAGACATTAGTAGATGAATATGAAGACCAATTAGCTGAAGAAGTTAATAAGGGTATAAACAAGAAAAAGAAAACTAAAAAGCAAATTGAAAAAGAAAAAATGGAAGCAGAAGAAGCAAGAATAGCAGATGGTGTTCTTGTTGAAATCGGTGAAACTATTACAGTTAAAGAGCTTGCTGAAAAAATAGGAAAGCCAAGCAATGACGTAATAAGAACATTAATTTTCACAGGAGTAATGGCAGCATTAAATCAAGAAATTGATTTTGAAACTGCAGCAAAGGTATGTGAAAAGTATGAAATATTAGTTGAAAAGCTAGAAGTTACATCTGAATTAGAAACTTTAGAAGTTGAAGAAGATGAAGAAGATGAAAACTTAGTAAAGAGACCACCAATTGTTACAGTTATGGGACACGTTGACCACGGTAAGACTTCTCTTCTAGATGCTATAAGAAAAGCAAAGGTTACAGAATCAGAAGCAGGTGGAATCACACAACATATTGGTGCTTACACAGTTACTTTAAATAATCAAGAAATAACATTCTTAGATACTCCAGG
>JBOFQV010000299.1:0-26028 GCA_051650705.1 Clostridium sp.
GATATTTAATACCTACAGGATATACAATATTATTTCCTAAATTTATAAACTTATCACTATTTCTTCCTATTGTATCATATTTGTATTCTACACTTCTACCACTTGATAGGTTAATTTTTGTAATTTTATTATCTTTATCAAATTCAAATCCTGTGGTTATTTTTACTCCTTTTATTGTGTATATAACTTTATTTACTAGATTATTTAAATCATAATCACTTGAGAAGGAGTTTCCTGTTGAATCTTCTATTTTTACTAGTCTACTTGATAAGTCATATACATACTTATAAGTTACATTATTTTTTATATCTTCTAATAGCCCTAGATTACCTTCATTGTTGTATGAATATTTTACTATAGCTTGCCCGTTTACTTTTTTCTCAATCACTCTATTTAAATTATCATATACATTTTCAATAACTACACCATTGCCATAAGTTGATTTTAATAGATTCCCTGTAGCTACATCATATTCATTACTTATTAGCTTTGTTGTTCCTACACTTATATCCTTTTGATTACCAAACTCATCGTATACGAATGAATATTTTACTCCGTTTGATGACATAATTGTATCTAATCTATCATTTTTATAAGCATATCCATTTTTAACTATTTAAACGTTATTTGCACAAAAAAATAGACTCAAAACGAGTCTATTTTTATTTATTACCTAATTTAATTATTCCAACAGCAACACCCATAATTGATACATCCTTATTATTTAGAGGAATTGGCTTATACTTTGGATTAGCTGGCATTAAAAACGGTTCATCACCATTAGTTTTTAAAATCTTTAATGTAGCCTCCCCATCTAAACTTGCAGCTACAATATCATTATGATAAGCAGTATTTTGTCTTTTAATAACAATCTTATCTCCATCTAATATATTCTTATCAATCATACTATCCCCTTTAACATTTAGTATGAATAAATCCTTTGACTTCCCAACCCATTCCTTTGGTAAAGAAAAGTTACATTCAACTCTATCATTCATTTCAATAGGAACCCCAGCTGCTATATCACTATAAACAGGAATGTTTATTAACTCCTTTGAATTAACACTCTCTTCCCCTTGAAATATTTCCTTATTTGATGAAGTATAATCTACAGAAAAATCTAATTCCTTCTTGTTTTTAAAGTTAATAAACTTAAAGTAATCCATTATTTTTGGAGCATCCTCTTTTGAAGTCTCATAAATAGTTTTAAAGTTAAATGTTCTTCCTTTAAAATCTCCTCCAAGCTCCTTATAGCTTCTTCCTTTTCTAATCCAGGTGTTTTCTCTATCTACAACTTCATTATTTACTATAAAAATCATTGATGAATGTGACTTATTTCCAAATATCTTTTTAACAAATTCAAGCTCTCCTCTTGTTAGAGACTCACAATCATCAATTAATATATGAGTGTATTTTTCCTTACTATCCTTTGCATATTTTAATGCAAATAACACATCATCATAGCTATCCATATATCCATTATAAATTAACTCACTATTATAAAGCTCCATTAATTCATATATGTACTCTCTGCTTAAAGAATTTTTTCTTATACTTTTTCCTCTTCCTGGTCTTTTTACCTCAAGATACTCTTCCTTAGAAAATGCACATGATTTTATCCATAAAATTTCCTCTAACAAGAATTCATTTGAAATTGAACTTATTAATTTAGATTTTTCCCCATAACCTTTAATAAATTCACTTATGTTTTCAATCATTTTAATATGATTTTCTCTTTGAATTTGCTTTAATCCTTGAAGTCCCCTACTATTTTTATATCCATTTGCATAGCTTCTTATAATTTCCTCTAAAGTCTTTATCTTTACCCTATCCCCCTCTAGTGAAAATAAAGAATAAAAGAAGTCCTTATTTTTGCCACCTTCATATATCTCCAATGCTTTTTTAGTATTTTTATAATGAGATGTTAAAACTAAAATATTATCCTCATTATAAATACAATAGTTATTTTCTAAATTTATTGCCCTATATATTGATGCAGTGCTTTTCCCTGCTCCCTTTTTTCCTTTTAGTAACTGATATCCCGATAATTTACCATTTATAAACTTGTTTTGTACTTTTGAAAACTCCATTCTCTCACCTGCTTTCTACCTAAATATTATAAGGACACCATTTAATTGTCAATTGGAATTACTTACTTAAATACATAAATTAATGCAAAAGGATAAAAATATATTAAAGGAGTGATTATTATGCTTGGAATAAATAAAAAATCAATGCTTCGTCATGGTGGAATTGGTGTATTTGTAATGGTAACTATAATATTTATATGGGGATTCAAATACTCAATTATTGCTTTTCCAATGGCAATGACTTCCCTTGCTCTTTCTAAACAAAATATAACCATAAAACCAATAAGCAAAGCCTTACATTTTATGCTTATTTACTCCTTAATTGTTACATTTTCATTTATTGCTAGTAGAAATCCCTATATTGGTATTCCTATAAATTTTGTATGTTTATTTTCTATTGGTTATTTTTTAACGGTTAGATTTAATCCTGTTTTTTATAAGCCATTTTTAATGCTTTATGTATTTACTTCCTTTGGAGAGCCTTCACTCCCCTCTCTAATTACTAAAATAATCATTGTTAATTATGGTGTTATTGTTGTTGTATTAATCGAAAGGCTAATTTATAAAGAAAATAATAAGAACTTACTTATAAATAATATTATAAGTTCTCTTTCTAATGTGCAAAAGCTTATTTATGAAAGTGATAAAACTAAAAAGAGAGAACTTTTACTTAGTAACTTAAATAAAATTAGAGGTATGTGGTATACACTCTACATAACTAGATATAAAAAATCCTTAACCACAAAGCTTGGAAAAATTCAATTTGATGTCCTCTTAAATATTCAAAAATTAAACTTTTATTGTTTTGATAATGATTTTAGTGAGTGGGAATCTTCTTTTATGATTTCTGACCTTAAAATGATAGAAGATTTTAATTATACCTTCTCCTCTCCCATAGCTCATATTTGTGAGGAAATTCAAAATGATATTTTTCTTATAAAATCTTTGACTAATAAGGAAAGTAAAAAACTCTCCTCTGATTTTAAAAAATCTGAGCTCGATACTTTTTCTTACTTGATTAAAAATGATTTTAAAGTTGGCTCAATTAGAATGAATTTTGGACTTAGACTTGCAATTGTATTAACTATTTCCTTATTTCTTGGAAATGTATTGTCCTATTACAAAATTGTTTGGGTATCAATAACCATAATGTCAATAATCTATCCATATTATGAGGATACTCTTTCAAGAATTGGTCAAAGAGTTAAGGGAAATATTATTGGAATTATATTGATTTCTATTGTATTAAGCTTTAATCAATCTGAAACAATTACTTTTTTAATAATGATAGCTTCTGTTATGCTCATTTATGGTTTTAAGGATTATGAAAAGCTTAGTTTATTTGCTACCATTTCTTCCTTAGCCTCTGCTTCCTTTATAACTCCTGTGAATGAGCTTGCTATACTTAGAATACTTTATGTTATTATTGGAGCTGTTATTGTTTATTTAGCTAATAGATTTTTGTTTCCTTATAAGCTTGAGCATGGTGTTTCCCATCTTGTTAGAAATATCCTAAGGCTAAATTCATTGCTAGCTTCTGAACTTTTAAATTTTTCAAATAGAAATATCAATCTAATTGGAGATACTGTTATTCTTACTAATCTTTATCTTGAAAAGCTTTATTTAAGAAATCTCCAATTAAATTTAAAGGAAATTGAAGACTTTATACTTACAAATACAAGGCTTTTAAATAGGCTTTCAAGCTATATAAATCCAAACTCCACCTCTAATTAAAATTGAGGCTGTAAAAACAGCCTCAACCTATTTATTTTAATAGCTTTTCTGCCTTCTTTTTATCTGATCTTGCTTTTAAGAAGCTTCCAAGTTTACTATGAACTACTGATCTTCTAGTGTAGAATTCTGCATTTTCATCATCTAATTCTATTAATTTATTTAAGTATACTAATGCAACCTTAAAGTCACCAATATCAATTAATACCTCTGTTAACACATCATATGATTGAATAAACTTTGGCGCAAGCTCAATACATTTCTTTAAGTTATTAATTGCATCTTCATATTTGTTATTTGCGTAATATATTTTTCCTAAATCAAAATATGCAAATGGATATTCATCATTTATTTCAATACTTTTATTAAATAGCTTTATAGCCTCTCCTGTTCTATTTTCATCTCTTTCAATAAGTCCAAGTCTATATAATGAATAATAATCTTCTTCATTTAATTCTAAAGCATAATTAAAGTCTTCTCTTGCTCCTTCTAAATTCTTTAGGAAATATAATGAAAGTCCTCTATTAACTCTAAAATAAGATGATTCACTATCTAGCTCAATAGCCTTATTATAATATTCGACTGCTTCTTTATACTCATCTCTATTGTAATGAATTTCTCCAATATTATTATAAGGATATTTATATTGAGGATTTATTTGAATTGCTCTATGATAATCATCTAATGCCTTATCAAATTCCTCTAATTTTTCATATGCAATTCCTCTATTGTTATATACATAGAAAGCATTTGGATTAATTTCTATTGCTGTTGTATAATCTTCTAAGGCTTTTTGAATTTCTCCCATTGCAAGATAAGTTAGTCCTCTTCCTTGATAATGTATATCCTTTTTATAAAGCTCTATTGCCTTACTATATGCCTTTATCGCTTCCTCATGGTTATCTCTATAGTACTCAACATCACCAATTCTATTATAAGCCTCTGCATAAGTATCCTTTATTTCTATGGCTTTATTAAAGGCTTCTATTGCTTCATTATATTTATCATCATAATAATAAAGATCACCTAATGTAAAATACACCTTTTCATTTGCATTATCATTTTCAATTGCACTCTTGCAAATATTTACTCCCTTATCATACTCTCCTAAGTAAAGATAAGCATTTGCTTTAACCCAATATGCCTCTGAAAGACCTTCATATATTTCAATTGCCGTATCTGCTGATTTCATTGCCTCGTCATATCTTCCAAGCATACATAATGAACGCCCCTTTATACTGTGAGCATATGCATCTCCATCATTGATTTCTAAGGCTCTATCAATATACTTTATTGCTTCATCAT
Source organism: Clostridium sp. (assembly GCA_051650705.1). Lineage (GTDB taxonomy): Bacteria > Bacillota > Clostridia > Clostridiales > Clostridiaceae > Clostridium. The sequence continues at coordinate 5,127 of JBOFQV010000299.1, forward strand.
ATCTCTTAACTTCATTTAATGTTTCTGCTATTAAAACTATATAATTTCTATCATTTGGCTTTATTTCTAAAGATTTTTCATAATACCTTAGTGTTTCCTCATAATTTCTTTCTTTAAATAATGCATTTCCATAATAGTAATATCCATCTCCATCCTTTGGATTTTTCTTTATGAAATCATCAAAAAATTCTTTACACTCCTCTAGTCTATCTAATGAGAAATATACTTTTCCTAGTAAAAGGTCTGAATCCTCTAGTTCTCCTCTATCTCTTAAATCTTCTAATATTTCTAACGCCTTATCATCTAAATCTAAATGATAATAACTTCTTGCAACTAGATTTCTCCACTTTTTATTATATTCATCTTCTAGAAGCTTTTCATATTTCTTTATTATGAATCTATTGGTATCTAAGAACCTTGCATATATTGTTCCATTGAAAGGAAAATACTCTCTAGACTCCTTATATAGATCAAAAGCCTCCTCATAATCTCCTAAAGCTAGCTTACATTCTGCCATACTATAAAGAGCAGATTTTGCATCACTAAAGTTTTCATAGCAGGTTTTGTAATCTTCATAGGCTTCTTTAAGCTTTCCTTGTCTTAAAAAAGCTCCTCCTCTTCTAACATAAACCTCCCAATAGTCCTTTTTGCTATTTATTACTTCTGTAAATATTTCAATTGCATCATCAACCTTGTCTACTAATAGTAGGAATCTTCCTTCTAGAACTCTTAAATCTATATTGCTTTCACATATCTTTTTAGCAATATTCATATATTCTAGCCCTTCATAAACCTCTTCATATCTAATTGATGTTTCTGCTCTATAATAATTTCTAATAAATTCATCATAATTTTCTAAGCTTTCCTTTGATAGTTCATCATAATGAAATTCAAATTCTCCATTTATATGGGACTTTACATAATCAATAAACGCCTTTGGATATTCTCTTATTAATTCATCATAGCTATCCATCCAATTAAATTTACTATCAAGTAACTTCCAAATTTCTGTTGGAAGATAGTATTTATTCATGAGAAAACCTAATAATGCTTTATTTATCTCCTCTGAGGTATCTATTTGCATACAAATGTCCTCATTTAAAAGCTCTACCCAGTTTTCCTTATATATTCTTCTATGAAAATTATCATAAACTTCCTTTGCTCTTTCAATAAATAAGTCTACTTCAGTTTCTTCTTTTTCTGAAAATTCCTCATTTTCTCTATTCATAGCCTCTTCATATGCTGCTCTTAAGCTTTGAAATTCCTCTGGATTATCTTCTGGATTGCAGGTACTTAACTTTTCAAAATAAGCTTCTCTAATAGCATTTTTATCATTGGTTTCATCTATACCCAAAATACCCCAAATATTCATTTTAAAACTCCATTTCTTCTTCTATTTCATTTAGAAAATCTTTAACTTCAGTATAGGCTTTACTAATTTCTCTCTCATCTTGCTTTTCTAATACATTCTCAAAATCCTCAAGTATCATAGCAATTCTTCTTCTTGTAAGCCCTATACTTTCTTCATATAATCTTTCTCCCTTAGCTAATAGATATTTATATTCATCCTTTTCCTTTGGATGAATTTTAAGCTCGCTTAATTCTTTTAATCTTTCATCAATTTCCTCTTTTGACATATATCCTGGATTCTTTTCAATTACCATTCTCTTTTTTAATCCAGTTGAAACTACTGTAACCTCAACCTCTAATATTCCATTAATATCATAGGTATATCTTACATCAATTGCTTCCTCTCCTCCTGGAGCTGGTGGAACTTGTACAACTAATTCTCCTAAATAAACATTTTCCTTTGCTCTTCTACTTTCTCCTTGTAGAATTTCAACACTTATTTTTCTTTGATTATTTTTTACTGTATATAATCTTTCTGTTCTTGAAGTTGGTATTATAGAGTTCCTCTCTATAATTGGACAAAAATGTCCAGACTCAAAAAATCCACCTGGCTTCATAACAGATATATTGGTTCCTAAAGTATATGGACATACATCAGTTAATACAATTTCACTAATTAGCTTGTTTCTCTCCTTCATTGCCGCTTGAATTCCTGCTCCAATTGCAACAACCTCATCTGGATTTATGCTTACTGATGGTAATCTACCAAATAATTTACTAACAAAGCTACGAATAATTGGTAGCTTTGTTGCTCCTCCAACTAATACAATGCTATCTATTTCTCTAACCTTAATTGATGCATCACTTAGTGCTCTATCTATTGGTCTTCTAAGCTTTGCAAGTAGCATTTCACATTGCTTTTCATATTCATCTATTGAAATTGAATGTTCTAAAATTTCTCCTTTTATTTTTGCACTTATGTTTACATTTCTTGAGTTTGAAAACTCCTTCTTTGATAATTCAGCTGCCTTTACAAGCATAGCAATTTCTCTTTGATCTAAATCCTCAATGCTAATTTTGTGGTGAGCTAGGAATATATTAATTAATATTTCTGTAAAATCCTCTCCACCTAGAAAATTGTCTCCTGCAACAGCTCTAACCTCCATTACATTCTTAAACTTTTCTAGTATTGAAACGTCAAAGGTTCCTCCACCAAGGTCAAAAATTAAAAACTTTGTGTGAGGATTTTTTTCATGTAATCCATATGCAATAGCTGCTGCAGTAGGTTCATTTATTAATCTTTCAACCTTAAATCCTGCAAGCTCACCTGCTCTTTGTGTTGCCTTTCTTTGAGCATCATTAAAATATGCAGGCACACTTATTACAGCCTCTTTTACTTCCTCACCTAAGAATTTTTCTGCATCCTCCTTTAGTGACTTAACAACTAAGGCTGATAATTCTTCAGGTAAGAATTTTTTATTACCTAGCTTATATTCTTTTTTCCCTCCCATGTTTCTCTTAAATACACTTACTGAGCTTTCTGGATGGGTTATTAATCTCTCTCTTGCTATTTTTCCAACAAAAACTTGTCCTTCTTCATCTACACTAACTATTGAAGGAGTAAGATTTTCCCCATATCCATTAGGAATTACTTGTACCCCTTCTTCCCTTATAACTGAAACTAGAGAGTTTGTTGTTCCTAAATCTATTCCTATTATAGCCATTCCTCTCTCCCCCTTTATTTAATATTTGCTACCTTTTTAATTCCATCAATAATTTTTTCATATTCATTATCACTCTTTAATGGAGAGATACTTCTTTCAATTTCTTTAACCAATTCATATGCAACTGCCTTTATACTACTATTTTTAATATTATGAGTACTTGCATATTCCTTTAGAATCTCTATATATCTCTCATTATTTCCCATTGCATCATGAATTAAAATTTCCTCTCCATAAATTAATCCATCATGCTTTGTTGTTATCTTTATTTCATCTAAATTTTCTAAAGCTTCTCTATAGTTTTCTAAATAATAGTTACAAATTGCTTTATAAAACTTAGATGTAACATTCTTTTCTTCCATTTCTATAGCCACATCAAGCCAAGAAATAGCATTTTCATAATATCCAGCTATTTTTAAGATAATTCCCTTTTCTTCATTGATTTTTGAGGTTTCTAATCTATACTCTAAGGCTTTTTCACATGCATCATTTGCCTCTCTTATATATCCTAATCCTCTTAATGAATGAGACTTCTCAGCATAATAGTCTCCATCACCTGTATATATTTTTAGTGCCTTATCTATATCCTTATTTCCCTCTTCAAAGTTCCATAATCTATTATTTATACAAGCTTTAACATATAATGAATTACTTACATTTAGATTATTTTCTATAGATTTATCACAATACTCTGTTGCTTCCTTAAACTTTCCTATTTCAAATGCTACCTTTGATAATGTATAATAAACATCCTTATCAAAATCCTCTAATTCTATTAAGCGTTTTAACACGTTGTAGCTTTCTTTTAAATCACCCTTTAACTTTAGAGCGTTTCCTTTAAGTATAAATGCTCTTGAGGCATTTGGATTTAATTTTATTCCCTTGTCATAATACTCAATAGCCTTCTCTATATCCTTATTTGACGCATATATTAAACCTATACTTAAAATATCATCATAGCTATCTTCACTTACTTCAATATCATTAATAATCTCTAAGCTTTTTTCTGAATCTCCTATATATAAATAACTTTGTGCAAGACTTATTATTTCTTTTTGAGTAAGATATTCTCTATTTTCTAATTCCTTGATTATGAATTTATTAGCTGAAACAAAATTACTTCCAATAACATTTGGTGCATATGCATTAAGAAGAGATTCATATATATCTCTTGCCTCTTCATACTTTTCTAAGTCCATACATACCTTTCCAAGAGTTAATTTTCCATCTATATTACTTTCATCTAAAGATATTGCCTTTTTTAAATCCTCATATCCTTCTTCAAGCTTTCCAGCTCTCACTCTAAAATATCCTCTCTCCACAAGAGCTTCTCTAAATTCCGGATTGACTTCTATAACTTCTGTTAACTTATCTATGGCATCTCCAACCCTATTTAATGATCCTAGAAGCTTTCCCTCTAATAACTTTATATCTATATTGTTTTCATCTATTCCCTTGGCTTTTTCAATCTCATCTAGTGCATTGAACATTTGAAAACTATTTAAAGCCTCATTTCCCTTATCTAAATGAATTCTAATATCTTCAGCTCCCATAACACCCTCATACCTTCCTCTAAATTACATTTTAGCTTTTAATACAATTATATATCATTTTTGTAATATTTAGGTATGGTTTTTTAAAAATTATCTTTGTCAATGAATTGCCACACTTTTCATCTATAATAAAAAATGTAGCAGATATACATTTATTTTCATTAGAATACACCTAAAATGAAGAAGCGAATCTTATTCCCCCAATAAGATTCGCTTCTTCATTTGTTATGCTAATAAAGTAACTCTTCCCACTTCATCAACCTTTATTTTTCCTGTCACCTTTAAATCATAAGGTATTTTTTTATCAATTAAATCTTTGTGATTTTTTACAACTCCATACTCTGCAAAAAAATCATATATTTTCCCTTCGAGCATTTTACCATTATAATTATTCTTTAAAAGATATACTAATAATTCATCATAACTTTGAATTTCTCCATTTTCTCTTCCAATTATTATTTTTTCTCCTCTTATATCATTGTATATTCTTTCAATTCCCTTGTATCCATTTAAACAAGCAATAGATTTAATTAAATGTGCAGACCATTCATACTCTATATTTGGAAGCTCTTTAAAGTCATTTAAATTTGATAAAACTAAATAATCTTCCTCACCAAACTTCTTTTCAATAAAGCTAATAACCGCTCTAATTACCTCTTTACTTGGTTTGAAAGTATTTGATGATACAAGCTCTTCTCTTGATATTTCATAAAAACATCCATTATCTATAACTTTATTTATAGTCATACTTGTCATCATATCTCTATATCCTAATGATGACATATATTCCTTTAAGCTTTCTCTTCTAACCCTTCCACTTATTCCTTTACTTATAACTTCTTCTATGCTTTTATATACTGATTTTTCATTATAAATGAAATTAATATGGCCTCTTATATCTTTAAATAGCTTTTTAACTATTGATGCTATTTTATCACTTCTATTTATATTACCTCTTTTTAATAAACCCTTTAATTCATCCTCACTTTTCGCTTTTTCATAAATTAGAAATCCTGTTGTAAAACCTGATTTTGATAATAATTTATCTACTAATCTTCTTATTTCCTTAACTTCTTTTTCACTTATCTCTAAATAGATTAAAGTACTTATCTCTTCTCCAAGCTTTAGTATATCTTTACTTTTGCTAATAGTATCCTCAACCTTGTAAACAGGCCATGAAAGATCATTTAATACAATCTCCTTATGGACTATTCCCCCTTTACTATTTATATACTCCTTAAGTATTTCTTCTTTACTTTGTACTTCAACACAGTCATTTTTATAAATTTCTAATGTATTTCCTCTTCCAACCTTATAATAATCCCCAAAATAAATTGAAATTATATTATACATTTTATACTTTGTCTTTATCCCATTAGAGATTAAATAATCCTCGTTTTTCATAAATATTTGGGAGGCATTTGCTATATTCTCATTTTCAAAATGTTCTTCAAGCATTTCCCCTATTTTTATTACAACCTCTTCATCTATTGAGGCGTTCTTTATATGTTGAAAGGTTAGCTTGTCTACTAATAGAATGTTTGCATTTTCTCTTAATCTATTTTCAAAAGCTCTTAAATTTCCTTCTAAAGAATAATCTAAATGCTTTTTACTTAACTTCTTTATTCTTTTTAATCCATCTTCATTAAACTTTAGTGGTTCAATTTGATAGTGATTAAATATCAATTCCATTATATCAATGGCATTCAATTTACTCTTTGTCATATATTCTCCATATAACTGATAACCATTTGCCATCAATAATTTTTTTATACTATTCATATTTATATTAATTAATCCAATTTCTTTAAAGGCTATCATTAAGTAATCTAAATAATCAATAATAAAAAATTTATTTGGTAGCCTTTTAATTATTTGTTCTATTAACTCTAAAGTTTTAGAATTATCCTCAAAGTATATAAGCTCTAATTCATTAAATAAATATAAGCTATTATAATTATTTAAAATTACTCCTGCATAATGTTTATTATCTTCATTAAATAGATTGTGAAATTGTTTTAATGAGCAATACTCACTCTCCTTAAAATATTTTTTTAAAGATACTATAAATTTTTTTGCATTTAAATAATCCCTAACCTCATCTATTCCTTCAACTTGTAACTGTCTTACTCTTTCCCTAGACAATCCAAATTCATCACCAATACACTCTAAAGTTTGTCCTTTTTCATATCTTCTATGTAATATTTCCTTAACTCTTTCTTTGTTATGTACATTTGTTAATGAGAATAAAATTCTTTTAGGAGATTGTTCTTCATAACATTCATTTATATAATCACTACTTTTTAAATGCTTTTTTACCTCCTCATATTCCTTTAATCTAATCATTAAATTATCTATTCTCTTTTTACTCATCCCCTTTACAGATGGTATAATAGTTAATATATTCTCATCTATTTCCTCAACAAATCTTATATTTATATCTTTAAAATACTCTCTAACTCTTTTAAACTCCTTTGGAGCAAACCAAAAATCTATTTCTCTAACACTAAATGAAAGCTCTTTCTTATTGTCACTGAGTATATATATTTGTGTCATAAGCTCAATAAAGTCGCTTACTTTCTTAACTCCAACCCCTTCACTCATAGAAAATTCAATTATTAAGTTTGACGTGATATCATTAACTTTATTTATATTTCTCTTTTTCAAAAATTTTAGAGGTAATATATATTTTCCGTCTGATAATATATTATATATATCACGCTTATCTATAACACTTTTATCCATTTCATCCCCCACTCATTCATTGTAAAAGTATACATCAATTATACAATATACTTCCCTCCCTGTCTGTCGAAGAGTGTCGATACGCTTTTTAATTACCTAAAAAAATAAAAACTAGGTTTCCCTAGCCTTTATCTATTACAATTTCTATAATAATAAAATTACTACTAATAATAATATAATACTAAAAATGATACTTAAGTGTTTTATATTGTTTTTATACTTAACTACTTTTCTTTCGTAATCATTTAAGTTAAGCTTCTCACCAATATTCAATATTTTTTCATATAATAATTTCATCCTATAGTAATTTAGTGACATTGTTAAAACTAGTATAAATAATGCTAATGCAATAATAAGTTCTATAATAGTCACCACCCATTTTATTTTCTTACTCTAATCTATTTTATTCATGATTTTTCTGTTACTACTTTTTTACTTCTAACCAATATTTGTGATAAAATATTAGTAATATGTTATTTAATGAGGTGTGTTTATGGAAAAGTTTCTTATGATCGGTTTAGTATTTTGTGGAGTTATGCTATTTTTGATGCAACTTTTAAACTATTATATTCATATAGGAAGAAATAAATCTAAAATAAAAAATAGGATTCTTTCCTTTGCTCCTAGCACTAAAGCAATTCTATTATTTACTCTTTTATATTGGGCTGCTTTAATATGGATGTTTATAATTAAGATTGATACATTAATACTTTTAATTTTATTATTTGTTTGTGTTCAATTTACTTTTGCAGTATTTTTAACATCAAATCTTTATCTGTTTGATGATTATTTACTTGTACCTTGGAATCCTGTTGAATTTTCTAAAATTAATTCTATTGATATAGAAAAGGTTAAAAACAGAAATAAGCTTTCAATAAATTATAGTGGAAGAATGTTTTCAATGAGTTTAAAAGATAAAGATTTAAATATTCTTCTTGATGCTATTCAAGCTAAGAAAAAAATTAAAGTAACTTATAAATAAAAAAATTATGGCTGCTATATTAGCAGTCATAATTTTTTTTGTTGTATTTATTTATTATCTTATTAAATTCATCTTTTACTACAGGCCTACTAATATAATATCCCTGTATTTTATCACACTCTAGTGATTCTAATAAAGAAAGCTGTCTATTATCTTCAACCCCTTCACATACAACATCAAGTTCTAGAGTATGAGATAAATCTATTAATGTACCAATAATAGCTGAAGTCTTATCATCTTCCTCAATTTTCAATAATAAGCTTCTATCAATTTTTATTGTATCTATAGGTAGCATTTTTAAATGATTAAAGGAGGAGTACCCAATTCCAAAATCATCTAAGCTAACCTTAACTCCAAGCATTTTAATTTCTTTTAATATATTGATAATATATTTAGGCTCATCTAAAATTTCATCTTCTGTAATTTCAAGCTTTAATCCACTAGCTGGTAAATCATACTTTTCTAAAATTCTTTTTAATTCATTTACAAACTTTGTTTTCTTTAAGAATCTATATGATGTATTAACTGATACTTCAAAGTTTTCTTCCCCTTTATCTCTCCATTCCTTACAGAACCTACAAGCCTCTTCTAATACAAAGCAATCAATATCTACTATATCACCACTCTTTTTTGCAATAGGAATAAACTTTAATGGTGAAACCACCTTTCCCTCTTTAATCCATCTTACTAGTGCCTCTGCACCAATAATTCTATTTGTTCCTAGCTCAAAAATTGGCTGATAATATACAACAAACTCCTTTTGTATCACTGCATCCTTTAATTGTCCTTCTATAATAATTTCCTCTAGCATGTCCCTTGAAATTTCATCTATGCAATTTCCACCATTCTCCTTACTCTTATACATTGCTATATCTGCATACTTTAATAAAGTTTCAATATCCTCTGCATGTTTTGGATAGGAGCTTGTACCAATACTACCTCTAAGCTCATAAGTGTAATTCTTATATTTAAAGGTCTTATTTAATGATTTTAGTATCTTCTCTCCAAACTCTTTAATTTCAACTGAATCATACACACCCTTTTTAATTACTACAAACTCATCTCCACCTAATCTTCCAACTGTAATATTAGAATCTTCTAGAGATAATAACGCACTTGCAGCACTACAAAGAACCTCATCCCCTGTACTATGTCCTAATGTATCATTTAGATTCTTAAAATTATCTAAATCAATAAAATAAATTGTAAATTCCTCATTTTGCATCTTAAGACTTTCCATATAATTATATAGACTATATCTATTTAGCAATGTTGTAACTACATCATATTCAGCTAAATATTTCATATCATCTGAAAATTTCTTTTGATTTTCTATAATTACATTGTTTGAATCTTCTAAAACATTTATCATGTAATTTATATCTCTTGAAAGTATGCTTATTTCATCATTTCCAATTTCCTCTTTTATTCTATCAGAAATTTGCTTACTTTCTCTAATTTTATTGACCTCATCATTTATTCTAATGATTCTTCTAACTACTAATCTTTCAATTAAAATATAAACTACTAGATTTATTATTAAACATAAAATTACAATCAGAATAGTAAATGTATCAAGATTAGCTTTTGTGCTATTAGTAACTACTAAATCCTCTATAATTTCTAAATAATATTCTTGTTGCCCATGAATAGTTGGTATCTTATAATATGATTTTATACTCTCTCTATTAACTACAACCTTTACTTCTTCCTTTGAACTTGTGTATCTAGTTTCTGTTATTATATTTTCATCTAAATCAGTTGCGAGCCTTAAATCTTTATTCATTGAAGCTGATAAGTCTCTAAAAAATTCATTCCCAACTGGATCTATTGTTACAAAATACCCTGGAAGCTCGCCATTTTTTGAATATTTAAGCCGTTCTATTACAACCAAATATGGAGCATCCTCACTTGCTATAATTCCCTCAAATCTTTTTTCATTCTCAGGAACTAATGGCTTTACTTCATTTAATAACCTTTCAACATCTTGATAATCTTCATCCGAAAAATATAATTTTTCTATTTTTAAATCAGATGATAAAGTAAATTTATATTTAATTTTATCATTCTGAAACTTTTCTTTGATTCCTAATTCATTTTCAGCATCATCTAATCCATGTTCATCTTTTAACATTTTTGAAGCACTTATTAAAGATGTATATCCCTTAGACTTTCCTGTATTTTTATTTATCTCAGACTTAAATCTATTTATTGCACCAGAACTGATTCCAGTAATTCTAGCTACTTCTCTCTTATAAAATTGATTTATCATTACATTTGAAGAAATTTTATATATTGAAATAGTGATTATTGTTGATATTATAAATATACTAGTAACCTTCTTTGATAATCTCATTATCCCTCTCACCTTTAACCAAATATTACATTTTATATAATACAATTATATATTCTATTAAATTGTAAAACAATATGAACATGTAAATTTTGTTAAATTATATTGGATAAAGTGAAAAACTGTAGAAGAATCTTTTAATTCTCTACAGTTTATTTCTTATAGTCATTGTTTTTGGAGTTGGTTTTACGACTATACCTTTATTATCTTCAATATAATTAAATTTATTCACTTAATATATATGATTTGGTGTTTCGATTAATATATCATCAATTCCAAAATCATTTATATTTAAATCAATATTTTCATCAAGTAATCTTCTTATTATTTCTTCTTTTTCCTCTTCTAATATAGAAGACTCTCTAACGCTTTCCATAAGTTCATCAATATTGTATACCCTACATTCACCTTCATTTACTCCTAATATAGTGTATATCTCTTGCCAAGTTCTTTCCTCATTTTGTTCTAATTCCTCATAATCTTCTTTTTTATGTAATTGAATTATTCTTTCTCTATAATATTTATTCATATAAGCTTGTGCCATTTCACTTTCTTCAAAGCCCATTACTTCACCATCAGGAAATACTAAAGCATAATTATTAGCTGGGGTTAAATAATTCATTTTAACTCCTCCTTTTAAAAAGTATCTACTTCTATTTTTCCTAGACAATTAAAATTTATTAGATTATTATATGACTATAATGGAAATAACTTGAGAATATAATAGGAGTCTTTAAGATGTGTAATTTATTAACTCAAATACCAAAGGAAGAATTCAAAAAAAATGTACCAATTAGCTTTAATGATATAAATTATGGTTTCACCAATTTTAAATCATTAAACCTTACACATAATCTAACTAGTTCACAGGGTGATATTGAGAATTTATTCATTAAATTTTTTATTAAGCTTTATAATATCTCTGAAACTTGTTATGTAGATTTTTTTCTATGTAATCTTTCAGATGAAGAGATTATAAATTTAAAGACCCTTCTTAGTAATGAGGATAATGAAATTTTAACCTCTTTATTATCAAATACAAAATATACTTCACCCTATTTTAAAATAAATGATGAAAGAATTATTCCCTTTTTAGTCCGCTTATCTACTAGGGAGATTTTTTTCACCACCTTCTATTTTCCACACATAACAATCTGGGGAAACTACAACTTAAAATTCCCACTTTTCTATCTAGAGGGTTCAATAATTAATAAGATTTCAACTTTATGTAATGAATTAAATTTAATTATTATATAAAAAAAAGAACTACAAAAATAGTAGTTCTTTTTTTATATAATTACATTTCGTCTTCTAATTTATTTGCAGCTATTACAAATGGTATGTAGATAACTACTGATATAACTAATAATACTACTGCAAGTAAAGCTGCTTTAAAATCTCCACCTGTAGCTAAGAAAGCTGATATAACTGGCGGGGTTGTCCATGGAACCATAACAACAGTTTTAGCAACAATTCCTGCTGCTGTTGCAAGATAAGCAATAATTAAACTTACAACTGGTGCTAATATTAATGGAATCATAAATATTGGATTTAATACTACTGGTAATCCAAACATTAATGGCTCATTTATGTTAAATGCACCTGGTACTGCTGATAACTTAGCAATACTTCTGTAATCTTCTCTCTTTGAAACTAAGAATATTGCAATAATTAATCCTACTGTAAATCCACTTCCACCAACGTTAACAAACACATCTAAGAATGGCTTTGTTACAATGTTTGGTATTTCTAATCCAGCTTGGTAAGCATTCATATTTTCAGTCATTGAAGTTAATAGTGTTGGTTCTGTAATTGGACTTAATATAAATGAACCATGTAATCCAAAACTCCATAATAAACTTTGGAAAACTACTACTAAAATAATACCTGGAAGCCCTTGGAATGCCGCTTGTATTGGTGCTTGTATTATCTTTGTAATTATTTCATAAATATTCATTCCTAAAATATTAACTGAAAGGAATGAAACTATAGCAAATACGGTTAATACAATAGTTGCAGGTATTAAAAGATTAAAACTCTTTGAAACTGATGGTGGTACAACATCTGGCATCTTTATTTTTAATCCTTCTACCTTTTGAGTAACTCTTAAGAATTCTGTTGCTAATAATGAAGCCATAATAGCTACAAATAATCCCGTTGGTGATGTATACATTTCTGAGAATACACCTGAAACTGTTACTTCTCCTGAAGTTACAAAAGTTGGCATTAGTGCAATAGTTGCAGCAACTCCAACAAAAGCAGTTCCTAATGAATCCATTTCATAATGCTCTGCTAATTTGTATGATACTCCAAATGCTAAGAATATTGATAAGAACCCTAATGTTCCGTAATATACACTTAATCCAATATCTTTATACGTGTCTAAATTTGCAAAATCTTTTAGCATACCATTTGTTGAATCTAGTACAACATTATTAATTAGAACAAAAAATGATGCAATAATTACTAATGGCATAACAGCAATAAATCCATCTCTGATAGCTACTAAATGTCTTTGTGATGAAAACTTAGCTGCGATTGGTCCTAGAAATTCAGCTAGCTTTTCTGAGAATTTTCTCATTTGTAATTCCTCCTAAAACTTTATATATCTCTTTTATAGATTCCCTTGTCCACAAATTTTATATGAAATAAACCTTTACTCAATCATTTAAAATTCTGACAACGTTCACACTTTTTTAATATTAATTGCTTCGACAAGTTTTGTCAATATTTTTTAACCTTTTACATATATTGGTTGTTTTTCTTTTCTAAAAATTATACTAAATAAAAATATTTTGAATATTTATTATTTACTGTATAATAATACTAGAATTATAATGAGAGGTGAAGATAATGCATTTAGAAAAAATTAAAATTGCGAGAGAAAACATTAATGATATTATAAATAAAACTCCACTTTTACATAGCCCTACATTTTCTAAGATGAGTGGTAATAATGTTTATATGAAATGTGAAAATCTTCAATTAACAGGAGCATATAAACTAAGAGGGGCTTTAAATAAAATTAGAACTTTAAGTAATGAAGAGAAAAATAAAGGGGTTGTGTGTTCCTCTGCTGGAAATCATGCACAAGGAGTTGCTTATGCATCAAATCTATTGAACATAAATTCTACAATAGTTATGCCAAAAACAACACCATATCTTAAAGTTAAATCTACTAAAGGTTTTGGAGGAAATGTTGTTCTTCATGGCAATGTTTATGATGATGCATATTCAGAGGCTAAAAGAATAGAAAGAGAGCAAGGGGCTGTTTTTCTTCATCCATTTAATGATATAGATGTAATTTATGGACAAGGTACTATCGCCTTAGAACTTTTTGAAGAGTTAAATAGCATCGATGTTATTTTATGCCCAATTGGTGGTGGTGGATTAATTAGTGGAATTTCTCTAGCAGCAAAAGAAATAAATCCAAATATAAAAATTATAGGTGTGCAAGCTGAAGGGGCTAACGCAATGGAGAGAAGCTTTAAATGCGGTGAATTAATTCATCTTTCTTCAGTCAATACTATTGCAGATGGTATCGCAGTTAAACAACCTGGTGATTTAACATTTTCGATTATAAAAGAATATGTAGATGACATTGTTTCAGTTTCTGATATTGATATTGCTGAAAGTTTCTTAGTTCTAAGTGAAAAGCATAAGCTTTTGGCTGAAGCTTCTGGAGCTGCTTCATTAGCTGCACTAAAAAAACTGGACTTTAAGGATAAAAATATAGTTTCAATAATTAGTGGTGGTAATATAGATATGTTAACTATATCCTCATTAATAAATGATGGTTTGGTTTCTAAAGGAAGATTATTCTGCTTTACTGTTGAGCTTCCTGATTTACCAGGGCAACTTCAACAAATTGCAAGAATTTTAGCTGAATTAAATGCTAATGTTGTAAAACTTGAACATAATCAATTTAAAGCAGTTAATAGATTAACTAATGTCTTACTTGAAGTAACTGTAGAAACTAATGGTCATTCTCATATTAATGATATAAAAACTGAATTCTCAAGATTAGGATATATTATTAAACAAATGTATTAATTATATATAAAAAAGGAGAACTATAAACTAGTTCTCCAAAAATTTATTCTATATCTATATCACTTAATTGTAAATATTCTTTATCCTTTTCAACTTTACTTCTATTATCAAATGGTGAATTTATTAGAGCTTTTATAAATAAAGCTGGATAATAAATTTTTAAGTGTGCTATATAATCTACCCATTGATTTAACATACATACATATGCTTTACAAATATCTTTAGTTAAATGCTTCTTTTCATATTCCTTTAACTCACAGTCGCATAATCTATAACTTAACTCATCTTTTACATGAAGTATTGCAATAAGCATATCTGTAAATTCCTCATACTCTTCTAATGTAGGATTAGCAATTAAATTTAGAATGAAATCATCCTTTTTATCAAGCAATTCATTCAAAGAATCTAAATTTATATATTCTATTTTTAATACACAATCATATTCTTTAATAGTATTTTTTAAAAGTCCAAAGTTCTCTTCATCCCATTTACTTGTAATCTCACTACATTCTCTTATTTCTTGAATTGTTACATCTCCAGGTATTATTACTTTTAATAAATCAGTACCTATTTCATGAAAAAATGCACCAGTTATCATATTCATTTTCTTTCCAACTTTAATTCTCTCTCTAGCTTCTAATATTTTATCAATGATTAAAATATTATAGAATATTCCAATTGGCACATATGCTAAACTTAATATAATATTGGATACTGTTTCCTTAATATTGTTAAAAATTAAAAAATGAACACAGTACATTCCAGTAGATAATACTATAAGAGTTATTACTAGGATTAATTTTTCACGAAATATTTTGAACATAATCTCTCACCACCATAATTAGGTTAGCTCTTATTTTTAGATATAGTATCATATTACATAATATGCTATTTGATTGATTATGTTACACTTTTAAATATTTATTTTACAAATTCATCTATTTCATTTCTTAATGCTACAATCGTTGCTTGAACTCTATCCTCTACATTAATCTTTCTAAATATTTTAGTTGCATAATTTTTTACTGTCTTCTCTGAAATATAAAGAGATTCACCAATTTCCTTATTACTCATCCCTTTTGAAATCTTAGAAAGTATTTGAAGTTCCCTTTCAGTTAATGTTGAAAGAATATTTTCTTGTACTTCTTCCTTTTCTCTAATTGCAGAAAATAATATATTAACTAATGACTTATCAATATATTGACCACCAAAAGTAACCGTTCTAATAGCATTAACAATTTCATCTCCCGCTGAATCCTTTAATACATATCCATCTGCTCCTGTTTCAATAGCCTTATGTATTGTACTTCTCTCATTTTCAACAGTTAACATAATTACCTTTATATCTTTATATGTTTTCTTTATGTATTTCAAAGTTTCTATACCATCCTGAACTGGCATATTCATATCTAATAATACTATGTTCGGCTTATTATTCTCCATTAACGTAATTAGCTCTTTTCCATTACACGCATCACCTAGTATATCTAAATCACTCTCAAATTCTAACATCCTTTTAAGACCTTCTCTTATTAAAGCATGATCATCTGCTATCAATATCTTTATTTTGTTCATTTTGTAAAACCTCTCTATTTATAGGTAATTTTATCTTGTAGCTTGTCCCAAAGTCTTCTTTTGAAAACATATTAATGTCTCCCATTAAACCCTTAACTCTATCTATAATTCCTATTAATCCAAATGATGTTCCTTTTATTTTGACATCTCTTAATATTTTTTGTATATCAAAACCTATCCCATCATCAACAATAGTAATATTTATATATTTTATTCCAAAATCTATTTTTATTGAAACACTTTTTGCCTTTGAGTGCTTCCTTATATTATTTACAATTTCTTGAACTATTCTATATACAGCTATTTGTATAATTGGTTCAATCTGTTCTCCAATTGGTTTTAAATCTAAATTTATCTCTATACCTTCGCTCTCTAAATTTGATTTTACCATATCTTCAATACTTTGATTTAAACCTAGCTCTTCAAGTAATGCAGGTTTT
Source organism: Clostridium sp. (assembly GCA_051650705.1). Classification (GTDB taxonomy): domain Bacteria; phylum Bacillota; class Clostridia; order Clostridiales; family Clostridiaceae; genus Clostridium. The sequence continues at coordinate 21,902 of JBOFQV010000299.1, forward strand.
AAGTCAAACAAAATACTTCTTACTTCCTTTAAAGCTGATTTAACACTATTTTTTAAGAAATCTATTTCTTTTAACCCCTCAGCTAAATCCTTTTGAACTAGCATCTTACAAATATCCATTCTCATTATAACACTAGCCATATGCTGAGCTGGTCCATCATGAATATCTCTTGCAATTCTTCTTCTTTCATTTTCCTGAGCCTCTAGTATAGAAATACCCATAATCATGTCTGAATTTTTTTCATCTATCATATTCATTACATCGCCTTCTAAATATCCCAATGCAACACTTACTTGATTTACTATCTTTTCAGCTGATTCAATATTACCCAATGAGTCCTTTATTCTTCTCTCAAGAGTATCTCTTCTCTCCCTTAATAACCTTTCCTCATTTTGCTTGCTTATTAATTCTGCTCTTATGAAAGCCGCCTCCTCATATGCTGCTCTCATTTCATGATCCTTTTTTTCACTAAAATCTTTACTTATTTCAACTAGTCTTACTCTCATTTTTTTATCAACTTGTTCTAACTTATCAACTTCCTCAATTACATTACTAATTTGTTGCTGAACCATTATACATTCAAGTTTTATTCTCTCATGCTCATTTCTTAGATTATTTATAATTTGAAATATCTGACTTTTACTTGTTTGAATGTGATTTATTGTATTTTTTATTATTAAATTTATTCCTTCAATATTTATTTTATTTTCCATTTTCCTATCCACTCTCCCCTATATAACCATTATAACAAATTTTTGCACAAAAAAATACCTTAAGGGCGGGTATCCTTAAGGTATACTTTGGGTTGTTTGAACATTTAGAGGTTATTTTTTATATAGGGTTTCTCCTTAATATTTAGGGGTTATTAAGGGCATTTCCCACGGTTTTTTTAACCTAATTAAATTATATACATTTTCTGCCGAATTTTGTAGATACTAAAAGTCCTATTTTTCAAGGTATTTAGTACTATTATTTTTGGGACTTTAGTCCCTATTACCATCCTCTTGTTACAAAATCATCTCCGTAATGACTTTTATCATCCTTAAATATAACCTTATATTCCTTATTTTCTACCTCAACCTTAGTTAATGATGCTTGCCCCATTACTGTTGTTGAAAACTTTTCTTCATCTTCACTATTTTCAAATAGTAACATTAAGAGTTTTATTGTCATTCCATGTGTTACTATTAATATGTTTTTACCTTCATATTTACCTAAAATATCATTAATTGCACTATATGCTCTTTTCTTAACCTCTTTCAAATTTTCTCCACCAAAAGCAACATATTTATTTGGTTTATTATATAAATTAAAAAATTGTTCTTTATACTCTTCATGTTGCTCAATCTCTTTAGTCATCATACCTTCCCAAAGACCAAAGTTAAATTCTTTTAAACCATTATGAACTACAACTTCTACATTTTTATTCCCTTTTAAAATTTGTGCAGTTTCAAAAGCTCTTCCAATAGGACTAGTATAGATTACATCGATATCAACCTCTTTTATCCTCTCTCTTAATGCTTCTGCTTGCTTTTTCCCAAGAGAAGTTAATGGTGAGTCTCCCCACCCTTGAAATCTTTTGTGTATATTCCACTCAGTTTCCCCATGTCTTGTTAAATATATTGTTGTTTTCATTTTGCACCTCTTTAAAAAAATTAAAAGATTTTATATTAAATAAAATAGAACTCATTACTGAGTTCTATTTTAACATATTATATCCCTAGTGGTATTTTAAACGTAAAGAATGCTATTAACATTATTGTCCATGTAATTAAGAATGCCACTGAATATGGGAACATTAACTTAATCATATCTCCTAATGTGTATTCTGGCTTGTACTTCTTCATAAACACAAGAATTATACCTGCATATGACATTAATGGTGATATTGTATTTGTAGATGAATCTGCAATTCTATAAGCAGCAGCTACAAAATCTGGAGTTAAATTTGAATTTACTTGGTATAACATTGGTATAAATATTGGTCCAAGTAACATCCACTTTGAAGTTAATCCTCCAACAAATAAGTTGATTATTGCAGTTATAAGTACAAATCCTATTATTAATAAAATTGGATATTCACTAATTCCTAGTGATTGTAACGCTTCTGCTCCTAAATAAGTTATATATGTTCCTATGTTTGAATAACTTAATAATGCTAAGAAGTTATATGAGAAGAATGTTAATACTAAAATGTATCCCATACCACCCATTTGCTTTGACATAGCCTTAACTACATCAATTGCTTTATTAAATTTCTTCATCTTAACTCCATAGAATAATCCTGGAACAAAGAATAAGAATGTAATTATTAATATGATATTATCCATTATTGGATTTATAGTTTTCCCATCTTCAGCAACAAAGCTTGCTAATGGTCCTATTGCTAATAATCCAACTATAGCTAATCCAAGTATTAAACCTAATCCAGCCCATTTTAAAGCCTTATTTTCTTCTTCTTTAACAGTAAAATCTGAAAGATTTAAATCTTCTGGTACAACATAACTTTCCTTTTCTAACTTAGGTTTAATAAACTTTGCTGTTACAAAATAACCTACAGTTGCTAATAGGAATGTTGATGCAACTATAAACACATAGTGCATTGTTGCTGGATTTAAGTCTTGTCCTAAATATGATACAAACGGTACTCCTTGGCTTTCAGCAAATATCTTTGCATTATTACCAACAATAACATCTATAGGTGTTCCTGGAATTAAGTTTGCACTAAACCCTGCTGAAACCCCTGCAAAAGCTGATGCCATACCTATAAGTGGATTCTTCTTTAATCCTACATATAATAACCCAGCAAGTGGTATTAAAATTATATACCCAGCATCTGTTGCAATACTACTCATTATCCCTAAGAATACAAGTACAACTGGTAAAAATTTATCAGATACCTTTAATCCTATTTTCTTAATTAAAGTACTTAATAATCCTGACTCTTCAGCAAGTCCAACTCCAAGCATTACGATTAAGATAGTTCCTAAAACTCCTCCACCGTATGCTAACCAGTTATTTAATAATGCATTATTAAATATCCATCTAAAGTTTTCTGGATTAAACATATTTTTAATTTCGTAAACTATGTTATTTCCATCAGCCCCTAGTGTTTCAAATTTCATTCCTCCCATTAATACCGTAGCAACCATAACTATTGCATATAAACACATAAATATAATTACTGGATCTGGAATCTTTTTCCCAACTCTTTCAATGAAAGAGACTTTAACTTTTTTTTCCTCAGTATTCATTTTTCCCCCTCCTGGACTTTTTCTGATGTATTTTTTCAAATAAAGTTTTAATATCTTAACAATTGTTTTTAACATTTAATTAAACTCTTAACTTATTATATCATTTTTTATTCACTTTTCAAATATTTATTTAATATTTTATTAAATTATTATGAATAATTTATCATATTTATTATTCTTAATACTCAATGCAAATGCAACTTCATTTTGCAGATTATTCTGCAAATTAATTGTTTGCATATTCTCTTTTTACTCAATTTAATAATTACTGATATCTAGGGACTACTGGTAATGATTAAATATTCATCTACTTATAATTTTGCAAGATATTAGTTCAAATATAACTTAAGTTCTACTTATAATGGTAGAATTCTTGCAATGATATTTTAAACCTTCATTTTAGATATATATAGGATTAATGAATAAATTTATTAAAATTAATTTTAAAAGGATGACAATATCTTTATGTCACCCTTCTATGATATTTCATTAATTGTTTTATTTTCTTTTAAACTCTCTTGTACTTCACACTTTAATTTTTCAATTCTTACAATTAAATCCTCAATTTCTTCTTTTACCAATTCACTTTTAGTAAATTTATTTAAAGCAACTATATAAAATCTATCAACTTTATAATTTAAAATTTCTTTTTTTCTAGCCAAACTTGAAATAGCACATAATTCCTTTAAATTATCAATAAACATTTCTTTTAAAATTAATTTTTCTTTACTAAAATTATTATTCTTCTTCAATGTAATTTGTATAGAATCTCTAATCATATCATCCTTATAATATGGCAAATTATATTCACACTCATTTGGATATTTATCTTTAATACACATACTTCTCATCAATACTTTTAATCTTTGAGAT
>JBOFQV010000300.1:0-3313 GCA_051650705.1 Clostridium sp.
GAAAACACCAAGAGGAAACATTTTAGATAAGGATGGGGAAGTTCTTGCAACAAATCAAGAGTCATATATTGTTACATATACAGAGACAAAAGAAGCAAAACAAAAGTTCTTTAATTCCATAGAAGAGCTTTATAAAATCCTTGAAAGCAATGGGGAAACAGTTTTAGATGATATGCTTTTAAAGATTAATGATAATAATGAATTATATTTTGATTATAAGACAAGCAGTGAAGAAAATCAAAAAGCAGAAGAAATAAGGTTTAAAAGAGATAGGGGATTAAATGAAGCCATAGAAAAAACTCTATTTAAAAATATAGATAGGGATTTAAAGGATGATGAAATAAAAAAAGTTAATGAGGAGCTTCTAAAAATATCTCCAAAGGAAACCTTTGATATTATGGTCAAGGACTATAGTATGGTAGGGCTAGTTGACAAGGATTATTTAAAAACAGAAAACTCAAAAACATATAAAGAAATGAAGCCAAGTGAATTAACAGATTTAATTCTTAAGTCAAAAAGTCTGAAGGAAATAAGAAAATACATGTTAATTAAAGATACAATGAAAATGCAAGGCTTTAAAGGGGAAAATGTAGTCACCTTAGTAGAAAATATTAAAGAAGAAACCTTTTTAACCATAAGTCAAAGATTAAATAATATGCCAGGAGTTGATGTTAAAAATCAGCCAATTAGAGTTTATCCAAATAAAACTCTAGCCTCATCTATACTTGGATATATTTCTCCAATTGATGAAGCTCAAAAGAAAAATTATGAATTAAAGGGATATAATCCTTCAGTTGATTTAGTTGGAAAACAAGGGATTGAAGGGGCTTTTGAGGATGAATTAAAGGGGATAAAGGGAGGAACAAGTGCTAAAGTAAACTCAAAAGGTAGGACAACAGAAGAATTATTTAAGCTAGAGTCAAGTCCAGGAAAGACAGTTCAGTTAACAATTGATAAGGATCTTCAATATGTTACAGAACAGGCGTTAAAGGACCAGTTAGAATGGATAAGAAAAAATGCAGCTGATGGAACCAAGCGATATCCAAATGCAAATAGAGGGACAGCCCTTGTTATTGATGTAAATACAGGAAAAATATTAGCCCTTGCTAGTTATCCAGACTTTGACCCAAATAAGTTTGCAGTAAAAGGGGGATTAACTAACGAAGAGTATAAACAATACTTTAATCCAGACCTTGAGAAATATGGACAAGAACTTATAAAAAAAACAGGGTTAAATACAACAGTAGATAAGCTTTTTCCACCAGATGGTAATGGAGGAAGAAGAGATGCGTTTGATCTTTACCCAAAGCCATTTTATAATTATGGAACACTTGGGCTAATTCCTCCAGGTTCAACCTTTAAGCCAATGACAGCAGTAGTTGGATTAGAAGAAGGAGTTATTGATAAAAACTCCTTAATTTATGATTCAGGTAAATTTAATATGCACAAGGAGCTTGTAGGCTTTGAACCAAAATGTTGGAATAAGGCAGGGCATGGAAATGTTGATGTAACAAGAGCACTTCAAACCTCATGCAATGTGTTTTTCTATGAAACAGGATATAGGCTTTACAAAAAGAATGGTGGAGATCTTAAAGCACTTAATAGCATAGCAGAATATGCTTGGAAGTTTGGTCTTGGAGTTGATCCAAATGGAAAAACAAAAAGTGGTACAGGAATTGAAATAGAAGAGAACTTTGGAAATGTATATAATTTTGAAACCTCAAAAAAGGATTTAGCAGCATTTGCAACCTTCCAACTTGCAGAGTACCTTGAAAGTGGAAATTATAATAATGGTTCAGCATATTTTGTTCCATTTGATTATGTATATAGTGATAATGATACAGAAGAATTACATCAATTAAAGGATAATATAAAAACTAAAATAAATGAAAGATTATTGGCAATAGGTAGCCCAATGAAAATGAGTGCTGATGATTTTTCATCCTACATTTTAGAGGATGTAAAAAAAATAATGACTACCTCTGAAAAGTATAAAAATAATGTGCAAAAGTATGAAAGCCAAAAGGGAAAGGTTAATGAAGAAAAGGAAGCTCAAAAGGTTGCCAATGTTATTTCTAAGTTTGTATGTAGTGATAAGGAAACAGAAATAACATCTCCAGGACAATTAATAACAGCAAGTATTGGGCAGGGGACAAATAACTTTACACCATTACAGCTTGGTTCATATATGTCAACTCTTGCAAATGGAGGGACAAGATATAAATTAACCTTAGTTGATAAGATTTTAGATTATGAAGGAAATGTAATTAAGGAAAATAAACCAGAAGTATTAGATAAGATAGACATAAAACCTGAGACATTAAGATTAGTTAAGGAAGGGATGTCTAAGGTTAATGATGCAGAAGGGGGAACAGCAACAGCAGCATTTAGTGGATTTCCAATTCAAACAGCAGGTAAAACAGGAACAGCAGACTTTAGAGAGGATCAAGAGAGTTTGGGAAGAGAACCATTTGCAACATATGTTTCTTTTGCACCACTTGATAAGCCTGAAATAGCCTTTATTGGAATCATTTATGATGGTGGTCATGGAGGATGGACAGCCCCAGTTGCTAGAGCAGTTTATGAGGAATATTTTAAAGATAGAATTAAAAAAGATTATCCAAATTATTCTTCACCAAGCTTTAATAAATATGTTGTAAATAAAAAGTTCAACTAAATATGAGGAATAAATCACCTATTGACTAAGAAAACTTACACGTGTAATATATTAATTACTACATGTGTAAGTTTTATTTTTTGGAGGAATTTATGATAGTACAACAGAAAAAGAAAAACAAGGGGATATCAAGATATACAACTTTAACTATTATAATGATATCAATATTTGTTGTAATCATGGGTAAATTAGTTTATTTACAAGTATATAAAAAATCAGAATATCAGGAAAGAGCAGATAATATATCAAGTAAGTTTTTAAGTGAAAAAACACCAAGAGGGATGATTATTGATAGTGATGGAGAAGTACTTGCCACAAATAAACAAGCCTATGTAGTTACATATACAGAAACAAAGGAAACAAATGATAGCTTTTTTACTACTATGAAGGAGTTATTTAAAATATTAGAGGAACATAATGAGACAATTGTTGATGAAATGCTTCTAAAAGTAAATGAAGAAAATGAGTTATACTTTGATTTTAAAACTACTCAAAAGGAAAATCAAAAAGCAGAAGAAATAAGATTTAAAAGAGACAGAGGACTTAATGAAAAGATAGCAAAAGATTTATTTGGAAACCTTGAAAGAGATTTAAAGGAAGAGGAGATTAAACAGGTAAATGAAGAATTATTAAAAA
>JBOFQV010000301.1:0-14860 GCA_051650705.1 Clostridium sp.
AATTGGTCAGGACATGATGTAGTCTTGTTTCCACATTGTATTCCTTGAAGTCTTGAAATAGCATCATCAACAGTCATTTCCTTAACTAACATTGAAATACCAATTAAGTTACCTGGACACCCCTTAACAAAATCAACACTCTTAATAAGGCCATCTTGAACATCTAAAATTATTTCTTGTGAACATACACCTTTTGTTTTGTAATGAAACATAATATCTCTCCTAATTTAAAATGATTTATTTATTAACTAAGAATAAACAGTGTTAATAAATTTATATAAGTACAACCTTTATTATACAGTCAAATTTAAAAGAAATAAAGGGGATTTTGGGGCACAAAATTAAGGATTGCATATAATGAACTGTGAGTAATTTTCTTGGAGGGTGGATTATGAAATATATTATTCTTAGCAATACATCATCAGGTGTGATAATGATTTTAGAACCTAAAAGCTTAAAAATTAAAAATATTTACTTAGAAACAATAGGCAGTAAATCTGGACCAAGTGCAATTGAATGTTATAAGAATAAGATTATTGTAATAAACAGCTATAGTAATTCCTTATCTATTCTAGATATAGAAAAAGAAGTTGAGGAAAGCAATCACTATATTGGACCATATCCAAATGATATTAAAATCTTAGATGATTTAGCTTTGGTGGTTTGCAGTGAGAGTAATTCTTTAGTTGGCTTTAATTTAAAGGATAATAAAATTGATTTTGAAGTGGTTTTAGGTGAGTTTCCTTATGGAATTGCAGTAAATATAGAAGAGCAATTAGCCTATGTTTCGAATATGAATGATAATAGTATTTCTATAGTTAATATTGATGAAAAAAAGGTTGTTAAAGAAGTTAAGCTTGAGCAATATCCAAGTAAACTTATTTATTCACCCTTAAGGAAAAGAATATATGCACTTGAAAGCTTTTTAGGTAGTAATGAGAATGGTTATGTTGTTGGTATTTCAACAGAGGACTTTACGATTAAGGAAAGAGTTGAAGTTGGAAAAGGGCCAGTAGAGCTTTATGAAAATGGAGATTATTTATATGTTTCCAATATGGAGGATGGGTCAATTAGTATAATAAATATTAATTTATTTAAGGAAATCCAGAGAATTTATATTGGTGGAATGCCAAAGGGAATTTTATTTAATGAAGATAAAATATATGTTGCAGATTATTTAAAAGGGATAATTAATGTAATTGATATTATTAGGAAAAAAATAAAAACCATAACAGTTGGAGAAGAGCCAAATGCTATGATTTTATATAATTCAACTATTTAAAGTCATGGAAAAGTAAATTTAATATGTTTGTATAAATTTCTGAAGGGTTTTCCTTCCATTTTGAGCATAAATATTGTGCTTGTTTTTTTGTTGGAAGATTAAGCTTCAAATCTATTAAAGGAGTGTCATTTTCAATAGCTTTTACATGTACAAGGAAGGTATCATCCTTATTTAATGTGTAATCGCTATAAAGTGTAAGCTCCTTTTTTATTGAGTCTAATCTTTCCTTTATGTGATTATCAATTATTGCAATTTTTGAACTTGAGATTCTATCTTTAAAGAATGAAAGAACATTTTTACCCTTTTGAGTAAGAGTTAAAAGCTTTTTCTCATTTAAATTCTCATATTTAATAAACTCACTAACTTCAAGTTCGCTTACATACTGTTGTAAAGTAAAATAATTTATTAAGTTATTTTCTAATATGATATCTGTTAGCTGAGCGTTTGAAATAGGTCTTTTTAAACTTTCTAAAATATATAATAATAATAATTTGTTTTCTGCTAATTCACTTGAAGTTTCAAACATGTCTATCCTCCACTTTTTAAAGTATATGTATTATTATAACATAAAAAAATTATTAGTGAAGATTTAAAGGTAAGATATATGAAATTTAGAATAATTAAATTTATATAGGAATATTTTACTTAAAATATTATAGAGAAATAGTGAAAAACTAAGGAGGAGTTGAAAGGAGAGAAGCAAATGAAAAAAAAGTTTATATTAATATTTCTATTAGTTTTTTTTATTAACTTTAATATGATAGTAGTAAAGTCCTATGGAGAAAAGAATAAGGAAATGCCAATTTATTCTGTAGCTACAGATAAAATGGATATTTCATTGACTTTTGATATAAATTGGGCAGAAAAAGATGAATTACCTATCATATTAGATATACTTGATAAATATAATGTAAAAGGCACGTTCTTCATAATGGGAGGATGGGTAAATTATACAGAGCAGAATACTGCGTTATTTAAGGAAATTTATGAAAGGGGGCATGAAATAGGGAATCATAGTTATATACATCCCGATTTCACAAAAGTGTCTAGAGAAAGAATAAAGGATGAACTAAAGAAAACTGAGGAGGCCTTTGAAAAAAATATAGGGATAAAGAGCAAACTTTTTAGATTTCCAAGTGGAGCTTGCAATGATGAATCAATAAAATTTGTAAGAAGTCTTGGATATGAGTGTATACATTGGAATGTTGACTCTGTGGATTGGCGCCAGGATGGTAAGGAAATAGAATATGAAAGAGTTATTAAAAAAGTAAAACCTGGAGCAATAATTCTTTACCATAATAATGCAAAGTATACACCAGAAAACCTTGAAAGAGTTATAAATGAACTTAAGAAAGAGGGGTATGAATTTAAGAAAGTGGGAGAAATGATTTATACTAATAATTATTCCATTAATGGGGATGGAGAACAATTTAAGAAATAATTTAAATTAATTATTGAAATGTTTATGATTATTGTATTATAATGGAAATATACTGTGGGGGTATATTCATTATGCAATAAGAAATATATCACAAAGGGAAAGAGGGGTTACTAATGGATAACGTATTATTAAATAACAAAATTTACCTTGAAGGAAAGGTAATATCAGGCTTAGAGTTTAGCCATGAAATGTATGGAGAAGGATTTTATACATTTGACTTGGAGGTAATGAGATTAAGTGATTCTGTAGATATCTTAAGCATCACTGTATCTGAAAGATTAATTCACAATTTAGATTTAACTTTAGGAAATGAAATTATTGTAGATGGTCAATTAAGATCTTACAATAAATTTATGGATGGAAGCAATAAATTAATATTAACAGTATTTGCAAGAAATATTGAACCATGTTTAGAAAGAACAAAGAATCCAAATGAAATATTCCTTGATGGATTTATTTGCAAGGAGCCAGTTTATAGAACAACACCATTTGGAAGAGAAATAGCAGATGTTTTATTAGCTGTTAATCGTGCTTATAATAAATCAGATTATATTCCAACAATTGCTTGGGGTAGAAACTCAAGATTCTGTCAAACACTTGAAGTAGGTGACAACATAAGAGTTTGGGGAAGATTACAAAGTAGAGAATATCAAAAGAAGATTTCTGAAACTGAAACTGTGAAAAAGATTGCATATGAAGTATCAATTTCTAAGATGGAGAAGGTAGCTGCTGAAGAAGAAGTTGAAACAAAGACAGAAAATAGTGAAGAAGGAATTGTATAATATATTATAAAATTTTAGGGACAATACCATTTGGTATTGTCCCTATGTATTTATTATTTTCTTAAATCATCAACTAATTGAGTTTTCTCTTTAGTCTTTTCATCAACTGATTTAATTATTTTTGCTGGAGAACCTGCAACAACAACTCCTTCTGGAACGTCTGAAACAACAACTGAACCTGCAGCTACTACAGCACCAGCTCCAATTTTAACTCCTTCAAGAATTACAGCATTTGCACCAATCATAACATTATCACCAATTGTACAAGGTTCCTTTGAAGGTGGTTCTAAAACACCAGCAACAACAGCACCAGCACCAAGGTGAACGTTATTTCCAAGCTTACCACGAGCACCAACTACAGCGTTCATATCAACCATAGTTCCATCACCGATTTCAGCTCCTATATTAATAACAGCTCCCATCATAACAACTGCATTTTTACCTATAGAAACTCTATCACGAATAATTGCGCCTGGCTCAATTCTAGCGTCAATATTTAATAGGTTTAACATAGGAACAGCTGAATTTCTTCTATCATTCTCAAGTCTAAAATGCTTGATTAAATGCTTGTTATCTAAAATAACCTTAGAAATTAAATCTGATTCACCAATTAATATATAGAAATTATTAGCTCCATACCATTCAATTCCCTCAAAATTTGCTTCTCTTAAATCACCATTAACATATACCTTTACTGGTGTTGATTTTTTTGCTTCCTTTATGAATCTTGCAATTTCATAAGGATCTGTAAAATTGTATTCCATAATATCATCCTTTCATCTTTATAATATAGACTTACTTAATTATAATAAAAAATAGAAAAATTTAAAAGACTATTATAGATAATGTTTAAAGTTTTTACGAATATTGGGAGAAAGAATTGATAAATAATTTTGTCTAGGGTAAAATAACAAACAAAAGGAGTAGAATATTATGGAATTAATTAAAGGATATATACAAGTTTATACTGGAGATGGAAAGGGGAAAACAACCTGTGCATTAGGGCAAGGTTTTAGAGCAGTTGGAAATGGGCTAAAAGTTAAAATGGTTCAATTTTTAAAATCAGGGGAAACAGGTGAGCTTGAGAGTGTAAAAAGGCTTGGCGAAGATTTTAAAATATATAGATTTGAAAAAAGAAGAGGCTTTGTTTGGACTTTAAATGAAGAGGAAATAGAGGAAGTAAAAAAAGAGGTGAAAGTAGCTTTTGAATTTATAAAGGAAATTATAGTAGATAATTCCTGTGATATATTAATAATTGATGAGGTTATGGGAGTTTTAAGTAATAAATTTCTTACAGAAGATGAGGTTTTAGAGGTTTTAAATAGTAAGCCAGACAAGATGGAACTTATTTTAACAGGAAGAAATGTTCCTGAGAAGATATTAGAAAGAGCTGATTTAGTCACAGAAATGAAGCCTATAAAACACTACTTTAAAAAGGGAGTTCCGGCAAGAAAGGGGATTGAGTATTAATGAATAAAAGGGTGGAGAATATAGAAATCTCAGGGATAAGAAGATTTTTTAATAAGGTAAGTGAGGTTCCAGGTGCATTATCTTTAACTTTAGGGCAACCAGATTTTGAGGTGCCTACATCAATTAAAGAAGGAATGATTAGAGCTATAAATGAAGGGAAGACAGTTTATACATCTAACAGTGGAATAGTTGAGCTAAGAGAAGAAATCTCCAAATACTTAAAGTCACTTGGGGTAAATTATTCAAAGGATGAGGTTTGTATTACTGTTGGTGGGAGTGAAGGACTATATGCAATTTTAACAGCGCTTATAAATGCTGGTGATAAAGTTTTAGTTCCATCACCTGCTTATCCAGCCTATGAAAGTATTATTAATATTTTAGGTGGAGAAATTATTAACTATGGATTAAAAGAAGACTTTACAATAGATATTAATGAAATAATAGAAAAGCACAAGGAAAGTAAAGCAAAATATCTAATATTATCATTCCCCTCAAATCCTACAGGAGCAATATTAGGTAAAGAAGAAAGAGATGAGCTTGTAGAATTTATTAAGGAAAATGATATAAAGGTAATTACAGATGAAATTTATTCTTCTATTATATTTGAAGAGTATTATTCTGTTGCTCAAATAGATGAAATTAAAGATAAGATAATTTATGTAAGTGGGTTTTCTAAAATGTTTTCCTCAACAGGACTTAGAATAGGATTCTTTGCTTGTAATGAAGAGGTTATGAAACAAGCAATGAAGGTTCATCAATATGCAGTTAGTTGTGCAACGTCTTTTGTACAGTGGGGAGTGTATTATGGATTTGAAGAAGCTCTTTCTAATGTAGAAGCAATGAAGGAAAGTTTTAAGAGAAGAAAGGAATATTGTACAGGTAGATTAAGAGATATGGGAATAGAGGTAGCAGAGGCTAAAGGAGCATTTTATCTTTTCCCTTCTATTGCTAAGTTTGACATGAGTTCAGATGAATTTTGTGAGAGACTTCTTAGGGATGGAAAGGTAGCCTGTGTTCCAGGTAGTGCTTTTGGAGCTTTTGGAGAAGGGTTTATGAGAATTAGTTATTGTTATAGTGATGAAGAGCTTAAAAAAGCTTTAGATGGAATAGAAAATTTTATAAAAGAAATTTAAGAGGAGTGCTAAGGCACTCCTTTTTTGAATAGCAACATTTGCCTTAATAATACTTGATTTCCATAGAAAATATTATATGTAAATATATGTTGTGTGAATAAAATATTAATAATTTGAATATAAAAAATACAGAAAATTAATAAGATGAAACAAATGGAGTACAAGTGTGTTTGAGTGAAGGACAAGAAGTGTATTTGTATTTCTATGAAAGACTGGATAAAATTATAAAAAAATATTATTTTATTAATAAATTTATTAATTAATAATCTTATCAAAAATGCAAGAACTATGTTTTGACTTGCAAAAACCTAGTAAAATAAGGGATTAAGGGCATTTTGAATGGAAAGAAATTCATTGATAGATTTATAATATTAATATATAAAAATTAAAAAAATGATGAAAAAAGAAAGAAATTATTATCATTATTTGTTGACAAAGTAAAAATACATAATATAATTATAAATAAGAAATGAAATTTTACAAATGATGTAATTGCAATAAAAGGAGGGGACAAAATGCTAAAATACATTTTTAAGAGAATTCTAGCAAGTTTAGTAACAATATGGGTAGTTGTAACATTAACCTTCTTCCTAGTAAGGTTAATGCCAGGAGGTCCATTTGATGGAGAAAAGATTACTCCGGAGATAAAAGCAAACTTAGAACAAAAATACGGGTTGGACAAGCCGTTAAGTGAACAATATGGAATGTTTATGAAGAATCTTCTAAAGGGAGATCTAGGAACATCAATGGTGTTTAAGGGAAGAGAAGTAAAGGATACAATCACAACTTCATTACCAGCATCAGCAAAAGTTGGAATAGTTACTGTAGCATGTTCGTTAACTTTAGGTGTTTTATTTGGAATAGTTGCAGCTTTAAAATCAGGGAAGTGGCCTGATAAGGTTTGTATGATTTTTGCAACACTAGGAATAACAATACCAAGTTTCGTAATTGGGGCAGTACTCATTTATATATTTGCAGTTAACCTAAGGGTTTTACCTGCATCAGGACTTAAAGGACCAGAAACTTATATAATGCCAGTTATAGCACTATCAGGTAGCTCACTAGCATTTATAACAAGACTTACAAGAAGTAGAATGCTTGAGGTATTAAAGGCTGATTACATAAGAACAGCTAAGGCTAAGGGATTAAGTAGAAGCACAGTAATTTTCAAGCACGGACTAAGAAATTCATTAATACCTATAGTTACTTATATAGGACCATTAATAGCAGGTATATTAACAGGAAGTTTTATAGTAGAAAAAGTATTTGCTATACCAGGACTTGGTAATGAGTTCGTATCATCTGTTAATAGTAGAGACTACTCAACAGTTTTAGGACTTGTAGTATTCTACTCAACATTAATAATTGTATGTAACTTAATAGTGGACATACTATATGTAATTATAGATCCAAGAATAAAGCTAGAAAATTAAGGGGTGTTACAAATGGAAGTTAAAATAGATGAACAAAAGATTTTAAATGAATTTTCCTTTACACCTTTAACATCAGAGGAGAAAAGGGGAGAAGTTGTTGAAAGACCAAGTGTTGGCTACTGGGCAGATGCTTGGAGAAGATTGAAGTCAAATAAGGTAGCATTAGTTTCTCTTATTACACTTATATTAATTATACTTGCAGCAGCAATATTACCATCATTTATACCATATAAATTTGATGCAACTGACTTAAGCTCAGTTAACTTGAAACCAGGAAATGGACACGTTTTTGGAACAGACTCATTAGGAAGAGATTTATTAGTTAGAGTATTATACGGAACTAGATACTCACTTATTATAGGATTTGCAGCAGCTATAATTAACCTTGTAATTGGGGTGATATATGGAGGAGTTGCAGGATTCTTTGGGGGAAGAGTAGACAATATAATGATGAGAATCGTTGATATTTTATACTCAATTCCAACTATTATATATGTAGTTTTAATTATGGCATTCTTTAGTGATCCAAATAAGAGTTCAAGTGGACTTGTAACAATCATTATGGCACTTTCAATTTCATACTGGATTGGTATGGCAAGAATTGTTAGAGGAGAAGTTCTACAATTAAAACAACAAGAATTCGTTTTAGCAGCAAGAAGTTTAGGAGCTTCAAAGGGAAGAATTTTATTTAGACACCTACTTCCAAACTGTGTAGGGTCAATAATAGTAACAATGACATTATTAATTCCACAAGCTATATTTACAGAAGCATTCTTAAGCTTCATAGGACTTGGAATTAATCCACCGCTTGCTTCACTAGGAACACTAGCAAATGAAGCAATGCAAGCTATATATGTATATCCATACCAACTGTTATTCCCATCATTAGCAATATGCTTAATTATACTTGGGTTTAATCTTTTAGGAGATGGATTATCAGAAGCACTAGATCCAAAGCACAAAAGATAGGAGGAGTTAAAATATGAGCAAATTACTAGATGTTAAAAACTTAAAAACCTCCTTTTCAACACATATAGGAGACGTTCAATCAGTTAGAGGGGTATCTTTCTACTTAGATAAAGGGGAAGCTTTAGGAATTGTTGGAGAATCAGGTTGTGGTAAATCTGTAACAATGATGAGCATTATGAGATTATTAGCAGACAATGGTAAAATTGTAGATGGAGAAATTATCTTTGATGGAAAGGATATTTCAAAGGCTACTGAAAGAGATATGGAACAAATTAGAGGGAATGATATTGGGATGATATTCCAAGATCCAATGACATCTCTAAATCCAGTATTTACAGTTGGGGATCAATTAATTGAACCACTAATAAAGCACAGAAATATAAGCAAAAAAGAAGCTAAGGAATTAGCTATAAAAATGCTTGATAAGGTAGGAATACCAAGTCCAGAAAAGAGAATGAAGCAATATCCTCATGAATTTTCAGGAGGAATGAGACAAAGAGTTATGATAGCAATGAGTCTTATCTGTGAGCCAAAGCTTATAATAGCAGATGAGCCAACTACAGCACTTGATGTAACTATTCAAGCTCAAATTCTAGACATTATGAAAGAATTAAAAGATGAATCTAATACATCTATAATATTAATAACTCATGACTTAGGAGTTGTTGCAGATCTTTGTACAAGAATAAATGTTATGTACGGTGGAATCATAATAGAAACTGGAACAACAGAGGATATTTTCTATAGAGGAAAGCATCCATATACTTGGGGACTTTTAAGAAGTGTTCCAAATCCAAAGTCAAATGAGAAAGAGAAATTAAAGCCAATTGACGGACAACCACCTGATTTATTAAAGCCACCAACAGGATGTCCATTTGCAGCAAGATGTGATTATGCAATGAAAGTTTGTATAGAACAACAACCTCCAATGTTTGAAATAGGAGAAGGACACAAGACTGCATGTTGGTTATGTCATGAAAATGCACCGAAGATAGAGTCACCGTTAAAGGGGGAAGCGTAAGATGGAAAAAGAAAAAGATGTAGTTATAGAAGTTAAAAATCTTTGCAAATACTTCCCTGTAAAGAAGGGGATGTTTAAAAAGCCAAGCTATGTTAAGGCTGTTGATGATGTATCTTTCACAATTAAAAGAGGGGAAACTTTAGGACTTGTTGGAGAGTCAGGCTGTGGTAAAACTACAACTGGAAGAACTGTTTTAAAGCTATATAACCCAACTTCAGGACAAATAATTTTTAATGGGGAAGATATAACAAATTACTCAGATAAGGAAATGCTTCCTTTAAGAAGAAAGATGCAAATGATATTCCAAGATCCATATGCATCATTAAATCCAAGAATGACAGTTGGAGATATAATTGGTGAAGCAATTGATATTCATGGATTATATAAGGGTGATGAAAGAAATGAGAGAATAAGATTCTTACTTGATAAGGTTGGATTGAATGGTTCTCACATTAATAGATATGCACATGAATTCTCAGGTGGACAAAGACAAAGAATAGGAATTGCTAGAGCTCTTGCTGTTGAACCAGACTTTATAGTTTGTGATGAGCCAATATCAGCACTAGATGTTTCTATACAAGCTCAGGTTATAAACATGCTTGAAGAACTTCAAGAAGAGTTTGGATTAACATATTTATTTATTGCACATGACCTTTCAATGGTTAAACATATATCAACTCATATTGGAGTTATGTACCTTGGGAAAATGGTGGAAAAGGGAGAAGCCAATGATGTATATTCAAAGCCAAAGCATCCATATACACAAGCGCTTTTATCAGCAGTTCCAATTCCAGATCCAAAGGTTGCAAAATCAAATCAAAGAATTGTACTTGAAGGAGATATTCCTTCACCAATAGATCCTCCACCAGGATGTAGATTTGCAGGAAGATGTAAGCATGCTACAGAAAGATGTAAAAATGAGGATCCAGTATTTAAAGAGGTGGAAAAGGGGCACTTTGTAGCCTGCCATCTATATGATTAGTGATAGTTTGGGAAACCAGATTATATAAAACAAGAGTGAAAAGGGGGAAAAACATATGAAACTTAAAAAACTTTGTGCATTAGCACTAACAGTAGTATTAAGTGCATCAGTTGTAGCTGGATGCGGATCTAGTGCATCAGCTGATAACAAGGATACGATTATTTACAATCTTGGAGAAGATCCAAAGACAATCGATCCACAATTAAACACTGCAAGTGGAGCAGGAAACATTATATTAAACACTTTTGAAGGTTTAATGAGAATGGATGAAAACAATAAACCAAAGGAAGGTATTGCAGAAAGCTATACAATGTCTGAAGATGGTTTAGTTTATACTTTTAAATTAAAGCAAACTAAATGGAGCGATGGTAAGGAATTAACTGCTAACGACTTCAAATATGCTTGGACAAGAGCATTAGATCCAAAAACTGGTGCTGAATATGCATCAAAGCTTTACTACATTAAGGGTGGAGAAGCTTTCAACCAAGGTAAAGGATCAGCAGAAGATTTAGGAATTAAGGTAATTGATAATTATACATTAGAAGTAACTTTAGAAAATCCAACAGCTTACTTCTTAGAATTATTAGCATTCCCAACATACATGCCAACTAGACAAGATATAATCGAAGCTAATGGTGATGCTTGGGCAACTAAGCCAGAAACTTATATTGGGAATGGTCCATTTAAGTTAACTCAATGGACAAATAAAGATGCTATAGTTATAGAAAAAAATGAAAACTACCACAACAAGGATGTTGTTAAGTTAAATAAGGTTGAATACAAAATGGTTGCTGAAGCAACTACAGCATATGCTGAATTTAAGTCAGGAAGATTTGATATGATTGATTCAATTCCACCTGCTGAAATTGAAAATGCATTAAAAGAAGGTCATGCTGAAATATTCACTGAATTTGCTACTTATTTCTTATTACTTAACCAAGCTAATAATACGGGTTCATTAAATCCAGAAGCTGTTAAGGCTTTAAATAATCCAAAGTTTAGAAAAGCTTTATCAGTTGCTATTGATAGAGAAGGTATTGTTAATAACGTAACTAAGGGTGGACAAAAGCCAGCGACTGGATTCGTACCACCAGGTGTTCCAGGTTATGAAAACAAGAAGTATTTAGAAGCTAATGGAAATATTGAAGAAGCTAAGAAGTTAATGGCTGAAGCTGGATATCCAGAAGGAAAGGGACTTCCAACATTCACATTCTTAATTAACTCAGAAGGTAGCCATGCTGCTGTTGCTCAATACTTACAAGATGCTTGGAAGCAAATTGGAGTTAATGTTGAAATTCAACAACAAGAATTCAAGGTATTCTTAACTACAAGAAAAGAAGGTAAATACATGATCGGAAGACATGGATGGTCAGGAGATTACTCAGATCCAACTACTTTCTTAGATTTATTCAGATCATATGATGGATTAAATGAAACTAAGTACAAGAATCCAGAATATGATGCATTATTAAAGGCTGCTCAAAAGGAAACAGATTCAGCTAAGAGAATGGATTTACTTGAAAAAGCAGAAGAAATGTTAATGAATGATATGCCAATGATTCCTTTATACTACTACACTAAGGTTAGAGCAATAAGTAAAGATATTAAGGGATTAATTATATCACCAACAGGTAAGGTTGATTTCGTTAAAGCATATAAGGAATAGGATTTAGGTTTTCCTTTGGGGGGAAAAGCAATTAAGAACTCACTGTTATGGTGAGTTCTTTTTGTTTGTCACATTTATCTATTACAAATGACGTCAATTAAATCTTTACATTCAACTTCAAGCTCCTCAATGGAATTATGAATGAAAATTCCATCACCACAAGCGTAAATATTTTCTCTAGAGGTTTCAAAGAATTCATTTATCTTTGGTCCAGTAGTTTCAGGATTTAAGGTAATACCACTTCTCATTGATAAAACACCATCAGATAAAAGTCCTTGAGCAATTATTATTGTATCACAGGAAATAGCTTTTCTAGAGGTTCCTTTTTCAATAACTCCTTGAAGAGTTCTATTTTCACCTAAAATCTCTACTAAATTATATCCCTCATAAAGATTTTGAGAAATACTATTTAAATAATTTTGAAGGTTTTTGCCAATAATTCCAACTATGTTTAAGTTGTTTTTTTCAATTTCTTCTTTAATGGTGTGGAGATTTTCTTTTCCATATATTAAGATATTTTCTCCAAGAGATATCCCTTCCATATTTAAAATCTTCTTGGCATTTCCAAGGGTTAATACACCTGAAACTCTATCTCCAGGTAGGTTTAATGCATTTCTACCTTTTTCTTTAGCACCATTACAAAGTAATATCTTATTTCCATTTATATTGAATACTCCATTTTGAGGATTCATACAAACAATATTTCTTTCTTGGTCTATATTTAATGCCATAGTATTTAAAAGAGTATCAATATTTAGGGAATTGAATTCCTTTAATAGTTTTTCTTTATATTCTAATCCGGTTATAAATTTTTTAGTGGAAAGATTGTAGTTTCCAAGATTCAGAGAGGAAAGTATCTCGCACTCCTTATCAATAATTAAGATATTTTCTATACCATTCTTTTTCCCATTTATAGCAGCAAGTGTTCCAGAAACACCTCCACCAATAATAACTAAATCATATACCTTCATATTACTTACCTCCGAATCCTATAGCATTTGAACAAGTTGAATTTTTCATTACTTCAATTAAAGGAATGTTTAATTCTCTAGAAATTATCTTTGATATAGGTAAAAGACATCCTACTCCTTGACATCCACCCATTGTAGCTCTTGTTCTTCTTTTGACACCATCAACAGTTCTAGCACCAAGAGGGCGTTTAATAGCTTCAACAATTTCCCCTTCAGTAATAAGCTCACATTTGCAAATCATTTTACCGTATAGTGGATTTTCTTTAATTAATGAATTTTTATCATCTAAAGTAAGCTCAGAAAACTTTTTAATTCTTTTTCTTCTATTAATAAAGTTATCTTTTTCAGTTAACTTAATTTTATTTGAAACTAATTCTTTGACATAAAGTGCAATTGCTGGTGCAGCTGTAAGTCCTGGAGAATCTATTGAAACTAGAGAAATAAATCCATCTACCTCATCTATTATAAAATCATCCTCTAGGGTTTTTGGTCTAAGTCCAGAAAATGTAGTAAGAGTTCTGTTAAATTGAATATTTTCTACAGAATTGTTACTCTTTTCAATGATTTCATTTAAGGTTGTCTTTGATGTTTTTAAATCTTCATTATTTAAAGCGTATTTTGCTGTTGGACCAACTAAAAGATTGCCATCAACAGTTTTAGTTACTAATATACCTTTTGAAGTTTTAGTAGGTACAGTAAAAATTGTTTTGTCCACAATGGCACCTGCAATTTTATCAAGTAAAATATATTCCCCTTTAACAGGAATTTGAGTATATTTTTTAGGGTTAATTAAGTTATTTATTTCATCTCCAAAAAGTCCAGTAGAATTAATTACAATGCTACCTTCAAGAGTATCTCCATTTTCTAATGTAACAAAATAGCTATTATCAGCTTTTGCTATTGCTTTAACCTTTGAGTTAAGTAAAAATTCTACTCCATTTTCAGAGGCGTTTTCCCCAAGGGCAATTGTAACTTCATATGGATTTATCACAGCTGAAGTTTTAGCATATAGTGCCAAGGTTGCAGCTTTTGAAATGTTTTTTTCAAGAGCTTGGATTTCTTCCTTTGAAAGTAATGAAAGTGAAGGCACCTTTAGACTTTCTCCATTTTCCTTTAATTCCTTTAGTTTTTCTTCTTCTTCCTTGTTGAAGGCTAAAACTAAGGCACCGTTTCTTTTTATAGTAAAATCTAAATCTTTAGATAAAGAATCATAAAGTTCATTTCCAAGAACAGTTAGTTTTGATTTTAAGGTATTCTTTTTTTCATTAAATCCAGCATGAATTATTCCACTGTTTGCTTTGGAGATTCCACAAGCAATATCACTTTCTTTTTCAATAAGAGCAATATCTAAATTATATTTTGATAATTCCCTTGCAATAGAACATCCAATAATTCCGCCACCAATAATAATTACATCCTTCTTCATTTTGTTTCCTTCTTTCTGTCGTTTCTATGATTTAATTATAAATCTAAATTATAAATAAGAAAAATTGGAATAATGAATTATTAATATAGGCATAAGCTTATAAGGATAATTTTTATTCAATAATAACTTTACTCTTGAAGGTTATATAGTAATATATTATATTGAAGATAACAAAAATAAAAAAAGTATATATGTGTAAAGAGTTAGATAAGATAATAGTATCTTATAAGAGAAATGAAGTTATATATTTTTACTAAAGATGATTAGGGAGTATTTTCTATGAT
>JBOFQV010000302.1:0-4152 GCA_051650705.1 Clostridium sp.
TAACTAAAACTATCTTATATCCATATAACTATCTTATTTTATTGATTTCTTCTTCTGTTAACCCTGTTGCTAAAATTATTTGTTCTATTGAAATATTCATATCTAACAAATTCTTAGCAATTTCAAGTTTTCCTTTTTCTACCCCTCTCGCTTCTGCCGAACTGATCATATTTGCTCGTTCATGTAATGATCTTTCCCTCTCATAATAAATCCTCATAGTCTCTTCATCACTACTAAGGTATTCGATTTTCTGTTCAGCCTTTTCTATTGCTGTATCCAAACTCATCAACTCCTTTAAGTGACACTCCAAATTTTACATTTGGATAGTGGAACTTACTCAGCGAACGTATGTGAGTCGAGCTTCCTTTATCACTTAGTGTATCTTTTTCTAAAAACATCAGCCATCTCTCTATATCATTTTCTCTATAATCTTTATTTTTTTTATTTCTAAACTTAGGTAACTCCAAGAAATGTATTTCTACAACATCTGTTAACATATAGTCTTTCTCAACGTCCTCCCATAAATGAAATGATGATTGATAGTTTTTAGTACCTAAAAATTCAAAATCTAATATATTTATAGTTATAACTTTTTCAAGATTTTCATAGTCTTCACCCTGTTTTATATTTTCAAGATACATCTTTCCCCAATAAAACAATGTTCTCTTATCCATATTACCTTGATTTGTTAATTGAACCTCAATATCTATATGTTCACCTTTTAAGGTCTTTGCTCTAACATCAATTATACTGTTTTATCTATGATAACATCTTTAGTTAAATTATTCTCTTGTATTAACTTTATTATAACATTAAAGTAAAATTTCTTTAATATAAACTTGATTTTAATTTTTCCATGCTTATACTGTAAATATCTTTTATAAGATTAAAAGCTCTTTGTTTTTAAAAATCTACTGTTATTACACGTGTTAAATTGTTCTTATTATGCAATTTACTCATTTATAATCATTCCATCTTCAATTCTAATTATTCTATTACATTGTTCTGCTATACTTACATCATGTGTTACAATGATTATGGTTTTTCCCTCTTGATTAAGCTCTTTAAATATTCTCATTACTTGTTCCCCATTTTTTTTATCCAATGCCCCAGTAGGTTCATCTGCTAATATTATCTGTGGGTCATTAACAATAGCTCTAGCAATAGCAACTCTTTGGCATTGTCCACCCGAAAGTTGTGATGGCTTTTTATTTATCTTATCTTTTATATCCAACTTATCTAATACAGTCTCAATCCTTTTTCTACGCTCCCCACCCTTTACCTTTCCATATTCTAGTGGTATTTCTACATTCTCATATACAGTATAATCATTTATCAATGCAAAATGCTGCACAACAAATCCGAATTTTTTATTTCTAAGCTTAGCCAAATCATATTTATTCAGTTCTCTCAACTCTTCATTATCCAAGAAATACTCGCCTATTGTTTGTTTGTCTAAAGTTCCTATTATATTAAGTAGTGTTGATTTACCAGAACCTGATGCCCCTACAATTGCAACAATCTCACCTTCATTTATTTCAAGGTCAACACCTCTTAAAGCAGTAACCTCTGTATCTTTACCTCCAAATTTTTTGCTTATATTTTTTAAATTTATTATTCCCATACTACTCTGCTCCTTTTATAATATCAGTTATATCCATTTTAAATATTTTTATAATTGGTAAAATTGTTACTACTACAGACATAATTATACAATTTAAAAATAATAACTTTAAATTATTTATATCTATTGCACTATTTTTATAAAAAATTATTAGCATGGATATAGCTAATGAACCCATTATAATAAGCAGTACTTCTAAATATATGGTAATTGCAATATCACGTATAGTTCCTCCACTAAATATATGTACTCCAAACTCTTTTTTTCTTTTTAAAATTGAATTTAAAGTTGATATTATTAATGTCATTGAAACAAATGTGAGTATAGTTAGTGATGTTATACTAATTATCTTCTCTTGATTTTCAAATGTATTTAACTCAGCCTTTATATATTTATTCAAATCTTTAACAACTACATTTATACCTAAGTTGTTATAGAATTCCTTTTTTATATTGCTATTTATTGATTCAATTTCTTCATAAGAAGTGTTTTCATCAAATAGAATAAAGTTATAACCAAACATTGTATCATACATTATTTTATAATCCTCAAACTGAGAATAAGAAGATATTATACAATTGTTTAAATCCATATATTTGTTCAAGTCATTTCCACTCATATCAACAGGAATGTATTGGTTTTCCTCTAGTATTCCTATTATTTCAGCTTTTGCTATCCCTCTGCCTGGGCGAATATATTCAAATTCATCCCCAATTTTAAAGAAGTTTTCATAATTATGTCCTACTATTATAGGTAATGGATTTATATCTCCATAACTTCCCTCTGCTTCATTAAATTCAAAAAATCTCCCATCCTTTAATTTTATATCAAATTGTTTTAATGCATTTTCATTTAAAGTTATATTCCTTGCTTGAAAATATTTTTCTCCATCAATTTCTTGCACAAAAGGATACATATTAAATCCTTCACTCCCATTAAATTGTTTTACTAACATAGGAAAAATAACTTGATGTGTAAAAATATTTTGAGATGTGTTCTTTAAACTATCGAAAGTTGCTCTCAAACTTTCTTCATTTACTTTTGGAAATTGACTTTCATCAAAGATATCACTTATATTATCAAGCCTTAGGTTGTACGCTTGTTTTCCTTTAAAATATCTCTCTATTTTAGATGATTCAACATGTACTTTTTTGTTTATATCAATGGTATTATAAAGAGCATAAAAGGCAAAAACTAATTGAATAATAAGTAGTAATGTTAGTATTAAATTTCTTTTTATTCCCTTTATTGCATATCTAACTTTCATGTTATATCTCCTTCAACAACCTACTTATTTCAATTTTATTTATTCTATACATGGCTATACATATAAATATTATTCCTATAAGCATTATAAAAACAACACTTAAGCCAATACTTATATAACTCATTTCATAACTTAGCCCAGCCAAAGCATTATATTTAACTAGTCCTTTTTGAATAATTAAGGATATAATAAGTGAAACTGTAGAAATCAACATATATCTTTTAATAATTTCTAATAAAATTTTGTCATTGGTAGCACCATAATTTTTCCTAATACTTAACTCTAAACTTATACTATCTATCCAATATAGAATAGATCTTACTAAAGTTAATAAAATACATAAAATTATTAATACACCATTTACTACTATTGTTTTAGAATCTTTAATTGCTTCTTTTAAAGGATTTGGTGAATTATCTACTGTATCAAAAATTTCTATAGACTTACTCTTTACACACTCTTTAAGCTCTTGTTTACTTTTATTTGAGCTATCAACCCACCAAGTATTTCTATCTAAGATTTCCTTATTATTTAAAATAGAATTTAAATTATATAATACGGTATCATCATATCTAGAAAACATCTCTTCTTTACCAATAACACCTATAACTTCATACTGTTCAATCCCTCTTGAAATATACCTTTTATTATTCTCAACCTTTGTATACTTTACAACATCTTTTCCAATAACAGCTAATTTTTCATCTCTTCCAAAATCCTCTTTAGTGAAGAATCTTCCCTCTACTAAATTGTAACTGTTATTGAAAGTTCCATTAAAAAAAATTCCTTCACTGTAAATATCATAATCAAACCCAGCTTGTGAATAATATTTAAGTATAATATTTTCATTTTCCTTAATTTTATTTATTAGTTCTATAATTTCTTGATTTTGCAACTTATCATTAAAATTTATACTTATATGATTGCTTGTTAGGTGATTGTTGGCTTCTAATATGCTTCTCTTTATGTCTAGCTTCAAAATAAATAAAAGGTTAGTATTTTCAAGTGTATTTTGAAGAATACTCGCCTTTTATAGTTTA
This sequence comes from Clostridium sp., assembly GCA_051650705.1. Taxonomy (GTDB): domain Bacteria; phylum Bacillota; class Clostridia; order Clostridiales; family Clostridiaceae; genus Clostridium. Next base: position 3,932 of record JBOFQV010000302.1, read on the forward strand.
TTTAAAATAAGTTTCGTTAAAATAAATTCTTTATGACTATCTCTCCCTAAGTCTATAATTATACTCTCTCCCCTTAAAATACATAATATTCTCCCCACAACTCTCAATAATTCTACCACCTAAAGCCTCATCAAGCTCAAGAATCTCCTCCCTAGAACACTCACTAGAAAAAATAGTTGGCAGATTGTTATTATATCTATAATTCAAAATTGGGTAAATAT
>JBOFQV010000303.1:0-2307 GCA_051650705.1 Clostridium sp.
TATTTTTCCATTGGATAAGTATAGGTTATTCATTGGACACACTTTAACACATTTGCCACAGCTAATACATTTATTTTCATTAATCCTAACCTTATTTGAGTACTCCTTGGTTTTATTATAAAACCATAGTCTTTGGCCAAATAATCCTGCCAAGTGATACATGATATTTAACCCTTCTTTAGTAGGGTTGCCCTCTTTAAATTTATTTACGGCATTTTCTATCTTAATGACTGCTTCTTGTATAAGCTTCATATTTTCTTCTTTAGACTTTTTAAGGAGTTTTTCATCCCCTATGCAATCTGGCATTTTGAGATGAAGTCCTCCAACTATGTTTGCACCATATTTCTTAAATAATCTAGCTGAACAACCAGCACCATCACCACTAAATAAGCCCATTGTAGAAATAATGTAGATATCTTTGTTTTTAAATACTTCCTTATTATTCTCAATGAAATCTCTCACTATCTTTGGTAGGTTGCTGAAATAAATAGGGTAGCCAAAGACAATTAGCTTATTTGATTTAATAGCATTTATGACTTGAGTATCCTCTATTGATATGGCAAGAGAGGCTTCATCACTCTTTTTCACAAATTGTTCAACACAATATCTTGTATTTCCTGTCCCACTAAAATATATTCCTAGCATTTTAAATCTCCTTTATTATAAATCTATGGACTTTCATGCGCTCCAAGTCAACGCCCAAAATGTTTTTTACCTTCTTGAATAGATTATTTTTATTATATTACAAGGGAAAGCTAAGGGTGTACTTACTAACACAATACCAATAATATAGTTCTTTAATATATTATTGCCTGGTTTTAACCCTATATCTTCAATTGATAACTTTTTTTTAAAAAATATTTTCAATATACATACTTGTGCTAAAAAAATAGTTACTTCTAAAAGCATATTTACTACTACACCATTTCCTAATATATCAATATTTAATTTTTAATTTCATATATTTTACTCCTTTAAATGATAGAGCAAATAATTTATACTACTGAACATTTTACCAATAATATCCATTTTAGTAAAGTTGATTTATTGTTCATTGTGAATTTAAGTGTGATTATATTGGTTAATGTAGTTTTAATAATGAGTGATAAAATATTTGAGAATTTTTTAATTTATGTTATTATACTAAATGTAGTAAATCTAACTTTATGGAGGATAGACAGATGTTTAGTAAGGAAGAACTTTTAGTTATTGAGGATGCTTTAAGGATTGCTGATGAGAAATATAAAGAGCTTATGGATCTAAATAAGAACAACAAGAACAGATTGGTTGCTTATAATAGAAAGCAAAAGAGCTTGTGGCTTGTTCAAAATAAGCTTAAGAAAATTAAAGAGGAAGTTTAGAAGAGAGCTAGCTTTTAAGATTTAATAGAGAGGGAGCTATCTTAGGGAGTGTAAAAACATTTTCTAAGATAGCTCCTTACTCATTTAATAGTGATAATAGTTTAATATATGGTGGTATGTTATAATGAAACAAAATAATTACTTGAGGTGTTAATAATGCAAGGTACAAAGAGAGAAAATATTAAAATTGGTGCTTCTGTGCTGGTTGTTCAAAAGCAGCATCAACGTTCTGGGGAATTAACTAAGGGTTTTGTGAAGAGGATTCTTACTAATTCTGCGGAGCATCATCATGGGATTAAGGTGATGCTTGAGGATGGTGTTGTTGGTAGGGTTAAGGAGATTTTGTAGGGTTATTGTTGATTAATATATTTGGTTTGGATGGAGCTGCTTTTTAGTAGCTTCATTTTTTGTGCAGAAAAGTATTACTGTTAAATAGATAAGTTATGTTTATGTCTTGTTTTGGGTATTGGGGGTGGATTGAATATTAAAAAATTGTTATTGATTTATTTGAGTTTATTGACTCTAAAAACTGTAAAAAGTTAATAATAATTGTATAAATTTACTAAATAATGTACAATATACATAAATAGTTGAAAAGGTAAATGATTTAGAGTGCATTTTATTAAAATATGAAAAGGAGAGATTAAATGAGATTTGTTTTAGAACTAGAATTACAACAAAATAAATTACCAATAGAATACAGAAAATTAGTTTTAAGCTATCTTAAGAACACTTTATCAAAATGTAATGAAGGAAAGTATTATGATAGATTTTTTAAAGACACAACTCAAAAAGACTATTGTTTTTCAGTAGTATTACCAAAATCAAAGTTTTTGAAAGATGAAATACTATTAGAAGATAGAGAAATTAAGATTATTTTTACAACTGATGATAGAAGTAATACAGGCTTTATATTATTTAATGCTTTTATATCTCAAAAAAATAA
>JBOFQV010000304.1:0-8723 GCA_051650705.1 Clostridium sp.
GACTGAATGCAGGCATCTATAAATGCTTCTTTTTGTTCTTTTGGGCGCTTGGTGTTATCTGTTGTAAAACCATAATATGTTATTTCTTTAATTCCGAGTTGTTGACATTGCTTAAATAATAATAGTCCAGGGGATATGCCTAATGAATATCCTTTATCCTTTGATAATCCAATGCCTTGTGCATAACGTCTATTACCATCTGGAATAATTCATATATGACTAGGTATTATCATAAAAACCATCTCCTTATTTTTGATTTAATAGTATTATTTCCTTGAAAACAAAAAATATCCAAAAAAATATTCTTGAAAAAAATTATGAACGATGTTATAATTAAATAAAATTATGAGAAATGAATATTAATGAATAATTATTATTGAGGTGTAAAATGAAAAAGATATTTAATTTTAGTTTTATGTATTTAATTTTAGGGTTAGCTCTTGGTGTATTCCATAGAGAATTTACAAAAATGAATGGATTTGAAGGAGTAACTGTATTAAGTGCAGTGCATACTCATACTTTAATTTTAGGATTTATATTCTTATTAGTTGTTCTATTACTAGATAAGAATTTCAATATATCTTCTGAAAAAATGTTTGATAAGTGGTTTATACTACATAATGTTGCTTTAATATATGTAGTTACAGCTATGGTTGTAAGAGGTGTCTTACAAGTTACTGGAGGAGATATGCCAGGATTAAACCACATTGCAGGTTTAGGACATGCTATGCTAGGAATTTCATTAATTTGGTTCATGGTAATAGCTAAAAAGAAAATAGTTAAATAAAGTAAGTTTCAAAGCGTACTTAAGATTTTTCTTAAGTACGTTTTTTTTATGGCAATTATAAAATATATATAAGTATTTGCTTATATATATAATTAAAATTACTTATTGGAATATATTTCTTAATTCCTTTAGAATTATACTTGAAGAATTATAGGGAAAAGGGGAGACGAAAATGGCTGTAAATAAAAAGAGACAAACAGAACTAAAAGCATTAGGATTTTTACTTCAAAAAGATAAGGAACACTTTGCATGTAGATTTTTAAGTAGAGCTGGAAATTATACTGCAGAAGAGCTTGAGGCTATAAATACTATTGCTAAAAAATATGGTAAAGGATATTCTGGAATAACTACAAGACTTCAAATAGAGGTTCCTTGGATTAAGGATGAAGATGTAGAAAATGTAATGGAAGAAGCTAAAAAGCTTGGACTTAGACATGGGGGAACAGGAAAGAAGGTAAGACCATTAGTTGCTTGTAAGGGAACTGTATGCCTTCATGGTAATATAGACACTCAAGAAATATGTAGACAACTTGAAGATATTTATTTTGGAACTGATACACCATCTAAATGTAAGTTTGGTATAGTTGGTTGTGCTAATAACTGTGCTAAAGCAAGCTTAAATGATATAGGGGTAATGGGGAAGACAGTACCATTATATGTTGAAGATAAGTGCGTTGGCTGTGGATTATGTGTTAAGGCATGTAGACAAAAAGCTTTAGAGGTTAAGGATAGAAAAATTATATTTAATAAAGACCTTTGTGTTGATTGTGGGTGCTGTGTTAGAGAATGTAGAACTGGTGGATTTATTGAAAAGGAAAGAGGCGCTGAAATCTTTGTTGGTGGAAGATTTGGAAGAGGAATGAGCATTGGGGACTCATTAGGAAAGCTATATAAGGAAGAAGAAATTATACCAGTAATAAATAAATTAATGGATCATTACAGAAAAGTTGGTATTTCAGGAGAAAGAATATCAAAAACTATTAATAGAATAGGAAAAGATGAGTTTTTAAAAGAAGCATTAAAATAGAAATTTATGGGCATAGTAAATAAAAGGGCTGTTTAAATACAGCCCTTAACTATAATATTAGTTATAATTTACTTAAGAAAATTATGGTATAATAATTGGCATAATATATATTTAAGGTGAAAAAATGATAGTACTTTTAGGAATTAAAAAACATACTCCAATTTGGGTTAGAGAAAAATTATCTGTAAAAAATAAGAATTATGAAGGTTCAATCAATATTTTACTTAAAACCTTTAAGGCGTGTGCAATTTTAAATACATGTAATAGAATAGAAATTTATATAAACTGTGATAATAACTTTAAAAAACAGTTTATTTTAGATAAGGTTTTTGAGGCATTGATGTGGGAGGAAGAACTTTCAAAAAATATGTTTACAATATTTGATGAGGGAGTTTATAAACATCTTTTTGAACTTTCTTGTGGGTTTCACTCAAAGATAGTTGGGGAAGATCAAATTCTTGGTCAAATAAGAGAGGTTCATGGTAAGTGTATCAAGTTAGGAGCATTAAATAAGGAATTGTTACATTTGTTTGAGTCTGCAATAGCCTGTGGGAAAGAGTTTAGGACACAAGCAAAGCTTTATGAGATACCAGTTTCATCAGCCTCAATTGTTGCAAATAAATCATTAGAATATGGTTTTAATAATTTAATGATAATTGGATATGGAGAAATAGGCGCATTAACCTTTCAATATATAAAGGGAAAAAGAAAGGCAAATATTTTTATTGTGGTAAGAGATAAGGAAAAATATAGCTATTTAAATGGGGAAGACATTACTTTAATTGATTATAAAGAAAAGATAGAGCTTATAAATAATATGGATATTGTAATAAGTTGTACATCAGCACCACACCATGTTATTTCAAAAGATGAAATAAAGACTAATGGGAAGGATATGATTATCTTTGATTTAGCTTTGCCTAGGGATGTTGAAGCTGGGGTTGAAGAAAATAGAAGAGTATCTCTTTATAATATTGATGAAATATCAAGAGTTGATGATGAAAATAAAGAACTTAGAACTTCAAGAATGAATGAAAATAAGTGGGTGATTAAAAAGCACTTAGATGAATTCATTTCATGGATAAGTTCAAGAAGAGTTTCACCATTGATTAGAAAGATTAAAGAAAGAGAAAGTCAAGTTTGTTATGAAAGAAAGAAAACATTTATAAATAAAGCTGGTGAATCAAATAGTGAGCTTGTTGAAATACTATTAAAAAGTACATCAGACTATTATGTAAATAGAGCTATAGAGATTTTAAAGGAAGAGGTATTAGAGGGAGATGGTGAGAAATGCATGGAAATAATAGAGAGGATTTTCTTGAAGGAGAATTAGCAGTTTTTATGCTTTCTACAATTTCTAAAAAATTAAAGATTGGAGTTATAGGTGGGGGAAAAGCTTCTCTTATAAAGTGTAAAACACTAATTAAAAATGGGTGTAAAATAGAGGTTGTTTCTAAAGAGTTTAATGAAGAATTTAAAAGCTTTAAAGAGGTTAAGTTAATAGAAGGCTCATATTATAAGGATTTTTTAAAAGATAAACATTTAATAATAATTGCAGTTAACTGTGATAATACAATTAATGAAATCGTTAGAGATTGTATAGATGAATTTAAATTATTTATTAATTGTACAAATCCTTTTGATGGGAATTGTACTATTCCAGCTCAAAGAAGTGGAGAAAATTTCAAGGTTGGGGTAACAATTAAAAATGGGAATCCAAAAAGTGCAGTATTTGGAGTGGAGACAGCAAAGAAAGAACTATCAACATTTGATGAGTATTTTGGATTAACTTCAAAGCTTAGAAATAAAGCTAAATTATTAAACAATGAGAAAAAACAGCTATTAAACTTTATTGGAAGTGATGACTTTTTATATTTTTATAATAGGAAGAAGGAAAAACTTGTACTTCAATTGTTTTATGAGAGAGAAATAATTGAAAATTTATATAAGGATTGAGGAATATAAATGGAACTTATATTAGGAACAAGAAAAAGTAAATTAGCTCAATATCAAGCGGATAAAGTGGGAGAGTTATTAAAAAAGTCTATAGGGGTAGACTATAAAAAAATGCTTGTGGTAACAGAAGGTGATAGAAGGCTTGATGTTACATTAAATAAAATTGGGGGAAAAGGGTTATTTATTAAAGAAATAGAAATGGCGCTTTTAGATGGAAGAGCAGATTGTGCAGTTCATAGTCTTAAGGATGTTCCTTTTGAGCTTCCTAAAGAGTTTGAACTTCTTTGCATTCCTGAAAGAGAGGATGTTAGGGATGCATTCGTATCTTCTAATGGAATACCCTTTAGAGAACTTAGAAAAGGTGCTATTATTGGAACTTCTTCAATAAGAAGAGCAGAACAGTTAAGGCTATTAAGAAGTGATTTGAAAATTGTTCCTATTAGAGGAAATGTGCAAACACGATTAGAAAAGATGAAAAATGAAGGTATGGATGGAATAATTCTAGCTTCTGCAGGGCTTAAAAGATTGGAGTTAGAAAATATTATTACAGATTATTTTTCGCCAGAGGAGATAGTTCCAGCTGTTGGGCAAGGGGCTTTAGCAATTGAAACCTTAAAGGAGTGTAAATATAAAGGTGAGTTTTTATCAATCAATAATGAAGAGCTAATGCTGGAAATTTTAGGAGAGAGAAGCTTTATGAAGAGTTTAAATGGAGGATGTCACTCACTAATTGGAGCATATTCAAAAAGAGAGGGAACTGATTACTATCTTCTTGGAATATTTCAAGTTGGAAACACAATAGTTAAAAAAGATATTAGTGGAAAATTAGAAGATAGCATTATTCTTGGAGAAAAGCTTGGAAAAGATATTATAAGTAATATAAGGGGATAATAAAATGAGTGGAAAAGCGTATATAATTGGAACAGGACCAGGAGATGAGGAATTATTAACATTAAAAGCTTCAAGGGTTTTAAAAGAATGTACAGCAGTTTTATATGATAGATTAGTTTCTAACAATATTTTAAATTATTTAAATGATGATTGTGAAGTTTATTATTGTGGAAAGGAGCCTGGGGCTCACTATAAAACACAGGATGAAATAAATGAAATGATTGTTGAATTAGCTAAGAATGGTCATATTGTTGGAAGAGTAAAGGGGGGAGACCCTTTCGTTTTTGGTAGAGGAGGAGAAGAGTGTCTTGCTCTAAAAGAAAATAATATTCATTTTGAAGTTATACCAGGAGTTACTTCTCCAATTGCAGTTCTAAATTATGCAGGTATTCCAATAACTCAAAGAGGAGTAGCTCAAAGTTTTCATGTTGTAACTGGAATGAGTGCAGGTGTTTTAAAAGTTAATTTTGAGGCACTTTCAAAGGAAAATGGTACTCTTGTTTTTATGATGGGATTAGATAATCTTAAAAATATAGTTGATAATCTAATTAAAAATGGAAAAGATGTAGCTACTCCTTGTGGAGTTGTAATGAGGGGAACAACATCAAAGCAAAAAAAAGTTGTGGGAACTCTTTCAAATATAGTAGGAAAAGTTGAGGAAGCAAAGCTTAAATCACCATGCATAATTGTTGTTGGAGATGTAGTAAATTTAAATAAAGAACTTAATTGGTATGAAAACAAACCTCTATTTGGCAAAAATATTTGTGTTACAAGATCAAGAGAACAAGCTTCTAATTTAAAAACAAGATTAAGGGAATTAGGAGCAGAGGTAACAGAGATTAATTCCCTTAAAATTATTAAGCAAACTGATGATTTGGAAAAAAATATTGAAGAGTTAGGGAAGTATGAACATATAGTTTTTACATCTCAAAATGGAGTGAATATTTTCTTTGATTATTTAGTAGAGAAGGAATATGATGTTAGAAATTTAAAAGGTGACTTTTATGTAGTAGGAAAGGCAACAAAAAATGCTTTGTTGAAAAGAGGAATAGTTCCAAAGGATATGGCTAGAGAATTTGTAGGAGAAGGATTATTTAAGGTGGTTGCACCTCATATAAAAAAAGGAGATAAAATCCTTATTCCTTGTTCTAAATTGAGTAGAGAATATTTAGAGAGTGAATTTACAAAGATTGGTGCAAGGGTTAAAAGAATAAACACATATGATGTTGTTGCTGGTGATGGGAATAATATTAGAGCCTTTGATGAAGTTGATCTTGTTTTATTTACATCTCCTAGTACAGTGAAAAATATGATTACCATGGTTGGAATTGAAAAAATAAAAGAAAAGTTCTGTGTGGCAATAGGACCACAAACATTTAAGGCATTGAGTGATAATAATATAGATGGAGCTTTTTGTAAGAAGCATTCAGATGAAGGGTTTTTAGAAGAGGTAGTATCATTAATAAAGGAGAGAGGGTTATGATTAATAGAGGAAGAAGACTTAGAACATCACAAGGATTAAGAAATATGGTTTGTGAAACATTATTATCTCCAAGTGATTTTATATATCCTTTATTTTTAGTTGAAGGAAATGGAATTAAAGAGGAGATTTCATCTCTTCCAGGAGTATATCATTATTCAATTGATATGCTTGATGAAATAATTAAAGAAATTGAGGAGTTAAAAATAAAGGGAGTTATACTTTTTGGAGTGCCATCAAAGAAAGATGCTTTAGGAAGTGAGGCGTATAATGATGAAGGTATTGTTCAACAAGGGATTAGAAAAATAAAAGAGCTTTCAAAAGAATTGGTAGTAATTACAGATGTGTGTATGTGTCAATATACAGATCATGGACATTGTGGAATACTGTGTGGAGAAGAAGTTGATAATGATAAAACTTTGGATTATTTGGGTAAAATAGCACTTTCTCATGCAAAAGCTGGAGCAGATATGGTTGCTCCTTCAGATATGATGGATGGAAGAGTTTTATATATGAGAAATGTCTTAGATGAAAATGGATTTAAGAATGTTTCAATTATGAGTTATTCAGCAAAATATTGTTCAGCATTTTATGGTCCATTTAGAGAGGCGGCTCATTCTGCTCCACAATTTGGGGATAGAAAAACATATCAAATGGATATTGGAAATAGAAGAGAAGCTTTAAAGGAAATATATGAAGATATTAATGAGGGCGCTGATATTATAATGGTAAAACCTGCCCTTTCGTATTTAGATATTATTAGAGAAGCTAAGGATAATACGCTAGTGCCTGTGGCTGCTTATAGCGTAAGTGGAGAATATTCTATGATTAAAATGGGTGGTAAAATGGGAATAATTGATGAGGAAAGAGTTATGATGGAAACTTTAACTTCAATTAAAAGAGCAGGTGCAGATATTATTATTACTTATTTTGCTATAGAGGCATCAAAGGTTTTAAGAAAGTAGGGATAAAATGATTAACTTTACTATATTTGAGGATTCAAAAAAATATATGCCAGGAGGAGTAAATTCTCCTGTGAGATGCTTTAAGGGAATGGATATTACTCCACCAATTTTAAGAGAAGGCAATGGGGTAATAGTAGAGGATGAAGAAGGAAGAGAGTATATTGATTTTGTTTTAGCTTGGGGACCAATGATACTTGGTCATAATAATAAAGAAGTAGTAGACGCTTTAACAAAGCAAGCTACGAAGGGGTTAGCTTTTGGTGCACCTACGCTTTCAGAGCTTAAAATGAGTGAATTCCTATGCAAGGAAATGGATAATGTTGATATGGTGAGAATGGTTAATTCGGGAACTGAAGCTACCATGAGTGCTATTAAACTTGCTAGAGGATATACAGGAAGAGATAAGATTGTTAAGTTTGGTGGATGCTATCATGGACATTTTGATGGATTTTTAGTGGAAGCTGGATCAGGAGTTTTAACAGAGGGAATTGCAGGTAGTCCTGGAGTACCATGTGAAAGCATAAAAAATACCTTAGTTGCAAGATATAATGATGAATCTTCAATAGAAGAAGTTTTTAAGGCTTATGGAAATGAAATTGCAGGAGTAATAATTGAGCCAGTTGCAGGAAATATGGGAGTAATAAAAGCAAATAAAAGCTTTATGAAGAAATTAAGAGCTTTATGTGATGAATATGGAAGCCTTTTAATTTTTGATGAGGTAATGAGTGGTTTTAGAGTTTCTTTTAGAGGAGCACAAAAGTTATTTAATGAAAAGCCAGATTTAATAACATATGCAAAGATTATGGGTGGAGGACTTCCTTGTGGTGCGTATGGTGGTAAAAAGGAAATTATGAGTAGATTATCTCCTTTAGGCGATGTATATCAAGCTGGAACAATGTCAGGAAATCCAATGGTTATGGCAGCAGGACTTGCAACATTAAATCATTTAAAGAAAAATCAAAGTATATATGAAAAAATTAATGAGATTGGATTAGAGCTTGAAAATGGTGTGAAATTAATAGCAAAGGAACATGGCATTCCATTAAGAGTTAATAGGGTTGGAGGCATGATGACCATTTTCTTTAATGATGGCTCAAAGGTAGAATGTTATGAGGATGTTAAGAAATGTGACCTTAACTTATTCAAAAGATATTTTCTTCATATGCTGAAGAGTGGATTATATTTACCACCATCTCAATTTGAAGCTGTATTTTTAAGTTCTGAGCATACTATACTCCATGTACAAAAGTTCCTTCAAGCCTTCGAGGAATTTTGTGTTGTTGAAAAAAATGAAGAAGAATAAATCAATAATATTTATTGCTTTTGGAACATCTTATGTTAACTCGTATGAACAAGGCATTTTTCCGTTTATTAAAGAAGCTAAAGAAAGATTTGGAAATGATTATAATATAGAATTATGCTTTACTTCAAAAAAGGTAGTAAGTGAAATAAGGGAAGGTAATATTCCTATTAAAATTAAAACCTTAGAAGAAATTAGCGAAATAGAATATGAAGAAGTTATAATTTATCCTTTGTACTTAATTGAGGGAAGAGAGTTTGGAAAGGTAAAAGAATGGTCAAAAACCTTGAAATGCAATAAAATTCTCTTAAAAGAAC
>JBOFQV010000305.1:0-3719 GCA_051650705.1 Clostridium sp.
TTTCCTCCAACACCAATTGTATTTTTATTTTTCAAAAAAGGCTTAACTATATTCTTTAGTGAATCCCTTTGAAGCATTGAATCTGCATCAACAGCCACAAAAATCTCACCACTTGAATAATTTATTCCAACATTTAAAGCATCAGCCTTTCCCCCATTATATTTATCAATCACCATAATTGTTCTTCCCTTATAGCTTCCTTTAAATACCGAAATAACCTCTTTAGTTTTAAGCTCACTTTTCATAGGCTTATATATTACCTTAAGTCCATACTTTTCCTTTACATTCTTAACAGTATCATCTCTTGATCCATCACTAATAACAATAATCTCATAATCCTCATAATCTAATGACAAAAGAGATTCAACTGTTTCACAAATTGTAAGCTCCTCATTAAAGGCTGGTACAAGTATAGAAGCTCTAATACAACTTAATTCCTCTTCAAAAATAAACTTTTCCTCAAACCTTCTATCTCCTAAGTATTTACTTAAAACCAAGCTTGATGATATAACAAAGATAAACATTACAATCAAAGTAAAAACTAAATAAAATGATGAAGCCCAAATAATTAAACTACTCTCCCCCATATTCTCACTCCCTTAGCTTATACGTTTCCCATTCTACATAAATAATCCACTAAATCCATTTCCTCTGAAACCAATGATAAAATTTCATCCATAACCTCATTTTTATCCTCTCCAATAATTCCCCTTAAATCAAACTTATTACCAGTAAGCTTGTAAATAGATTTAGCACATTCTCTCCTTACATCAGCACTTTCATCCTTTAACAACTCCCTTAATCTTACCTTAACCTTACTATCATTATAGTTTCCAAGAATTTCACAACTAACTGCCCTTACCTCATCATCCTTACTAAATGTAAATTCCAATAATTCCTCTCTTACTTCTTTACAAGTAATTAATCCTAAGTATTTAATGCAAGCTATTCTCTCCTCCAAGGTTAATTTATAATTATTTAAAAGCTCCAATACAAATTTATAAATACTTCTGTCCCCATCTACTCTACATAGAGTTATAAAATATAATATAAGTTCTCTTTCTCCTCTATCTATTTCCTTAATTAAGGCTTCATTAAGTTCCCCTCTATCCCCTTTAAATCCTCTCATTATTTGAAGAATAAGCTTTTCATCCATAACAGATTTATTGCTCAAAACCTTTTTAATTCCATTCACAAAATCAAAAGCATTTCCCTTAGCTGAAATTGCCTTTAAAGAATTTACTTGAATATACAATGAATCACACTCTAAGTATCTATAAAGCTCATGAATATCATAGTCAACCTCTAACTCTCCAATTAACTTCAGCTTATAAGCTATATCAAGCTCATCCTCTTCTTCAATTATTTTAATTATATCTATAACATAAATTTGCTTCATATAATTTAAAATAAGCTTATTTCTTCTACATTCATTAATAATAAATTCTCCAAACCACTTAAACTTTAAATTCCTCTTAACAATGCCCTTAAAAATAAGCTCTCTCTTTTTATCTAACTCTCCAACTCTTTCCTTAAATATTCCATTTAATGTATCACTCATTTGTTTAATTTTCTTCTCTTCTCTTTTAAGTTTTATTTTTTCATATAAGATGTAAAAAGATATACAAATCATATAATACAAAAAAACATAAACTAATAAACTTGAAACCTTAAGCATAAAATCCCCCTTATTCTATTCTTCCATATGTCTCCTTTATTATAAAATAAGATTCCTTAAGTCTTTCATGGTATGTTGGCATCTCCCATTGCTCCCAAGAAAACTCCCTCATTTCTCCAAAGGTTTTTACCTCACCATTTGAAACTACATAAGCTCCTATATTAATTCCCTCAAAGCTTTCATATTCAATCTTTTCCTTTTCATTAAAATCTCCCAAAATCTTTTTAGTAGATGGATCTGCAATATTTAACATAAGATAAGGTATTCTAATTTCTATGTTATCCCCATTTATATAAAAATCTGATAATGAATTAAATTCATCACTTTTAGGATTTCCATTACCATAAATAAGCTTCCCAACATTAACCCCTTTCATGTCAACATGTGCTCCACTCTTTGGTAAATTAAATTCACCTAAAACAAAATTATAAATAGAATTATATTTATTTGAACCCTTATCCTTCTCTATTTTTTTCTCATACAGAAACTTATAAATATCATAATAGGAATTTACAAAAATCTCTCCATCCTCTTTTCCAGATATTTTTATAAAGAAATCCCATCCTTTATTTAAGGTAAAATCATAACCCTCTATTTTTTCTCCACCAGAATTTTCTGTAACATCTATTGGAATAATAATTTCCTCTTTAGATAAATCTAAATCCTTTTTATTAATTCTCAAATATATATATCCTTCATCCCCACTTCCATATAGCTTTAAATTTTCTCCCTCTGAAATAACATTGCTTTCCTTCCACTCTCCAACATTTCCATCATTATAAAACTTACTTCTCTTTTCTCCTGGATCGAAAGAAAGTAGTCCAAAATATTTTTCATTAGTCATTCTATCAGACCAATAAGCTCTACTTTGAGAATAATCATAATCCATAGTGTTCCAAGCTCTCTTAAACCATTCATCCTGCCAGGTAAATATCAATGCTCCAGCATAGCCCTCATCATATATTTCTTCAATCATTTTACTATTCATTTCTCCTTGTGCCTTCTCCTCAATCATCCCCTGATTAAAGCCACGACTTAAATCCTCATGAGCTATTCCCCTAGAGGTTGGCACTCCAAACTCCCCAACAATTACAGGAATATCATATCTACTTATTAAATCTCTAAGATATGCTCTATATGAATTCCCCTCATTATTTTCATCCTTAAACTCACTATACTTCTCCTCAAAATTTAAAAAGTCAGGATAATATGGATATATATGATAGGATGCAAAAAGACCAGCCTCAAAGCCTTCTTTAGCTTTAACATTTTGAGTATTTATGTCTACAAGTCTATTTTCCGCCTCTGGTTCATTTTCATGAGGAATAATATCTGTAGGAAGCCAATTTGTAAAAGCTATTGCTTTTTGTGTTTTATACTTTTCTATTTCATAATCAATAGCACTTTCTCCAACTTGTCCAAAGAATATTTCAATTGGTTCTGCATTTTCTGTATAAAGCCATTTCCCATTAAATTGCTCCATTTTACTATGCTTTAAATTAGTTTCGTACACAACATTAGGATCCCATTCAATTCCTAAAATATATCCAACAACATAAGGTGAAACATCTCTTTTATACTCTCCATATCCTCTAGCAATATCTTTTTCAACCTTTCCATTACCATGAAGTACATCTATAATTGTATTAATTTCATTTTTAAATTTAAGAATTACCTCATCATCAAATACATCTCTTTTTTCAACCATAGTTTCCTCATCAACCCATACACCTTGTATCAAATATAATGGGTCTACTCTATATCTATTAAACTCAAATAAAGCCTCATAAAATGCAGGCATATGTAAGGTATATACTCTAATTACATCTGCATTCATATCCTTAATTTCCTTAAACCATCTTAAATATTCTTCCTTTGTAATTCCAAACTCACCTGGATAATATCCTGGCTTTCCTGCCCCCATACTAACTCCCTTTAAAAAAGTTTTTTCCCATTTCCCATTTTTATATATTTCAAAGTCCTTACCACTTGTTTTACATATAAGCTTTACTCCATTTATCTTTGTTGAATTATAAATATT
>JBOFQV010000306.1:0-2734 GCA_051650705.1 Clostridium sp.
TAAGAAATTAATAGCTATAGGTAAAATGGCAGAACAAATGGTATTAAGTGAATTAAATACAAGGGAAGAAGGGTTAAAGAATTCAGAAGTTTTAAAGAGTAGAGAGGAGTTTGGATTAAATGAAATTACCAATAAAAATCAAGAGACTCTACCAAAAAGAATTTTTAGCTCATTTGTAAATCCATTTACAATTGTATTAACTTTACTAGCATTTATTTCATTTTTAATGGACTATGTTTTTGCAGCTCCAGAGGAAAAGGATTTTAAAACAGTTATCATAATTGGGACAATGGTAATAATAAGTGGAGTTTTAAAGTTGGTTCAAGAGGGAAAATCAAATAAGGCTGGAGAAAAGCTTAAAAATATGATAAAAACAACCTCAACTGTAATTAGAGAAGGAAGTGAAAGGGAAGTTTCTATAAAGGAGTTAGTTATAGGTGATATTATTAAACTTTCAGCTGGTGATATGATTCCAGCAGATATAAGAATTATTTCAGCTAAGGATTTGTTCATAAGTGAATCTCAAATGACAGGGGAGTCAGAACCAGTAGAAAAATATAGTGGAGAATCAAAAAAGAATACTAACAATCCTCTAGAAGTTGAAAACCTAGCATTTATGGGAACTAATGTTATAAGTGGAACAGCTCATGGAGTTATTGTTTCCATTGGAGATAACACAATACTAGGAACAATGGCTGAAGGATTAAATGAAAAGAGAGAAATGACAAGCTTTGATAAGGGAGTTAATTCCGTAAGCTTAGTTTTAATAAAATTCATGGCAATTATGGTTCCTATAGTGTTTTTTGTAAATGGAATAACTAAAGGGGATTGGGTTGAAGCATTTCTTTTTGGAATTTCTATTGCAGTAGGATTAACACCAGAAATGCTACCAATGATTGTTACAACAAACCTTGCTAAGGGTGCTATGTCAATGGCAAAAAGTAAAACCATAGTGAAAAACTTAAATTCAATTCAAAACTTTGGAGCTATGGATGTGCTTTGTACAGATAAAACAGGGACACTTACAGAGGATAAAATAATATTAGAGCGTTACTTAGATATTCATGGAAATGATGAAATAAGAGTATTAAAGCATGGATATTTAGTGAGTGCTTTTCAAACAGGATTAAAAAACTTAATGGATGTTGCCATCTTAGAGCATGGTGTAAAGGATGGATTAAAGGATTTAGAAGAAAACTATAAAAAGGTTGATGAAATTCCTTTTGATTTCTCAAGAAGAAGAATGTCAGTAGTTTTAAAGGATAATAATGATAAAACACAAATGATTACAAAGGGAGCAGTTGAAGAAATGCTACAAATATGTTCCCATGCAGAATATAAGGGAGAAGTTGTAGAACTTAACGAAGATGTTAAGAGAGAAATATTAAAAACAGCAGAGGATTTAAACTTTGAGGGAATGAGAGTTATAGCAGTAGCTCAAAAAACAAATCCATCAAAGGAAGGAGATTTTTCTGTTAAGGATGAAAGAAATATGGTTTTAATGGGTTATATAGCATTCTTAGATCCACCAAAGGAAACAGCTATAGAAGCTATTGAAAAATTAAATGATCATGGTGTACAAGTTAAGGTTTTAACAGGAGATAATGAAAAAGTTACAAGATATGTTTGTAAAAAGGTTAATATAGAATCACCTGATATTTTAATGGGTAGTGAAATTGAAGAAATGAGTGATGTGGAGCTTAAGGAAGAGGTTGAAAGAGTAAATATATTTGCAAAGCTATCTCCAAAGCAAAAAGAAAGAATAGTTAGAGTTTTAAGAGAAAATGGACACGTTGTTGGCTTTATGGGTGATGGAATAAATGATGCTCCAGCAATGAAAAAGGCTGATGTTGGTATTTCAGTAGACACTGCAGTAGATATCTCAAAGGAATCAGCAGATATAATTCTACTAGAAAAGGACTTAACTGTTTTAGATAAAGGAGTAATTGAGGGGAGAAAAACCTTTGGAAATATAATTAAGTATATTAAGATGACAGCAAGCTCAAACTTTGGAAATATGTTTAGTGTTTTAGTTGCCTCAGCATTTCTACCATTTTTACCAATGCTACCAGCGCAATTATTAGTATTAAATTTAATTTATGATATATCTTGTATTTCAATTCCATGGGATAATGTAGACAAAGAGTTCTTAAGTGTACCAAGAAAATGGGATGCAAGTTCAATTGGTTCCTTTATGAAATGGATAGGACCAACAAGTTCAGTTTTTGATATATTAACTTATTTAATAATGTATTTTATTATTTGTCCTCTAGTATGTGGAGGGGCATATGGTGATCCAGGAGTAAATGATGTTTTATTTATAATGGTATTTAATGCAGGGTGGTTTGTTGAATCCCTTTGGACTCAAACACTTGTAATTCATATGATTAGGACACCAAAGATACCATTTATTCAAAGTAGAGCCTCATCAAAGGTAATAATTTGCACTACAATAGCAATTATAGTAGGAACCATAATTCCTTATACAACTTTTGGTAATGCACTTGGAATGCACTTTTTACCACCAATATATTTCTTCTTATTATTTGTTGTTATTTCACTTTA
This sequence comes from Clostridium sp., assembly GCA_051650705.1. GTDB lineage: Bacteria > Bacillota > Clostridia > Clostridiales > Clostridiaceae > Clostridium. Next base: position 2,566 of record JBOFQV010000306.1, read on the forward strand.
TATGTTAATGGTGACAACTGTTAAAAAGCAATATGTTAAAATGTTTAATGAACTTTTATAATAATAATATTAAATTATTACAATATTGTAATAATATTACAACTTGCTGTGAGGGTAATGAGAGAATTGTTTTCTATAATAAAGTCATAAAGTAAAAAGGGGTGTTCTA
>JBOFQV010000307.1:0-3160 GCA_051650705.1 Clostridium sp.
AGAGAAATTTTAAAATCTGTCGCTCCCATTATCTTTCTTAAAATAATTTCCTTCTTTCTTGACTCAACCCAAATAGTTGATATTCCAACTGAATTAACAATAGTAACACCAATAATTAGTGCTAGTATTGCCTTAGTCATTGAAGAATCCTTACTTGTGTTGTATGGAATATAATCCTTAGTTTTCATATATCCCTTTAACCCTCTCTTCTCAATTTCCTTTTGAATTGCCTTAGTTGCTTTATCAAGCTCATACTCATATCCAGCCATAACAATGGTCACTGATGAATCATTTAAATTTACTTCTCCAAAACTTTCCTTATATAGTGGATATGGCATGGTTACAAATCCATCTCTATCATAGCTTTCCCCAACCTTATTTAGCTGTGTTTCAATTCTTTTTCCATCATTATTTACATAAGCTACCTTAAGTTCCTCATCCTTAACTGCTGATGTTGCAATTACCTCATTTTTCTTTTTATTAAAATCATCTTTTCCAAAGCTATTCCCACTAGTCATGCTCTCCTCAACAAATATTCCATCTGTCTTTGCATAGGTTTTATATTTAACTGTAGTGTTGTCCACCTTTTTAACTAGCTGAATAGAAACCTGCTCATATTTTAAGGATTCCATTAACCCTTCCATAGTAAAGCCTTCCACCTCATTAAAAACTAAAACCTTATTATATTTTGGATTGTACTTCAAATATTTTGACTTTTGAGAATCTGTTGCACTTTTCCCCACAGAAAAAGTAAATATAGCTAGTGTAAAAGCAAAAAGGAAAAATATTAATCCCTTTAATCTATTCTTTTTTAACAATAACTTTTCAATCATTAAAATCACCTCTTTCTCATTAAATCAACAATTTCAATTCTTTTTATTTTCAATATTGGTAGTATTGTAATTAAGAATGCTACAATTATTGAAACAATGAAATTAGTAATTAATACCCATCTTTCATATGGTGCCTTATTTATTAAAAGTGTAAAATATAATGACATGAAAGTAGCCACCCATGAAATAAATAACATATCTTTAAAAACTTCTTTAAAAACAACTTGCATACTTGCTCCAATTGATTGTTTGACCCCAATCTCAAGCTGTCTCTTCATAAAGTGTCCAATCATCATGGAAATTGCTCCAAGTATTGAAAGAATTAATAAAATTGCTCCAAGGAAAAGTGTTGATTCCCTATCTAAAGATAAAGCAGAAACAACTGATGATGTTGCCCCAAGAGATACATACTTACTCACTTCCATCTGCTTAGAGGCATCCTCAAATTCCTTAAGAATTTCATCTGGGCTAACCCCATCTTGAAGCTCTAAATAAACTCCAAATCTATGCAAATTATAAAATTCATTTCCCTTATTAGTAGGAAATATTACAAAAGCATCTTCACTACTTGGAGTTAATTGATCTCTTCTATCATTAATATCAATTAAAGGTACTGATTTAGTTTTATAAACTCCAACAACCTCATACTCCCCCATAAAGTCCTTAATTTCATATTTCCCATTCTCATTCTTCTCTATTGAATTATAGTAAAATTTGTATTTCCCATTTAATTCCTCTTCATTTTCTATCCCAACAATAACAGGAACAACACCATCATTCCATCGCTTTTCAAATTCCTCCTTTGTAAATCCTCTTCCTCTTATAATCTCAAGTCCATTTCTCTTATAAAAATCCCAATCCATAACAATACTTCTATTAAAGTAACGCGCTCTCTCAAGCTCTTCATATGTTTTTGCAGATTTTTGAATCTCTGTTACAGGGCCATAAGGATTATAAATATACGAATTACTAACCAATCCCTTTTTCTTCAACACCTCAATATGGTTGTACATCTCTTGGCTATCCTTAAGACTATCTTCAAAACTTCCATCATATCCTTCATAAGTAAACAAATATGTGTTTTCCTTATTAAACAATGTTTCTAATGCATTAGCTTGACTTTCAGAGAACCTAAACTGAACAAGACTAGAATTAATAATAGTCATTGATAAAGCCAAGGATATTATAATTAATCCAGCAAGTTTCCCCATTCTCTTAATTCTTAAATAAAGACCCATACACTCTCCCCCTTTTAATAAATTATACCCATTTTCTTACACAATTTCAAACATGTTACTATTCATTCCTCATATAATATCATCTTAAAGTAACAACACCCTCTCAAACTTAATAAAGAAAGTAACAATTTTGTAATAAAAAAATACCCTCAGCTCTGCTGAAGGTATTTCTAACTATAAAATTTTTCAACCTAGTGTTACCTCTAAAATTAAAACTCCTTTTTCATTACGTATCTTCTAAGTCCACCATATTTTATTTTTTCTAAAACTATCTCATATCCAAGCTTTTTAAATGTATTTACACTAAAGCTATTTAATGGAGAAGCTGTTGCTGTCATTATTTCTGTTCCTTTTTCTTTTCCAAGCTCCTCAAGAATTTCACAAATCTTAAGTTGAAGAGAATTACCTCTATATTCAGGTTTAACTATTGTTGATTCAATTTGTCCAACCTTTAAAAGTTCCTCTCCACTTATTCCAATATCATATCCATAATTATGAGAATCCATCCCATTCATAATGAATACTCCCATAGCAATTAATTCATCTGAGCTATTAGTCACACCAAGAATTATTCCCTCTCTCTTTATGTAATCCAAAAACTCATCTTCATTTGAAGGAGAATATAATTCCTTATTATCTAATCCATTATAAACCTCTTGTTGTATTTCCATTATGCTTTCAATATGAGAATCATCTAAAAGAATCACCTTAGCCATCTCTAAAGTTCCATCCTTCTTCTTAACCTCAAAACTCTTTATCATTTGAAATTCCTCCCTACTCTTCTGTATACTCCACATTATTTTTAATGCACCATTCTCTAGCAATCTCTAAAAACTTCTCTTCCCTAAAATCATACCATTCATCTGAAAGTCCAATAGAAAATAACTCTTCCTTAAATGCCTTAATTGAAACATCATGTCTAATAGCACCTTTTAGCTTATTATAATTCTCCTCATCTTCCTTTAAGGATTTTATGAAATGAATCATAATATTTTCTTCATTATAGTCCTCTTCCTTAGGAAACTCTAAATAATCATCAGGATTCTCTAAAAAGTCCTTAGCTTGTATAACCATTTCCCTTTTCCATTC